>DXDD01000045.1 GCA_019115665.1 Candidatus Eisenbergiella pullistercoris | reverse complement strand
GCGTCCGAGGCGGAGGGTCTGATCGGAAGCATGATCATGGAGGCCATGGAAAACCATATCGCGGAAAATACGCAGCAGGCGCAGACGGGACAGAAGATCGCCGACAAGGTAAACCGGGTGGCCGACCAGGCAAGGGAGCTTGCCGAAAGTCTTGGCCGCAAGGTGACGCTGGCGGAGCTCGCGGACGAAACCGGCATGAGCCTGTTTGAACTGAAGGAAGCGGTGGACCTGTCCGGAGACGCCATTGAGGACATCGACAGCGCCGGCGGAAGATAAAACAGGCGCTTTTGAGCCGGAGGAAGGAGAAGCAGAAGCGAATGGCAGATAATGATTTCAAATATGTTTTGCAGGATTTTTCCAACATTTATATCGGCGCCCGCTCCTCCTACGGAGAGCTTGCGGAAAACGAAGACCTTCCTCACAAGCTGAGAGAGGTGATCGTGCGCATTTTCCTGACGGAGACCGCGGAGGACACCACTCCGGAAAATCATCTCTTCTACCTGACGAAGGACAGCGTCTCCTACCGCGCCCTGAAAAAGATGAAGGCCCGGTTCCGCATGAGCGTCTGGGAGGAAGCGGACGGGAAGACGCGGAAAAAATCCGGCTACGTCAACCGGGAATACGGACTGGACGAGATCGTGGACAGCGGGGAGCTGCACGCCAAAAAGGACAGCATTATCGTGGAAGAGATGCACATCAGCAAGCTGGGGCTTTCGATGGTGGTGGTCTGAATGGCCGCATGAAAAAGGAAATAGAACGGATGGAAGATTATATCGCTCGGAACAGAACTGCATGGGAATATAACGCATACGAATTCTGGATTCAGGAAGCAGGGACTCCTTCCGAACGGGCAGCCAGGATCCGTAAGGATCCGCGCGCAGAGCTGAAAAAATATTCCGTCTACTTTCCTGCCTGTAATTGACTGGAAGCGATTTGGCGGCAGATTTGATGTGGTTTTTATGGAAGGCGGCGTTCTGCATTATTTTCATGATATGGATGCCTTTATGAATATCATGTCCATCCTTCTGAAACCGGAAGGCACCATGATCTGCAGCGATTTTCATCCATTTACGAAGATTGCTGATTTTCTGGAATTCCGGACACCAGCGATGGATTATTTTTCCACAGAGATATTTGAGGCAGAGATGCCGCATGCACGTTTTCTTGAAAAGGAAATCCGGGAGAAAATGCCGAAGTGCAGCCTGCGAAAATATACGCTCAGCGAGATCATAAACAGCGTGCTCCGAAACGGCTTTGTTTTGAAACGCTTTGACGAACATCCGGCCTGGACGGACAGCAGAGTGCCCGGGGAGTTTACGATTGTTGCAATAAAGGAAGCCATTAAGGAAGCATTGGCTCATGGATAAGGAGCAATTCTTACGGTTAAGTCTGAGCCTTCTGCGGATCTTAACCGTACATGTCATCATATTTACATATCATTCACATACAAGCGTACCAAAGTCAATCTTCAGCCGATTATGACACCCTTTCTGATCTTTTCAGCCGCAACGCAGGAAGCGCGAAGAGCAGTTTTTCGGATGCTTTGCAGGTGACGCGGAGCAGAATGCAGCCAGCTTTTAGTCTGATTGTCAACCGTTCTAAAAATATAGTTGACAATCCATGTGTGCCCATGCTATCCTTCTTTCACAGAGAATCAGAATCCTGTCAAAAAAGCCTGCCCCGTCAGGCTTCTCTCAAAAATCCGCAGGAAAAGCAAAAAAAGTCACTCCGCCGTCCAGGCGGCAGAAGGGAGAGCCCCATGAAATCAACCGGATCCATGATCGTAACAGCAATGTTCACAGCGGTGACCGCCGTTCTGGCTCAGATCTCCGTCCCTCTCCCTTCCGGCGTTCCGGTGACGCTTCAGACTTTTGCCGTGGCGCTGGCCGGCGTGGTGCTGGGGCCCAGGCTCGGGACCCTTTCCACCTTTGTCTATATTCTGCTGGGCGCGGTCGGCGTTCCCGTCTTTTCCGGCTTCAACGGCGGCCTGGGCGCGATCGTCGGCAAAACAGGCGGCTTTCTCTGGGGCTTCCTGTTCCTTTCGTTCTTCGCGGGAGCGGGAACGCAGCTGAGGGTGCGGGCAGCCTCCGGAGCCGGTCTAAGGACGGGCTTTGCGGGCTTCTTCCCCGGCCTCATCGGCCTTTTCCTCTGTCATGCGCTGGGAACGGCGCAGTTTGCCTTTCTTGGAAATATGGGCTTTCTGCAGGCGGCGGCTCTGGTGTCCGTTCCCTATCTGGTCAAGGATGTCTGCTCCCTTGCGCTTGCATTTCTCCTGGGCGGGCAGGTTCGCAGGCAGCTTTACCGGGCTTCTTTTCTGCAAAGGCCCGTACACGGGAAAAAGAAGCTTCGCTGACCCGGAGCGATTCAGAAAACGGCTGTCACAGGTTCGCCCGGGCGGCCGTTTTTCTTATCATAAAAGCTGTCTGGCGTCCCATCTATGACAGATCAAACTTGTCAGTCTGTTGTATTTCTGGCTCAGAGAGAAAATGTGAATGGAAAAACTGCGAATGGTAGGTTCTGCGGGCAAACGGCTCCCTGAACGGAAGGCGGATTTGGTAAAATAAAAAATAATGCGCTTAAAAAAGAAGGCGCAAATCTGCCGTGCAGACAGAAGGAAAGGAGAGCTTCTCCCCTATGGACGATCATGGACGCAGGGCGCTGGAAGAGATTTATGAGGAATTCTTCCCGCGGATCTACAATTACATATATTACCGTCTGCTTCACAGGGAGGAGACGGAGGATCTGGTCAGCCGGATCTTTCTCAAAGTGGCGGAACATCTGCATGAATATGACCCGAAAAAGGCGAAGCTGGATACTTGGATCTTCCGGATCGCGGAGAGTACGCTCATCGATCATTTCCGGACCAGGAAGAACCAGCTTTCTCTGGAGGATGAGAACGCCGGTCTGGAAAACCGGTTCCGGGTGGAATTTGAAGAGGAATATGAGCGGATCCTGGAGCCTGGCCGCCGCGCGGTTTTCGCCGCGCTTTCCCGGATGAAGGAGAGGGACCGGATGGCCGTGTATTACGTCTGCTTCCTGGAAATGAGCTACAAAGAGGCGGCCGCGCGGCTTGGGATCGGCGAGAGCACGCTGGCTTCGGCGCTCATGCGGGCGAAGCGGAAGCTGCGCGCATATCTGGAAGAAAACGGAGACGTTGTCTGAACGAAAACGGAGGCGTTGTCCGAACGAAAGCGGAGATGTTGTCTGAACGAGGAGGATGCATATGAATCAGAATATTTTCCGAAAGGCGAGCATGGAGAAAATCTCTTCGCCGGAGCAGCTGAACGACTATATCCGGATTTCCCGGCCCGGCGTCTGGATCGCGCTGGCGGCGGCCTTTGTACTGCTTGCCTCCGTGTTTGTCTGGAGCGTGACGGGAAGCCTTTCGGTCAGCGTCAGCACGGCGGGAATCGCAAAGGACGGTTTTCTCGTCTGCTATCTGCCGCCGGAGGAGGCTGAAAAGCTTTCAGAAGGGATGACGGCGGAAATTGAAGCCGCGGGGACGGGAAGCGTGAGCGCGGTGGCCCGGACGCCGCTGTCCGAGCAGGAAGCGGCCGCGTCCGTGGAAGGGGACTACGCCGTATACGCGCTGAACCTGGGCGACTGGAACGTCCCCGTTTCCATCGAAACGGATGCGGCTCTGGAAGAGGGACAGGTATACAGGGTCTCCATCGTGACCGGTTCGATCCATCCGGCCGCCTTTCTCCTGAATCAGGGAACCGGCTCATGACGGGGACAGAAGCAGCGGAGACAGAAACCGGACAGGACGGAAAGGCACGGGTGTACAGAGTATGAAAACAGGGATCAGGGGCAACAGAAAGGTGCCGGTGATCATGCAGATGGAGGCGCTGGAATGCGGGGCAGCCTGTCTCGCCATGATCCTGGCCTATTACGGAAAATGGGTGCCGCTGGAGCAGGTGCGCAGCGACTGCGGCGTATCCAGGGACGGAGCCAGCGCAAAAAACGTGCTGCGGGCGGCGAGAAGCTATCATATGACGGCAAAGGGCTTTCGGTACGAGCCGGAAACCCTGCGGAAGAAGGGGAGCTTTCCCTGCATCATCCACTGGAATTTCAATCATTTTGTGGTGCTGTGCGGCTTTTCCAAAAAAGGCGCTCTGCTCAACGACCCTGCCAGGGGAAGGGTGACGGTCTCCTGGGAGGAATTTGACCGCTCCTTTACGGGAATCTGTCTGATGTTCTCTCCGGAAGAGGGCTTTGAAAAGGGCGGGAGCCGCCGCAGCATCCTGGGATTTGTGAAGGAGCGGCTGCGGGGGACAGGACCTGCGTTTCTTTTTGTGGTGCTCACCGGCCTGATCGCGGCGGCCGCGGGGATCCTCAATCCGGTATTTTCCCGGGTGTTTCTGGACCGGATCCTGACCGGGGAAAATCCGGAGTGGCTGCCTCCTCTGCTTGGTCTGATGGCAGTGGTGGCGTTCTGCCAGATCTCGGTCAGCATCATTCAGGCCGTCCACATGTCGAAAATCGAAGGGAAGCTGGCCATTGAGGCAAACGCTTCCTTCATGTGGCATGTGCTGCGTCTGCCCATGGAGTTCTTTTCCCAGCGGCTCGCGGGCGATCTGGCGGTCCGCCAGTCCTCCAACGAAGGGATCGCGTCGTCTCTGATCCGGCAGCTGGCTCCTTCCCTGCTGAATTTCGTCATGCTGGCGTTCTACCTGCTGGTGATGCTGCGTTACAGTCCCATCCTCACCGCCGTCGGCCTGCTTTCCGTCCTGATCAATGTGACGGCGGCCAGGCTCATTTCAAAAAGACGGGTGAACATCACGCGGGTTCAGATGCGGGATGCGGGAAAGCTTTCCGGCGCTGCGACGGCGGGCATCGAAATGATCGAAAGCATCAAGGCGTCCGGGGCGGAAAACGGTTTCTTTCAGCGCTGGGCGGGCTATCAGGCGTCGGTCAATGCCTCAAACAGAGCGATGTGATCTTAGGAGCGGCGGGGCTTCTTCTGGTGCTGTGCCGGTTTGAGGAGCTGTATGAAACGCCGGAAGGAAAGCGGTGCATCCGCGCCTTCGCGGACCGGCTTCTTTCCCTGAAAACGCTGCAGCGAAAGGAAGGCCCTCCCCTCTGGGATACGCTGAATCTGGGCCGGCCTGTCAGCGGGATGGGGCACGGGATGGCGGGCATCGCCGCGGCATTGAGCCGGGCGCACGGCATCCTGGGAGAGGAAGCGTACCTGGCCGCCGCGCAGGACGCCCTGGATTTTGAGTATGAGATCTATGCTCCTTCCCTGGGAACCTGGCCGGACCTGCGCAGATCCGCCAGATCCGTAAACGCCATGCACGGCTACTGCTCCGGAGCGCCGGGAGTCGGCCTTGCCATGCTGGTCTGCCTGGAGAATGCCGGCGGAGGGACACAGTGGAAGAGGAAGGCGGAGGAAAACCTGCAGCGGGCGCTGGCTTCCTGTCTGGATCAGAAGACTCTTTTCCGGGACCACCTGTGCTGCGGCAACAGCGCCGCCGCAGAGTTTCTGCTGGAGGCGGGAAGCAGGCTGAAGCGCCCGGAGCTGACAGCCCGGGCGGGAGAATGCCTTTTTTCGATGAAGGAACGCGCAGAAAAGCGCGGGAAATACACCCTTCTTCCGGAAGGATACGCGCAGGCCTTTGACCCTTCCCTGTTCTACGGGGTTTCGGGGATCGGCTATGAGATGCTCCGGCTGGCGCAGCCGGAGAGGATCGAATCCCTTCTTATCTGAAAATGCAAAAAGCGAAGAAAAACTGATTTTGGAATGGAGAGAACGCTATGTACTGTAAACTGCACGAACGGGTCGCGTTAAGAGGCTGGAAGCTGGTTCCCTATGCGTATTATATTTACGGCGTGGAACAGGCGCAGGGACTGACGGCGGAGCAGTTCGGCCTGTTATCCCGCTGCGACGGGGAGCACGACCTTCCGGATTCGCCGCTTCTGCAGCGGTTCCTTCAGGCCGGGATGATCCGTCCCTGTGAAAAGGGAGAGAGACTGGACGAGTGGCAGAAGCCCCGTTTTTATAAAAACCGCTATTTCCCCCATCTCAACTGGGCCATTACGGGAAAGTGCAATTTTAACTGCCTGCACTGCTTCATGGCGGCGGACAACGCGCCCATGATGGAGGAATTTACCTGGGAGCAGTGTCTGAATCTGCTGGACGAATGCGTCCGCTGCGGCATCCAGACCATTACACTGACGGGGGGAGAGCCCATGCTCCATCCCCGGTTCCTGGATATCGTGAGGGAATGCGAAAAGAGACGGCTGAACATCGCGGAGATCAACACCAACGGAAGCTTTATCACGGAAGAGATGCTGGACGAATTCCATGCTCTCGGGATGGACGTGCTCATCAAGATCAGCTATGACGGCATCGGCCATCATGACTGGCTGCGCAACAGGCCCGGCGCGGAGGAAAAGGCCGTCCGCGCCATCCGGCTCTGCAAGGAAAAGGGCTTCCGCGTGCGGGTGCAGACCAACGTCCACCGGGGCAACCTGGATGTGATGTTTGATACGGTAGCGGAAATGGACCGGCTCGGAGTGGAGGAGATCCGGATCATCCGCACCTCGGAAACGCCCCGCTGGAAGGAAAACGGAGGGGATCAGTGTCTGGAGATCACGGAATATTATGAAACGATGCTTCAGCTGATGGAGCGTCTGGTGAAGGAGGATTTCCGCATCCGGGTGGACATCTGGCAGTTTGCCCTCTTCAATCCGGCAACAGGCGTCTACCATTACCAGCCCGTCCAGGGACAGTGTGGAAAATACCGGGATTCCACACCGGTCTGCAAAGGCGCGCGCGGAACCATCGCCGTCGCCCATACGGGAGAGCTCGCTCCCTGCAACCAGCTTTCAGGGACCTTTGCCAAAATGGGGATCCGCTGCGGCAATGTGAAACAGACGCCCCTTTCCGAAATCCTGGCAGGCGGGGACTATCTGGATATGGTCACCATGCCCGTCACGCAGGTATCCGCCCACAACGAGGTCTGCCGTTCCTGCCAGTACTGGAAATGCTGCATGGGCGGCTGCCGGGCCATTTCCACCGCCTTTACCGGAGATTTCCTTCATTACGATCCCAGCAAGTGCGCCTTTTTCAAGGGCGGCTACATGAAGCGGATCGACGACGTGTTCGCGAAGGCGAAAAGGCCCTACCGCTGCGCGGACGATACCGGGAATATGGACCGGGCCGGGGAGAAGGCATAATTTTTCCCGGAAGAGCAGGTTCGCAGAGGGCTTTATCGGATTTCTTTGCTGCCAAGGCCCATACGCGGAAAAAAATAATCTTCTCTGACCCGGAGCAATTCGGAAAACGGCTGTCACTGGTTTGCCAGGGCGGCCGTTTTTGACCGCAGCCTTTCTTCATGATCATTATTTTGCGGTTATAAACCGCAAAATATATTGACTTTTAACGGGTTTTGCGATAGCCTGTTCGTAGAAGGAGGTGATCATGATGATTTACAGACCCTTATATGTGGACAGGATCATGCCATATGCAGATACTCCCTTTGTAAAAATACTTACGGGAGTGCGCCGCAGCGGAAAATCAACGATATTGAAGATGATCATGGAAAAGTTGAAAACCGAGCGGAAGATTCCCGCAGAACGCATCATAAGCTGCCGCTACGATTCCATGGAATATGAAGACATGACGGCGAAGCAGATGTACGCGCAATTAAAAGAACGACTCTCACCAGATGGGAAAACCTATTTATTTCTGGATGAGATCCAGGAAATCAGAGGCTGGGAAAAGGTTGTCAATTCACTGGCGTCGGATTTTGATGTTGATATCTATGTAACCGGATCCAACTCCCGGATGATGTCCTCGGAAATATCCACCTATCTCACCGGCAGATATGTTTCATTTCGTATTTTTACGCTGTCCTTTGATGAATATCTGAGGTTCAGAAGCAGGTTCACCTCTGTCAAAGATCCCAAAACCGAACTTGTCAATTATGTCCGTCT
>DXDD01000044.1 GCA_019115665.1 Candidatus Eisenbergiella pullistercoris | reverse complement strand
TACAGATACTGCCTGTCAAGGGAAAATGCAGACCGCCTCAGCCGTAACAGTTCAGCCTTCGGCAGAAAGCATCCGGCCCATCGCTTCGCGATGGGCCGGATGCTTTCTGCCGATACGTTTTCGTACGGTCTGCGCAGTAAATGCGCAGACCTGGCTGAACTGTTACCCTCAGCCCATATTGGAAAACCGCTCCACCGCCTTGGTAAAGCTCTCGATGGTCTTATCTGCATCCCCATGCTCGATCCCGTCGCGGACGCAGTGCCGGATGTGGCCCTCGAGCACCACCTTTCCGCACCCGTGCAGCGCGGATTTCGCGGCATTGATCTGCGCCAGGATATCCTCGCAGGGAATATCCTCATCGATCATCCGGTCGATCGCCTGCACCTGGCCGATGATCTTTTTCAGCCTGCGGTGCAGGTTTTCCGAATCCATGCATTGTCTCATCTGTCTTCGCCTCCATACCGTAAGGGGTATATGCAGAGTATCGTTTTCCCCGTTCTTTCCTTCACTTCTCCGGTGAAATAATATATTTCCCTTTTGCGCGCAATGCGGGATCCGCCAGGATCTCCGGCAGCCTGTCCAGCCCGCAGACCTCACAGATCATGCTGCTTACGTCCAGGCGGCCGCTGTCGATCAGGTCAAGCGCTCTCTGCTGGGTGCAGGGGTTGATATACGACGCCTTCAGCTCCAGCTCCTTCTGAAAGATCTCAAACGGCTTCACGGAAACCGCCTCCTCCGGCCTGGTCAGGCCGAACATCATGACCACCGCCCTGGGATCCGCCAGCCCGATCGCCTGCTCTATGGTGGAAGGACGTCCCACGCACTCGATCACCGTCCGGATCCAGGTAAATCCCGCCTCTCTGAGCGCTTTTTTGATATCGATGCCCGCCTCCGCAGGATCCAGGCACAGATCCGCTCCCAGCCTTTCCGCAATCTCCCGCTTTCCCTTTACCGGCTCAAGAAGGGCGACCTTTGCCGCCCCGGCCAGCTTCGCCAGCTGGAGCATGAGCAGGCCGATCATCCCTCCGCCGATGATCACCACCTGATGCCCCGGACGGATATCGCACAGATCTATCCCGTGCAGGCAGCAGGCGACAGGCTCCGTCATCGCCCCCTGCTCAAAACTGGTATGGTCCCCCAGCCTGTAAACCTGGCTTTCCCGGACCGCGCAGTATTCCGCAAAGCCTCCGTTTACCGTGGTCCCGTACCCGATCATGTGCTCGCAGAAATGCGGGATGCCCTGCCGGCAGAAGCCGCATTTTCCGCAGTAGCAGTTCGGATCCACGCACACCCTGTCGCCGGGCCGCACGGAAGAAACCGCTTCGCCTGTTTCCACCACAATTCCAGAAAATTCATGCCCAAGGATGGTCGGCGGAGTCACCTCCGCCGCACCCTTATCCCCTTCATAAATGTGCACGTCCGTGCCGCAGACCCCGCAGGCCCTGATCTGTATCAGCACATCCTCCGGCCCGACGGAAGGCATCTCATGCTCCTCTGTCCGCAGATCATGCCTCCCGTAAAATACCGCGCTCCTCATCTTACCATTCCCTCTGATTTCCATTTTCTTTTCTCCGGCTGATTATCATTTCCTGTCATTCCTTTGCCGCCGCTTCGGACTTTTCTCTCATCAGAATGGGCATGAACAGCCCTCCCTGCACGCTCCGCGCGATGAAATGACAGTATTCTCCCGTAACGGTCTCGTACCAGTCGGAAAACGGGACGCGGCTTCCTGTATTCTGAAGGAAATGCGCCACCGGGGCGATCAGCTTCTGCGAAGTCTCCCTGTCCTTCGCCATGGCCGCGCACCAGAGGATCCAGTCGCTCTTGGTATAGTCCCTGCGGCTGTCTAACGGCACGCCGTATTCATTGGTCTTCTTCACGTACCAGTCCAGCTCCTTCTCGTATACCTCATCGGAAAACAGCCCGCTTCCGAAGAATCTGTCCCAGACCAGGTTGTATTTCAGGCTCCAGCTGTCCGGTTTTCCGAAGGCCAGCGCATAATGGCCGTCCGCCCTGGCCCGTTTCTCCCAGTCCGCCGCCATCTCCTGCGCCAGCCGGTGATATTCCTGCGCTTCCTCCTTCCGTCCGAACCGTCCCGCAAGCCGCGCATACGCCTCGATGCCGAGGATCGCCTTGGCGGACAGGTTCACATTATGGGAAAGATGTCCGGCAAAATCATCCGTGCAAAGCTGTTCTCCCGGATCGGCCCCGTAGCGGATCAGATACTGCGTCCACTGCTTCAGCGTTTCCATATACGGCGCCGCGAAATCTCCCTTTCCGTCCAGCATGCACACGGCTTCCGTGAGGATCAGCATGTTGCCGCATTCCTCCACGGGCATCTGATAACGGTGGTCATAGATATCGCTTCCCGCCGGCCAGAAGTAAAGCGGAGGATAAACCGCTCCCTGCTCTCCCGAATACTGCCTTCTCTTTTCCCAGGAAAGCCCGTATACCTGCCCCCAGGCGTAAGGGTATCTGCCCACATCATGGGGCGCGAAATCATACTCCCACACCGGGCAGTCCGCGAACCGGAACACGGGGCGCAGCATGCCCTTCACATATTCCGTGTCAAAAAGCAGGAAAAGCGGTACGGAAGGATAGCTCACATCCACCGTGCCGATGCAGCCGTTGGAATCGTTTTCCTTGGAAAGGAAAATCAGGTTCCCTTCTTCGTCCGTGATCAGCTTATGGGCCGCGAACGCATGCCGGTAAGCGAAGCAGCACAGAAGGGCGTAGTCCTCTCCTCCCGCCTCTTCCGCTTTCCGGACCAGCTCCTCATCCAGCGCTTCCGCCCGCGCGAGCACAGCCTCCCGGTCCGCAAGGCTGGCCCCGACCGCTTCCAGGATATCCGCATACCGTAAGGTCCAGTACGCCTTTCTCCACTGTCCGAAATAGTTGATGGAAAGCAGATCGTCATAGGCGATCACAAGCCCTGCCCTGCGCTTTTCTGTTCCGAGGCTCAGCCGGCAGCGCAGATTTCCGTTCTTTTCATCATAGAAAAGCTCCCCTTCTTCCGCTGCCAGATACGCATATCCCCAGTCGATGGTCACATGGTCTCCGCTGTTTCCCAGCGGCCGCTGGAACGCGTTCCCCATCCAGGCATAGGAAAAGGCCGGCTCCCCTTCCGTCTTCTCCCGGCTTCCGGTTCCCCCCACAAGAGGCTCTTTTCTGCTCTGAACCAGATCGGAGGAAGCCAGAAAATCCACATGCACCTCGCAGTCTGTTTTTCTTTCCACGGCAAAGTCCACATAGGTGCACGGCCTGGACACCAGCACCGGATCGTCCGCCAGAAGCGGCGACGTGAACCGCACTGTCAGGATGATCTTCTCATTTTCAAACCGATACTCCGTGGACGTAGGAGTGACTTCGACCTCCTTCTGCGGAATCGCCTCATGATATTCCCGGTCCCCCAGGAAACAGGAAACCGTCCCGTCCACGGTCACATAACCGCGCATCTGCTGGCGCGCGCCGCACCAGTGCTCCGGATCGGCGTCATAAAGATGATCCGCGCCTGACCAGATGGAAAAATAAGGATCGTGAAGAACCAGCGGAATGCTGGCTGCCCGTTTGACTTTCATGTTGCCCTCCTTTTCAGCCGTCTTTCCGGCAGTTAAAATTTTCTCTCACCTATCTTTTTACTATATCTTTGCGCAGGATTCAATAAGCGCCGCACATTTTGAGAAATTATTCCTGCTTCCTCGAAAAGGAGCCGGGAAAACCGTCCCTCTGATACGAAAATCTGACAGCCGGTTTCTTTTCCGGCTTTCCTGATGTATTATAGTGTAAGAAATCAGCCCGACGGCTTATTGTTTCACGCTCCGGAATGAAGATTCAAAGATACCTGCCGCCGGGAATGCCGGCTGCGCCGTTCAGAAAGGGGGACGCTCGAATCCTATGCTGCGAAAAATATATTTTGTCCTGACCATATGCGCCCTGTTTTTCATGACCGCCTGCGGAACCGCAAAGGACGAAGTATCCCTTCCTCCTTCTGAAAAAGAGGAAAGCTCCGTTCTTTCGCCTTCCGATGAAGAAGAACGCTCCTCCCTTCCGCCTTCCGATGAAGAGGGAAGCGCCCCCGCGCCGCTTTCCGCGACAGACGCCGAAGGAGCGGAAGCCGCCGAGGTTATCCTTTCCGACCCGGAACTGGATCTTCAGCTGTGCGCCTCTCAAAACACGTCTGATTCCTACCGCGGCCTTTCGGTCCGGTATGAAGGACAGAGCCTTCCCATATCAGGAAGCACGCTGAATCAGAATTTCATGTTTCCGCCATCCCTTCTGCCCTTTGACAGCGCTTCCAAAGCGGCCGTCATCCTGGTGACCGGCGAAGGAACCGGCATGTTTCTGATGGACCTGCATGTGATCGATCTTATCCAAATGGAAGAAATCCCCTGCGAATCTCCCCTTGACTGGCTGGATTCCCATCTGACCAGCCGGGTAAGCGGCGGGATCGCGACCCTGTCGCTTCCGGATCGGGACATGACCTTCGACCTGCGGGAAACCGATCCCGACAACCTGTATGAAGAAGCCGGCTACGGCGGGATCGTGAAATATGCTTTGGTGAATGACGAGCTGTACGCGGAGGTCCATATCCATATTTCCCCTGTCGTCAATCTGGGATATGTCACGCTGAAATACGCCCTGCAGGATGGCCGGTATGCGATCACACAGGTGGATTTCGGCCTTTATGAGGACGATCTCATCCCCTGTGAGATCCGGCTGCAGGATCCGGGCGCAGAGTGAAGCGCCCGGAAAGGCTCCGGCCCGCTCCTCCTATTCTCCGGTTGCGTTCCGGTATGCCTCGCTGCCCGGATCTCCCCATCCCGTTTTCCTGCTGCTTATCACCTCATCCGTATCATAGACCCAGGCATATATGTCCCGGATCTGCGCACTGTCCGGCGACCATGAGCCGTCTTCTCCCTTCTCCACATAAAAATACACGTAAAGGCCGCATTCCCCATTCTCCGACTCGCGGTCGTACATCAGATATTCCACCGCCTCATCGGTTTCGGAGAGGATCACCCTAAGATTCCCCTTCGCGTCAGAGCTTTCCGTAAACTCGTACCCGCCGTCCTGAAAGACCTGCTCATATACCGCCCGGTATCCCTCTTCGATCCGCAGATAAGCCTCATCGGCTTCCCCCATTTCCTGTCCCGTCTCCGGCAGGACAGCCGTTTCCGTTTCCTCTTCCCGGGCGGATTCCCGCAGATTTTCCTGATACTGCTCTCTGAGCGCTTCCGGCAGATCCTCCTCTGCCGGCTCGCCGCCGTATGTCTCCTTTTCCGGAGATTCCAAAAGCTCCGCGGCGGCCGTCTTCCTTTCCGGAGATCCCCCAAAAACCGCGGCAGCAGCCGTCTCTCTTTCCGGAGATCCCCAAAAACCCGCGGTGGCGGCCGCCCTTCTGTCCAGCGCATATTTCAGGCCCGTCCGCATCAGAAGATACGCCAGGCATACCACGGCGGCGATCAGAATCTTCTTTGCTTTTTCCCGCCTTCTATCTGCCTGTCCTGGCATCCCGGCAGAAAGCTCCAGGACAGGAAAAAGGCTCTCTTTTCCGTTTCTGCGGCGAAGCAGCAGACACAGAAGATTCATGCCGGCTAACAGCGACAGATACAGGATTGTCCCTGCCGCATACGAAATCCGCCCTGACAGGAACAGAGGCCATGTCAAAGGCCGGAGTATCGTCACACCGCCAAGCTGTCCCGCCAGACTGTCTTCGTCAAACGGCGGAAGCCCGCCCACAAGAATCAGAATCACAAGGTACAGGACGATCAGCCAGAAAATCTGAAATTTTTCAAGGACCTTTCTGTTTTTCCGCAGTCTTATCATCTCGAGGATCCAGACCAGTACAGAAAGGGTTCCCACTCCGATCCGAAGCGCGTCCAGCACAGGATTCAGATATTCCCGGTGACAAAAGATACCCGCAGCATAGCAGAAAGAAAGCAGGACGTTCAGGCGATTTTTTCTTATCTCTTCATATTGATTTATCATCAGATTTCCTGCCGCCAGACAATAGCCCACGGAAATACAGGGAAAAACCATGCCATACGGATCCGGGAACAGCGAACGGAAAAAGCTCCAGAAATCCAGCGGCGGCTCCGTTATGGCATACAGCAGCCTCACGAAAACAGAATCCAGCGCGGAAGCTCCGCTGTATGGCGAATTTTTCAGGAATCCGGCGATCAGCAGTCCGCCTGTATAGACGCTGACCAGAAAACTGACGTTTTCTCCCAGCCGTTCTCTGCCGGCCGCCAGTATCGCAAAATAAATCACAGTAAAACAGACGGAAATGACGCCGCACAGCTCATACAGCCACTTTCCTTCCGGGCGCATCATCCAGGCATAATACTGCGGGAAGAAATAACTCCTCACAAAAAACCCGACGCTGATCATCACTTCCAGCCATATCAGCAGATACCACAGCTTCCTGCTTTTTCCCGTATCCTGAGGTTCATATCTCATCACGTTGCATCCTCCCGCTCCGGCAGTCCCTGCGCCTTTCTTTCATAATACAGATCCGCCAGGCACATCGTTCTTCCAAGGATCCTGTCTCCGAACGTAAAATACAGACTCTCATCCGCAGTGCCGCCCCCTTCCCCGGGCCGCAGCCGCTTCAGATCCGCTTCCTGTCTCCGGGAAAAGGCATCCTGCCAGCGCTGCTGGTCCGCGGCCAGCTTCTCCGCCTCTTCATCCGGCAGAACATCAAGGCAGGTCCGGTACATCCTCTCCAGTTCCTCCTCACATCCCGCGTAATATTCCGCAGCGGATGCGCTCCGTTCCTGCGGACTCTTTTTCGCATAATCGTAAGTCAGCCCGATCAGCCGGGACAGGGAGTTCAGATAATCCTGCCGTCCGCTCCCGCTCTCTTCCTCTTCCGGCGGCGCGCTGTCAAATGCATGATTTTCTTCGATCCATTTTCCGATCGACGCCTCCGAAAAGTCCTGCCATTCTGCGTCTTTCATCCCGTCCGCCGCCCGGTACAGCTCCTGCCAGCGCTGTCCGTCGATCTCTTCCTCACCGGCATAACAGACGGAACCGGTTCTGGATAAGAGGGGAACCGAAAAGAAGGTATCTCCCGTGAAAAAAAGCCTGCTCCACGCGTCTTCGTCGGAAGCTGAAGCGCTCAGAAAGAGTCCGTTTTCCTTCAGGCAGAACAGGCTCCTGTACCCGACGATATTCCCACGGACCTCTCCTTGTTCATAACGCAGGATAACGGAGCCGGCATACTCGTCCATTTCCAGAACGACCTCCGGCGCGCCGTCATGGTCCAGATCCACAACCGCAAACCGCCGTATGTTTAACGGTCTGTCTCCAAACCGGATATCCTTCAGGCATTCCCGGTATTCCTGTATGATATCCCTGTTTGTATAGGGAATGTTATAGGTACAGCAGAATGCCTCTTCATTTCTGAGTACAGCCGCGAGAGCCTGCGCTGCCGGCGAGGCAGCCGTCTTCTCTGTCTCTGCGGAGCCTTCCGCAACATCGTCCCCATTTTCTTCTTCCCGGCCGTCCGCGCTCTGGGCAGCTTCCACGCTCTGAACCGTTTCCATGCTCCGAGCCGCTCCCGTGCTCTGAACCGTTTCCATACTCCGAGCCGTTTCTTCAGCTTTGTTCTCAGGCGGCTTCTCCCGACATGCGCCGCAAAGCACGGCCAGGATCAGCAGCGCGGGCAGCAGACTTCCCCTCTTCCTTCTTCCGTTCATCCGACTCCTCCTGTTTCCTGCAGCTACATCACAGGCCATACACAGAGGCATCCTTTATAATCCGGTCGCACATCTCATATATATTGCCACTTCTTTTTCCAGCCATTCTCCATATCCAGGTAATCGAAATAAATACCATGTGTTTCGATCATCTGCCATCTGCCAGGCAAGATAAGCATCTTCATTGTCACGATACATGACAATATCCTTATACGACATGGGTGTATTTTCAACGGCATACTCACGGTTGATCCGCAGCAGCAGGACATCTTCCTCTATTCTGTCTCCGGAAGCCATATTTTCACTTAATTGAATCAGCTCATTGGATGCGGCTTCTATTTGATTCCCCTCCGAATCTATCCCCGCTCCTCCTCTTGGCGCGATCCATAACAGCGCTTCCACATTTTCATACAGTCCGGCTATATCAAGAGAACTGTTTTCAAAGCTGAAAACCTCATTGTTCCAGCAGATCAGCATAGTACTGGTCTGCAGATCCCCGCCTGATGTTATTTCTGTTTCTGCCGGGGTAACGGTATGATCCGTTACATCTTCTGATAACTCTGTTTCCGATACGGCTGGCGGATTCACACTGGAATTTCCTTTTGAGCATCCGGAAATGACCATCACTCCCAATGCAGCAATCAATACTGTCCAGTACCTTTTATACCATCGTATC
>DXDD01000043.1 GCA_019115665.1 Candidatus Eisenbergiella pullistercoris | reverse complement strand
GACCGGCGTCCGGGGGATATTTTTTTCTGCTCCACATATCCATATATGCCGTGCCGTCGAAAATTGTCAAAAGGGGGATTTCATTCCAATGGAAAAAAGAGAAACTTTCTCATCCCGGCTGGGTTTCATTCTCATATCAGCCGGCTGCGCCATCGGACTTGGAAATGTATGGCGCTTTCCCTATATCACGGGAAAATACGGAGGCGCGGCCTTCGTGGTCATCCATCTGATTTCGCTTATTATTCTTGGGCTTCCCATCATGGTCATGGAATTTTCCGTAGGCCGTGCCAGCCGCAGATCGGCAGCGAGAAGCTTCCACGTTCTGGAACCGAAAAACACCAGATGGCACCTGCTTTCCTATCCTGCCATGGCGGGAAACTACCTGCTCATGATGTTCTACACAACGGTTGCCGGCTGGATGCTCGCCTATATCGTAAAAATGCTCCGTGGAGAATTTACCGGCCTGACTCCCGATGAGGTGGGCGGCGTCTTTAACAACATGCTGGCCCAGCCCGGTCCCATGCTCTTCTGGATGGTCGTGGTGGTTGTGGTCTGCTTCGGGATCTGCGTCATGGGTCTGCAGAAAGGTGTGGAACGAATCACCAAGGTTATGATGGTTGCGCTGTTTTTCATCCTGATTCTGCTGTGTATCCGCAGCGTTACCCTGCCAGGCGCCGGAGAGGGCATTCGCTTCTATCTGGTTCCCGACTTCGGAAAGATTCAGGAATACGGATGGTTTGAGGTGGTATACGCCGCCATGGGACAGTCCTTCTTCACCCTGAGCCTCGGCATCGGCGCCATGGCGATTTTCGGAAGCTATATTTCCAGGGATCACGCCCTGACGGGAGAATCTGTCCGGATCTGCTGCCTGGATACCACGGTCGCTCTGCTGTCCGGCCTGGTCATCTTCCCCGCCTGCTTTGCCTTTGATGTAAACCCCGGCGAAGGCCCCGGATTGGTGTTCGTTACCCTGCCCAACATCTTCAACCAGATGGCCGGCGGACGGATTTTCGGCGCACTCTTCTTCCTGTTCATGAGCTTTGCCGCCCTGTCCACCGTCATCGCCGTATTTGAAAATATCATCTGCTTCGGCATCGACCTGTTCGGCTGGACGAGAAAGAAATCCACCCTTGTAAACCTGGCAGCGATCCTGATCCTTTCCCTGCCCTGTATCTTCGGATTCAACGTATTGAGCGGCTTTGCTCCGCTGGGAGAGGGGACCACGATCCAGGATCTGGAAGACTTTATCGTTTCCAATAACCTGCTGCCTCTGGGAAGCGTGGGCTACCTGCTCTTCTGCACAAGCCGTTACGGCTGGGGCTGGAAAAATTTCATTCAGGAGGCGGATGCCGGAAAGGGGCTGAAGTTCCCCAAATGGGCCCGCCTGTACGTCAGCTATGTTCTGCCTCTGATCGTTCTGTTCATTCTGGTCATGAGCTATATCCAGAAGTTTGGCGCATAGGCTTTGAGATCTCAGAAACCGCTCTGACTTTCAGAAAAAAAATCGGCGGAAGCGAAACCTGAAAAAGGTACGCTTCCGCCATTTTTGTCGTTAAACACTCACTGATGATAATAGCTGAAAAAGTCCGCAATGCCTGCCGCCGCCTCTTTCAGCACTTCCACGCGGGGCAGATAGACCACCCGGAAATGATCCGGCTGCTTCCAGTTGAATCCGCCTCCGTGAATCAGCAGAATTCTTTTATCCCGCAGAAGATCCAGAACGAACTTCTCATCATCCGTAATGTTGAACTTCTTCACGTCGATCTTCGGGAACAGATAAAAGGCAGCCTTCGGCTTTACAGCGCTGATGCCCGGAATGTCCGTCAGCGCCTTATAAATGAACTCCCTCTGATCGTAGATTCTTCCGCCGGGCACCAGATAGCTCTTCACGCTCTGATAGCCTCCCAGAGCCGTCTGCACGATGGACTGCGCCGGCACATTGGAACAGAGGCGCATGTTGGAAAGCATTTTCAGCCCTTCCATATAATCTCTGGCGATCTTCTTATTTCCGCTTAAAACCATCCAGCCGATCCGGAAACCCGCGATCATATGGGACTTTGACAGGCCGCTGAAGGTGACGCAGAACAGATCCGGCGCAAGGGAGGCGATGGAGACATGCTCCTGTCCGTCCATGACCAGGCGGTCATAGATCTCGTCGGAAAAAAGAATGAGCTGATGCTCCCTGGCCAGGTCAACGATCTGCTGCAGAATCTCCTTCGGATACAGCGCTCCGGTGGGATTGTTGGGATTGATGATGACAATCGCCTTGGTCCGGTCCGTGATCTTCTTTTTCATATCTTCCAAATCCGGATACCAGTCCGACTGCTCATCACAGATATAATGCACGGCCTTTCCTCCCGCAAGGGTGGCGCAGGCCGTCCACAGGGGATAGTCCGGCGAGGGAATCAGAATCTCATCCCCATCGTTTAAAAGGGCGGACATACACAGATTGATGAGTTCGCTGACGCCGTTTCCCGTATAAATATCCTCTATGGAGACGTTCGGAATCCCTTTCAGCTGCGCATACTGCATGATCGCCTTTCTGGCGGAAAACAGCCCGTTCGCCGTGGAATACCCTTCACATTCCGTCAGCTGCTGGCGCATGTCATAAATCACCTCATCCGGCGTGCGGAAGCCGAACGGAGCCGGATTTCCGATATTCAGCTTCAGAATCTGCATTCCCGCCTCTTCCATTCTGGCCGCTTCATCCACCACCGGCCCTCTCACATCATATAGAACATTATCCAGCTTCGTTGATTTTTTGAATTCCCGCAATTTCTGCATGTTTTCTCCTCCCACTGTACTGTCGTTTTTTCGTACCGGCGCGTCCCGCTCCGGTACGTCGTTCTTTTCCTGAGGAGCATCCTGCACATCCGCAGGCTCCCTTCCGCCAAGCCAGTCCGCTTCCACATCCAGCGCATCCGCCAGAAATCTTAGAATATCCGCGCGGGGAACCGTTTTTCCGCTCACATACTGGCTCACCTGACTCTTGCCCAGTTTCACGCCCCGTTCTTCGGCCAGACGGATCAGATCCACCTGTTTCTTTCCCTTTTTTTCCATGACGTATTTCAGCCTGTCCGCAAAGGTTTCTTTTGCCATCCGCTTCCCTCCAGAAAGTTCAATTTTCTTTCGATAAGTTCAATTTTGAATGATCGGTTCAAAAGTTCATTTTTATGTGTCCGATTATATCACCAAAGAAGCAGAAGTTCAATTTATTTTTATCATTTACCGGCCTTCTTTTTTGCAGTTCTCCTGCCGGCGTTACACAGTCAGCCCGCCGGCGTGAACAGTCCTGTCAGCAGCACGCTGGCGGCCACTCCCGCAGCCGTCGCAAGCAGCGCTCCGGTCAGAGTGTACCTGGTTTTCGTCACCCTGGCCGCCATGTAGTAAACGCTCATGGTGTAAAAACAGGTTTCCGTACAGCTTAACAGAATGGAGGTCATCATGCCGATTCTGGAATCCGTTCCATAATTTTTGAAAATATCCAGCACCAGCCCTGTCGCTGCCGAGGAGGAAAAAAGCTTTACGATGATGACAGGCACCACCGGAGCCGGAAGCCCGAACGGCTCTGTCAGCTTGCCAAGAAGCCCCCCGAAAAACTCCAGAAATCCGGAGGCGCGCAGGATTCCCACCGCCATCATCAGACCGATCAGCGTGGGCATGATATCGATCACCGTATGAAAGCCGTCCTTTGCCCCCTTGATAAAATCCTCATATACATTGGTGTGATGAATGATCCCATAGCCCACCACATAAAAAATCAGCGCCGGAATGATGATGTTGGAAAGATTGGCCAGAGCGTTTCCCATTTCGCTTTCCTTTCATGCACAGGCAAACACGCCTTTTGTTATCATCTTATGTGCCCGCCGCCCGCTCCATTCCCCGGTTCTTTTGCTTTCTCAGGACGCATAGGATGAAGAAAAAAAGAGGTTTTTCATGCTGAACCATATCTGGGCCGCCATGATCGCCATCGGCATCATCTACGGGGCGCTTACAGGGAACATGGAGGCGGTGGCAAACGGCGCGCTGGACGCGGCCGGGGAAGCCGTACAGCTGTGCATCACCATGATCGGCGTCATGGGCCTCTGGGTAGGTCTGATGGAAATCGCTTCCAAATCCGGCCTGATCGCGTCCATGACCAGGGGCATCCAGCCCTTTATCACCTTTCTTTTCCCCCGTATCCCCAAGGAGCATCCCGCCAGGCAGTACATATCCACAAATATCATCGCCAATATCCTCGGTCTCGGATGGGCCTGCACTCCCGCCGGCCTGAAAGCCATGGAAGAACTGGCCCATCTGGAGGAAGAGCGCCAAAATCCCGGCTACCTCTCCAAAAGAGGGGAACGCGTCGCCAGCAATGAGATGTGCACCTTTCTGATCCTCAACATTTCCTCCCTCCAGCTCATTCCCGTTTCCGTCATCGCCTACCGGAGCCAGTATGGAAGCGCAAATCCCACCGCCGTGATCGCTCCCGGCATACTCGCGACAGCCATCAGTACCGCCGTCGCGGTAATCTACTGCAAGATCCGGGACCGGGCTTGCCCTTCGCGGCAAATTGGAATAAAATAGGGCTGTTGACCGAATTCACGGACGTTTCCTTTCCGGATGCGTCCCGCAGACTGAAAAACGGGAGAAGCTCTCCCGCATACCTTTGGAGAAAAAGCGAGCCATGAATATCTTATTTCCATTACTGATTCTGTTTTTCGCCGCGCTGCTCTTCCTTCTTGCGGCCCTGTATTTTCTGCTGCTCCTTCCCAGGTTCCGCAGCCCGGACTGCAGCGCGCTCATGGGATACTTTTACGCGCACAGGGGACTCCATAATCTGAATGAAGGAGTTCCTGAAAACTCCATGAAGGCCTTCCGCCTCGCCGTGGAAAAGGGCTATGGAATTGAACTTGACGTACAGCTTTCCGCCGACGGCATTCCCGTTGTGTTTCACGATAACACCCTCACACGCATGTGCGGCGTAAACAGACGGGTACGCGAGCTGACTCTGGCCGAACTGAAGGCGCTTTCTCTGGGCGGAACGAAAGAGCAGATCCCCACCTTTCAGGAATTTCTGGAAATGGTAGACGGCCGTGTCCCCCTGATCGTGGAAATCAAGATGGAGAAATGGGATGCCCGGATTCCGGCAGCCGCAAATGAACTACTGAAGGAGTATAAAGGCCCCTACTGCATCGAATCCTTCCATCCCGGCGCGCTGGTATGGTACAGAAAACACCGTCCCGACGTGTTCCGCGGACAGCTCTGCACCAATTTCAATAAGGAGCATCTGAATCACAGCCTCCCCTACTTTCTTTTAGGAAAAATGCTGACGAACATCGCCGCCAGGCCGGATTTCATCGCCTACAACTGGAAATACAGAAACGACCTGTCCCGGCGGATCTGCTGCGGCCTGTATCATGCCCTTCCCGTGGCCTGGACCATCCGCTCCCGGCAGGAGCTGGATGAATGCCGGAAGGATTTTCAGCTGTTCATTTTTGAGGGCTTTGAGCCGGATGCCGGAGAGTAAAAAAATGATCCGATTTGCGCGGCCGCCCTCCAGGCTTATCGCGCAAAAAGCCCGGCGGCCTCTTCGGCCTGCCGGGCGGAAATCTGTTGCGCAGGTATTTTCCTGCGTTCTTTTTTATAATCTATGAAATAAAATCCCTGATGGATATGAATCAGCCCTCGATCGGGATAATGGTCTTGCCATCCTCGATCTTCTTCGGCTGAGGCTTGTCGATGATCACCTTCAGGATGCCGTCCTTAAACGCCGCGTGGATCTCATTCTCCGTGATATCCTCGCCCACATAGAAGGTTCTCTTCATGGTGCCGTAATATCTTTCCTTTCTGACATATCTGGTTCTCTCATCCGCCTTTTCCACAGGCTCCTTCCTGTCAGCGGTGATGGTCAGATAACCGTCCTTCAGTTCCGCCTTCACATCCTCTCTGGTATATCCGGGCACTTCGATCTCCAGCAGATACTGGCCGTCTCTTTCGCGGATATCGGTCTTCATGAGCTGGTTCTGCGGAACATATCCTCTGTTGAAAAACGGATCGTCAAACATATCTCCAAAAAAGTCATCAAATAAATTATTTCTGATCAACATCATCTTTTCCTCCTGATTTTTCGCTATATGATTCAGGTTCCGGTGTTTTCCGGTTCCTCTTTTTTTGTTCTATAGCAGTTATAACACTTATTGTTAGCACTGTCAAGAGG
>DXDD01000042.1 GCA_019115665.1 Candidatus Eisenbergiella pullistercoris | reverse complement strand
GAGAATTTGGATTAAAATATTAGCCAAAACTTGATAAAAACGGCAAAAAAGGTTAAAATATTATCCATGAACAACTTTGATTTTCTGAAATCCCCGGATGAAGTGAATAAAGGAATCGCAAAGCGCATGAGCCAGAGAAGAAAGGAAAAGAAGATCACGCAGGTGCAGCTGGCAAAATATTCGGATGTGAGTCTGGGATCCATCAAGCGTTTTGAGCGTACCGGTGAGATATCCCTGACTTCGCTGGTGAAGATTGCCTTCGCGCTGGGGTGTGAAGACGACTTTGAGAGTCTGTTCGCCCGAAGGGGCTATGCGTCCATAGAGGAGGTTATCAATGAGGGAAAGTAAGTCGCTGGCTGTGGCTTCAGCAGTGAAGCTTGACCCTGTCCGGGCGGAAGCCGTCAGAGAGGAAGTTACTTTTTCTCTGATATACGGACAAGGGTGGCCTGAGGAAGATGATGTGTCCATTTATCGGTGTAAAAAATCCCTCCCGCAGGTCCATTTCTCAGGAAAGCGGGAGGGTGTTTTTCGTGTTGCCCTTAAAAAGCGGCGTTTGTATTTACAGATACTTACTGTATTCTCCTTCAGGAAAAGGATTTTCCAGACCGAGCACTCTGGGCCACAATCCCGTGTCATCAATAATAAATCCCATCAGCATGCCCATGTGGGAATGGAGGTGGCGGAACTGAGCCAGGATGAGGGTGAATCTGCTGTATTCGCAGTCGGCGGGATATTCCAGCAGTTGTTCATCCGTCAGCTCTGACAGGTAGGAAAGGATCTTGTCCTCAATTCCGGTAAAGTAGGAATTGATCTCTTCACGGGACAGGCTTTTGGAGGAAAACACATCTAGATTGTTCAGATCCTTTTCGTGAATGTCCGGTTCTTTAAAATGTCTGTCTCTCGGATTGATATACCAAAGGTCCAGGGAATGGAGCATGTGATATACGTGCTTCCAGCAGGGCATTTCGCAGTAGTTTTTATTCCAGAGCTCATCGGGAATGCAGTCGATAATATTTTTTACTTCCCATAAAGCGCGCCTGGTCTGGTCTTCGATGATGGCGGTGAGCGTATCCTGCTTCATCCTTATTCCCCTTTATACCTATTTCCCTTCCAGATACTCCTTCTCCGTATTCACATTCCAGATATTGTCCTTCGTGCGGACGCCGCCCAGGATGTTCTTCACCGTCTCAAAGGAGGTTACCATGGAGTGGTCGATGTTGTTGTAGCGGTGCTGGCCGTTTCTTCCCACACAGTAGAGATTGTCGATGGTGTTGAGCCAGTCGCGCAGCACGTCCATATCCTTATAGGTATCGAAGTAGGCGGGATAGGCCTTTTTCACCTTTTCCATATGGGTATCGAGAACCACGTCCGGGCTGTCGATGAGGCCCATTTTTACCATCTCGGAAACGGCAAATTCGGAAAACTCCTTCTCCGACATGCGCCAGAGAGAATCGCCCTCTGAGCAGAAATATTCCAGGCCCACCCAGACGGTATGCTCCAGGTCCTTCACCATGTAGGGGGACCAGTTGTTGTAGATCTGGAAACGGCCCATCTGGACGGTGCGGTCATGGACGTAGATCCAATCGTCCGGGACGATGCCGCCTATGGTTTTAATTTTGGTTTTATTGATCAGATTCAGCTTCGGGACCAGGACGCCGAGGGTCATATAATCGCGGTAGGGAAGTCCCGCCGCGATGTCGGCTTCGCGTTTCGGCACGTCGTTCATGCCGCCCACCAGATCCTTAATCGGCATGGAGGAGATGAAAAGATCCCCTTCCTCCGTGTATTCCTGCCCGTCCTTTTCATAGGTGAGGCTGACAAGGCGGTTGTTTTCATCCCTGTGAAAACGGGTTACTCTGCAGCCGCGCAGGATGCGCCCGCCCATCTTTTCGATTTCGGCCCCGGTCACGTCCCAGAGCTGGCCCGGACCGAGCTTGGGATAGCTGAATTCCTCGATGAGGGAGGTCTCCACATGGCCGGTCTTTTTGCCGGGAAGGAGCTTTTTGAACATGTCGGCGACCACGGCCATGACGGACAGGCCCTTGGCGCGCTGCGCTCCCCAGCTGGGATCGATCTCCGAGGGGCTTCTTCCCCAGAGATTTTCCGTGTACTTTTCAAAAAACATGGAGTAGAGCTTCTTCCCGAAGCGGTTGATGTAGAAGTCTTCCAGAGAATTTTCCTCCCGCTTGTGCAGGACGCTGGCCGCGTAGCTCGCAGCAGCCTGAACCGTGGTGACGAGCCCCATGTTTTTAAAGGTCTCCCATTTCAGGGTGATGGGATAGTCGAAGAATTTTTTGTCAAAATAGATCCGGGAAACGCGGCTGCGGTTCAGCATGACGCGGTCCGCTTTTTCCGGGTCGGGGCCGCCCTTCGTCAGGGACGGCGTGCGTCCAAGCACGATGTCGTCATAGGCGGGCGCGCCCTGCAGCGGGAGCATCTGATTCCACCATTCGTTCACCTTCGGATCCTTGGAAAAAAAGCGGTGGCCGCCCATGTCCATGCGGTTCCCGTTATGTTCTACTGTTTTTGAAATTCCCCCAAGCTGGCTGCTTTCTTCAAAAACGATGACCTCAAACTTTTCTGCGGAAGCATTCGTTTCCGAAGCCTTCAGTAATTCATAGGCCGCTGTCAGGCCGGCCGGACCGCCGCCTATAATCAGAGCTTTTCTCATAAGTATCTGGATTCCTTTCCGGGCGCGTATCCGGTTATCTGCATATCGGCGCCGCTGTTGGATAATCATTGCTTCCATCTTATCATATATGTCCGTTTAATTCAAATAGAAAGAAGCGGCAGCGCTCAGTCCTGTTCGGGCAGGATGACGGAGTGGCTGTGGATATAGAAGCTTTCCTGGCTGGGACGGTACTCCTTTGCCATGGGCTCAAACTGTCGGTCAAACTTTTCCGCGTCCGCAGGGTCGAACGCGTAGGCGGGGCTTTCCTGATAAAACCATTTTCTTCCGTCCAGAAGGCCGGGAATGAGCTCCAGTACGAGCATGGCGGCCGGACAGCTTCCGTCCCCTGCACACACATGGTATCTGCTGCAGCTTTTGAAACCCCTGGAGACATAATTGTCCGGATCGCCAAAGATGACCACGGCCTGGTAGCCGAGCCTGCGCGCTTCCTCAAAGCTGGATTCCAGAAGCATCCTGCTGATGCCCTTCCGTTGAAAATCCGGATGGACGCTGATGGGGCCGAAGGTGAGAATGACGGCTGACTTTCCGGTCTCGTCGGTGAGCCGGGCTTTTGTATACATCACGTTTCCCACAATGCGGCCGTCTGCGGTCTCGGCCACCAGATCCAGCTCCGGGATGAAATCCTCATGGCCCCGCAGAATGTGGGCCAGATAATGCTCGGTGCAGCCCGGCACGTACATGTTCCAGAAGGCCTGTCTGGTCAGCGATTCCACGGCGCGATGATCTTCTTTCCTTTCCCGGCGGATGGCGACGGGCGGTTTTGGTCCTTTTCCGTATTCGGAACGGAGGATGGAATACCAGGTTTCGTCGCACACGCCCTGATTGTTAATGCCGCCTGCCCGCCAGGTTCCCTCCAGGGTCATGCCGCAGCTTCGCATCACTCTGCCGGAATTTGGATTCCTGGGATCATGACAGGCATTGACGCAGTTCATTCCCACCTCCTCGAAGAAAAAGCGGATGACCTCCCGGAGGGCTTCCGAGGTGATGCCCTGTCTCCACCAGCGTCTGCCGATGCAGTAGCCGATGGTGGCGGATTCGGTTCGGTCGTCGGTTTTGACAGCGGAGATGTTGCCGATGGGCTCTTTGATTTCCTTCAGCTCGATGGCCCACTGATAATAATCCGGCGTTTCATAGCCTTTGCACCAGTCCGCGATGATGCGCCCGGTCACTTCCACATCTTTGTGCGCGGGCCAGGTCAGAAAGCGTGTCACTTCCCCGTCCGATGCCCAGTTGCGGAACATGGGAAGCGAGTCCTTTGGCGTAAACGGGCGGAGGATCAGCCGGTCGGTTTCCAGACGGACGGTTCCTTTATGCTTCATGAGTAAATCGCCTCCTTTTGACGTATTACGATAAAGGTATATAATCTCCGGCATTCTGTCAAGAGGAGAGCGTCGGGACGCATCAAGCCGGATGATGCCCGAACGGTTACTTTTCATGGGCCGGGAAAATACTGCTGTTGATTCCTCCTCCCATATCGAAAAATCCCTGCTTAATATCCGGCAGGATGCTCTGATACGGTTTAAAATAAGAATCTACATTGTATAACCGTACAAAAAATCTGAAGCGACGGTTCAGAACAGTATTTTCCGAAATTGGATCCGTAAAAAATGAATTTTTGTACGGTTACAAAGCTATTTTTTCATTTTTCAACCGTATATGAGCGAAAAAAGTTCTGTGGAAGACTCTGCGGAATGTTTTCCTGCACAAATTTATGGAATATTCCGTCTGGTCCCCTGCCCCGTGAAAAGTAACCCCGAACGGGCAGTGTTATGATCCGGCAAGGCGGCGTTCATTGACAGAAGCGGAGGCCGGATGCTATGATTGGGTGAACAGTCATCTGCGGTCCGGCAGATGATACGGCATACATCAGATGAGGGGATGGAAAATGACTCGGATGATTAAGGAAAGCGGCGGAAAGAAAAGCGGCGGAAATGGGAGCGGACGGCAAAGCGGGCTTCTTCGCAGGCTTCTCCTTCTTGCCGCGGCGGTTTTCCTTTTTGAGATATTGATTGGAAATTATTCCTCCGTCAGGAGTCTTTTTTTCCGAAAAACGGATCTGACGGACAGAATGAAGCAGACATGGAACGGGGGCGGTGGGCCGGAAGCGGGGCCGGAGACGCTGACGGTGGAAATAGACGGGCTGAATATGCGGATTGACAACCTGCATTTTGACCTGGATGTACCGGAAAATGAGGTGGTGTCCATCGAAATCAGCCTGATTGACGAGGGAAACCGCTATCCCTATCCGCTTCCCGTGATGGAGGCGGCGGGGCGGTATCCCTCCTCCTTCTATACGAATCTGTACCCTTACGGGAGGGTGCGCAGCCTGTCCATTGAAATGAAGCTTATGGAGGGCGGCGGTCTGGTCCTGCAGGCGGACAGGGCGGACGGCGGAGCAATGGGGGGCAAAAGCCCTGTGGGACAGGGCGGTTTTGCGCTTCGGGGGATGGAAGCGAACGTGCGGCGTCCCTTTGATTTCGTCATTCCCCGGATGCTTCTGCTGTTTGGCGCGGGCGCTTTCTGGATCATATCCGGAGAAGGCAGCGGTATTTACCGCGTGCGGTTCAACGCCAAAAGCCGCAGGCAGAATCTGATTACGGCGGGCTTCCTGGGGCTGTTTGTGCTGCTTGGCCTGGGGCTTGTGCTTTCCAACCGGGCCTGCGTGGAGTCTCCCTGGGAGCATCATCAGCAGTACAGGCAGCTCGCGGCCGCCATTCTGGACGGACATGTATGGGTGGGACAGCAGCCGGAGCTGATGGAGCTGAAAAATCCCTATGATACCTCTTACCTTCTGGCCAATGCCATTCCCTATCTGGCGGATTATGCCTATTATGAAGGAAAATATTACGTCTATTTCGGAATCGTGCCGGAGCTTCTGTTCTATCTGCCGTGCCTTGCGCTGACGGGAAGGGCGTTCCCGAATTTCCTCGCGGTATGGTTCTGCTTTGCGGGCTTTGCCGTTTCCGTATTCGGACTGTACCGGGAGGCTGTGAAACGGTGGTTTCCCCGGATTCCCTACGTGTTTTACCTGATGGCGGCCGGGGTGACGCTCACCTTTGGAAGCTTTGTCTATCTGGCGGCCAGGCCGGATCTGTACCATGTGCCGCTGATGGCGGCGAACATGTTCACGGCGGCCGGAATCTGGCTGTGGCTGGGCGGGCTGAACCGGGAGAGGGGGAGGCTGCCGCTTCTTTTCGCGGGTTCCCTGTGTATGGCTCTTGTGGCCGGCTGCCGGCCGCAGATGCTGATTTTTTCCATCCTGGCGCTGCCTCTTTTCGGAAGACGCATTTGGAAAGAAAAAAGAGTTCGGGAAGCGGCGGCCCTGCTCGTTCCCTATGCGGCCGTGGCTGCGGGGATTATGTGGTATAATGCGCTTCGTTTTTCTTCGCCCTTTGACTTCGGCGCTGCCTACAGCCTGACCAACAACGACATGACGCACCGGGGGACGAACCTGAGCCGGATCCTGTATGGGCTTTATGCCTTCTTCTTCCAGCCGCCCCATTATGAAGGGGCGTTTCCCTTTCTGATGTCAAACGACCTGAATCCTTCCTATATGGGAAAAATGGTATCAGAATTCCTGTACGGCGGGATTCTGGCGAGCCAGACCGTCTGCTGGTGCCTGGCGCTCCTTCCGGCATGCCGGAAAAGGATCATTGGTCAAAGCGGCGGAAGAATGGAAAGCGGATGTACGGAATGCGGCATACCGGGGAAAACGGGAGAGGGCAGGGAGCTTTGGGGAATTTTCCTCTGCGCCGTAACCGCCCCCCTGATCATCGGCGGATTCGACGCCAACGCGGCCGGAATTCTGCAGCGTTATATGGCGGACGCCGCTTTCGGCTTCGCTTTTGCATCCTGCCTCATGCTGCTTTGGCTGTTCGGCGCGGCGCAGGGGACGGCGCGGCGGATCGGGCTGGTTTTTCTGCGGGTATCGCTTTTGCAGCACGCCCTGTACGCGTTTCTGGTGGTGTTCGCGTGCGGCGACAGCGTGAACCTGAAAAATTACGGGAGGATTCTGTACTATGGAGCAAAGCGGCTGTTCCAGATGTGAAAAAGAGAAAAAGGACGCGTCCGGAGAACGGACCGGCCGTCAGGAGCTGCCCGGCCGTCAGGAGCTGTTCAGCCGCCCGGAGTCTTTCAGCCGTCAGGAGCTGTTTGACCGGCGGATATCCTATGCCCTGCGGGGAATCGCCATTCTGATGGTGATGGCCTCTCACTACGGAGAGTGGTATGCGGAGCCCATCGGCATTCCAGCGCTGTCGCGGTTCCTTATGGGGCTTGGCAGATACGGCGTGGACATTTTCTTTCTGATGTCGGGCTACGCAATGGCAAAGTCTGCCGCGGCAGGGTCTGTCACGGCAAAGAACGCAGAGGCGGAATATCCGGCGGCAGAGGACAGGAGAAAGGGAAAACCGGGTTGGGCTTTCTGGATAAAGCGTCTGCGGGGAACCTACATTCCCTACCTCATCCTCGCGGGAATCATCGAGATCTGCGCGGGAGGCGCGGTCACGCCCGCGAGAGCGGTGCGGTATCTGCTGGCACAGGACTATTGGTTTATATGCAATATCATGGTGCTTTATCTGTTCTTTTTCGCGGCCTTTCAGTTCAGGAGGCTGCGGATTGTACTGCTGACGCTGCTTACGGCTGCCTTTACGGTTCTTCTGTACGCCTCGGGGAGGCAGGATTTCTGGTATGTATCCAATTTGGCCTTTCCGCTGGGAGCGGCCTGCGGGCTTTATGAAAAAAGGCTGCTGGCATGGATGAAAGGAAAGCGTCTTTGGATTGTGCCGGCGGCTACGCTGCTGTGCATCCTTCTGGTGCCTGCGGCAATGCGGGAGCGGGCGCTGCTGCTTCAGACGGGAGGAAGGGGAAGGCTGCAGCCGGCGGCGAACACCCTTTTTTCTCTCTGGATCACGCTGCTTCCCTGGCCAGGACAGCGCCTGGGGGCTGTGGGCCGCAGGGTGGGCGGCGTGCTTCGGTTTTTCGGGAAAAATTCCCTGTATCTGTACCTGCTGCATCCATTTCTGTATTACCAGACGGCAGGCAGGTGGGGCCTGGGGGCGGCGGGAAGCTTTGCCGTCGCCTTTGGAAGCGCGGTTCTTGGCGCATGGCTGTTTTCCCTGCTCTGGAAAGCGGTATCGGCAAAAAGGAGCGCCGCCGCAAAGGGAACAGACAGATGATATGTCAGGAGAAGAGAGGATGAGGAGGATGAGAGAAATCGGACGGAAAAGAAGAAAAACAGGAAGAAGATGGATAGCCATCGTTCTGGCCCTGGGCTTTCTATTGACCGGCGGCGGGGCGCAGGGCAGAGTAAACGCGGCGCCTGCCGCGGAAAGTGCGGCGCTGATTTCGGACGGCGAGATGGCGGCAGGTGCGGCATCTGCCGCGGAAAGTGCGGCGTCCTTTGCCGGAACGCCGGTTTTTGCGGCGGGCATACCGATGCAGGCGGTGGTTCCGGTTCATGTGCGGACAGGCCCCGGCGTACAATGGCCGAGCATCGGCGTGCTGGCACAGGGACAGGTGGTTTCTGTTCTCGCGTCAGATCCGTCCGGCTGGCAGATGATCGACTATGGCGGGGAGAGCGGATATGTGAACGGGGCGTATCTGGCAGCCGTACCCGCGGCTTCCGGAGAGGCTCAGGCGGGAATGCTGCCGCGGGCCGGCCAGAACATTTCGGGAGAAGGAACGCTGCCGCAGGCCGGCCAGAACATTCCGGGAGAAGGAGCGCTGCCGCAGGCCGGTCAGATCATTCCGGGAGCGGCCATGGTATTTATCGGGGATTCCCGCTTCGTACAGATGGAAGAAGCGGTTGGCGAGAATCCTTATGTGTGGATTGCGGAGAGCGGAAAAGGTCTGGACTGGTTTGAGGAAAAGGGCGTGCAGCGCGCCGACGCGGTGATTGGGACGGGAACCAGAGTGCTGATCAATCTTGGGGTGAACGATGTGCGCAACATTGACCGCTATATCACATTTTTCAATCAGAAAGCGGCGGAATGGACGCTGCGGGGAGCGGTCGTATACTATGCTTCGGTCAATCCGGTATGGACGAATCCCTATGTGACGAAGGAGCAGGTGGAAGCGTTCAATCAGAAGCTTCAGGCAAATCTCGCCCCTTATGTGATCTGGATTGACAGCTATTCCTGGATGCAGGCCGCGGGGATGCGGATTGTGGATGGGCTGCATTATGACGAAGCGACCTATCGGAATCTGTACGCCCTGTATCTGATGACCTGCATGAACGGCGCTGTCCCGGCGCAGGTACAGGAAGGAGGCGTATGAGCGGCATGGATACAGGGGAAAAAATGATCCGCCGGAAAATGCCGGAATCGCTCCTGTTGTTTGGCATTGTCCTCCTTTTTGCCCTGCTGGCCCTGTTCCTGCAGGGAATCCCGGCGCTGGCGGCCATTCCGGAGGAATGGAAGCGGGGAACCTCTACCGTTTTGCTTCTCGTTCTGCCGCTCGTGGTTCTATATGGAATGGCGACGGGAAAAATCTCCGAGAGGCGGATGGTGTTTCTGATCGTCTGCCTGAGCATGCTGTTCCACTGCTCCTACTGCGTTCTGTCGGGGCTGTATGAACGGCAGCACGATCTCGGCGTTTATACCGGTATCGGAGACGACCAGGTGAATCCCGGGCACCTGGGCTACATAGAGTTCATATACAAATTCCGGAAGCTTCCGAAAATCAACCCCTATGAGCTTTTTTCCTATTACCATCCCCCGCTGCATTATCTGATTTCCGGTCTGTGGGTGATTTTTTTGACCGGCTGCGGCATGGCGGAAGAGCTGGCCTTTGAAAACCTGCAGGTGCTGACGCTTCTGTATTCCGGCCTGTTCCTGCTTGTATGCCTGAAAATTCTGAAGCTGCTTGACGCATCGGGAAAGGGCCTGTACGCTGCGCTCCTTCTGTGCGCGCTGCACCCCTCACTCATGTTTCTTTCCGGAAGCGTGAACAATGATATGCTGTGTACGCTGCTCATCGCCTGCTGTATCTGGGCCTGCCTGGCATGGATCCGGAAAAAAACGCTTCCGCGTCTTCTGGCTCTGGCGCTTGCCATCGGCCTCGGCATGCTGAGCAAGGTCAATACGGCGGTGATCGCCTTCCCGGTTGGGCTGACGTTTCTGCTGGATTTTGCGGGCGTCCTTTTCGAGAGCCGCCGGACGGGAAAGCAGGCGGTCTGGAAGGCGCTTCGCAGCTACATCCTTTTCGGGCTGGTGTCCGGCGTGGTCGGTCTGGCCTGGATCGTGAGAAATCTGGTTCTGTTTTCGGAGCTGCCCGGCGTTTCTGCTCCGGGGGAAGGCTCGGTCATGTATGCGGGGACCTACAGCCTGTGGGAACGGATCGGTATTCCTTCCCTGGCGGACTGGAATCTGGCGTTTCCGTTTCATGGCATCAGTTCGGAATACTGCCATAACACCTGGGTGATCCTGTTCCGGACCTCCCTGTTCGCGGAGGAATTTCCGGCGGGAATTCCCACAGTTCCCCTGGTTTTATGCCAGGCAGCGTATGTTCTGGCTATTCTTTTCGGAACCGCTGCCGCCGTCCTTTTCCTTGCACTGCAGCTGAAAAAAGTCCTGACGGCCCGGAAGGAGGCAGCAGGGGGACCGAAGGGATCCATGCTCCGCAGCCCTCTTTTTCAGGAAAGCTGCTTCCTCGGCACCGGCTATCTGGCCTTCCTTCTGGGCTTCGCCGTATTTACCATCAAATATCCCTACACCTGCAGCAGCGATTTCCGTTATATCGTGATCTGCCTCCTTTACACGGGAATCGGCATGGCGGAAAGCTTCCGGCTGCTGAAAGGAAGGATTTCCGCCCGGGCGGCTGGCGTGATCCGGGCAGGCGCATGCGCCGCCACCGTCCTCGCCGCCGTTTCCGTCTGGGTGATCGTTATCTGGCGGTGGTGGTAGAACAGAAATTTATCGTGCATAACAGAAAGCAGAAAGACCTCCCGGTCCCCGGACCGGAAGGTCTTTTTTGGGTGGAAAGCCCTGGCAGGCGGCGATGGCCCGGAGCAATCGGCTTTCCAAAGCAGAGGGCGGGGAACGAAGGCAGATACGAATTGTTTAAATAAAATAAATAATTCCAAAAGAATATACTATTAAAAAATCGGTGCCATATATTACCTTTACAAATACATATTTTCTGATAAAATATCGTGTGTCAAGAAATTGTATACACAAAAGTGTAGTATGATTTTTATGAGAGGAGAGGTCATATGAGTTTGATGTGGGTATCGGTCACCGAATGTAGTCAGTCGCATATTTATCATCTTACCCAGATGATAAAAGAAGACGAGGATCTGCGGATCATTCTGTCTTCCGGAACGCCTTACATGGATGAAAGAGGAGACGGCGGACTGCTTAAAAAGGATCTGGAGCGGATGCTGTCCATGCTTGGCGTTCCCTCCCATTTGAAGGGATATCAGTATCTGAAAGCCGCGATTGATCTGAGCGTTCAGAGCATGGAGGAACTGGACGGAGTTACGAAACGGCTGTATCCGGATATTGCCCGTATGTATCAGACATCTGCCGAGACAGTGGAACATGCGATCAGGCATGCCATCGGGGCGTCCTGGCAGAGAGGAGATGAAAGGACGCAGAAAAAGCTGTTTGGATACGGCCACACGGAAGGGAAAAGACCGACCAACTCGGAATTTATCACAAGACTTGCGGATTATTTTACGGACATGAGTGGAAAATATCTTTCCTGAAGATAATGTCTGAGACACAATAGAATGCTGAAGCTTCTGAAGCAGGAGCTGGACAGCGGAGTGGACGCAGCGGCGGAATGCATGCAGGAGCTGTACCGGAGCATGGTACGGAAGGAACATTGCCGCAGGCAGTACCGCCGCTTTTTTGACGTGTTTTTTACGACGGAAAAAAGGCGCGGCGCTGCGGCACGGCAGCGCTGCCATGCCGCAGCGCATCCGGCGCACGGGCGATCAAAAGATCGCCCGCAGATGCCGCCTGGGGGCAGCCGCGCCCGGCGCGAATGGCGCGCACCCTTTCTGTAACATCAGTGCTGCGCCTTTTCCGTGATCTGTTCCCGGTTTGCTTCAAAGATGGGCGTCATATACGTTTCAAAGAGAGGCATCAGCTCCCGGTCATGATTGGGGCGAAGGACCGGATTCGTATCGAAAATCATGGTCTGTTCCGTTTCCGGCGTGCTCGCGGGCCAGGCGGGAAGGCCGGCATGACCGGGATTCCCGGTCCGGGCGAATGCCATGACGGAATCGAAAATCAGGCGTTCCAGTCCGTCGGCGCCGTCCTCCTGGGTGGAGGGCACGAACCGCGTATTGTGGAACACGTAAGGGATGTCCGCGCAGTGCCATGGCGTGGAGCCTCCGTCGATGGGCATATCGTGATCGAACAGATAGGACCAGGTGCAGCCGTTTAATGCGCTCCGCAGGCGGATGTATTTCTGTGTTCCCGGACGGAAGAAGTGGTCCAGCCGGACGAGGTCGGAGAGCGGATGAGCCGGATAGGCTTTTTCAAACAGGGGAATCAGCTCCGCCGCATGTTCCTTCCCGAACACCGCCTCCACCAGCCGGGTCTGCCTTTTTTCATCCGCCGTTTTTCTGTCCGCATTGCCCGGCGTAAAGGAGGAGAATTCTCCGAATACCGTTCCGGCAAGAAGCGGGATCTGTGAGGTTTCCTTACGGAAGCCGTAAAGCAGAGGATCGCCGGCGTAGAAGGAGTTCTTAAACGGCTGATTTCCCACATAGCGGTTTTCCCGCAGGAAGGCCGGACGGACTGCTTCGTAGGCCGCCGCGAGACGGGCATAGGGAACCGCTTCCAGTTCCTCTACGGTTTTGACGGACAGCTCCTTCATCAGGCTTTCCGCCAGAGCGCGTCCTCCTTCTTCTACGGCGCAGGGCTTCTGCTCCCAGACGCCGCTCATGCAGATGCCCTTCGCGTACAGCCCGTCCGCGGCCGGCGACTGCAGCAGCGTCGTCACCTTTCCGCCGCCTCCGGACTGGCCGAATACGGTTACGTTGTCCGGATCTCCGCCGAAACGTTCCACGTTGTCGCGCACCCATTTCAGGGCGGCAATGATATCGTCTCCCCCTGCGTTGCCGGAATTGGCGTATTCCTCCCCGAAATCGGACAGGTCAAAATAGCCGATGATGTTGAGCCTGTGGTTGACCGTAACGGTGACCACGTCTCCATAGCGGCTCATGTTTTCTCCCTCATAGGCGATATGCTCGATGGCGGAGCCGGATTCGTATCCGCCGCCGTGCAGCCAGACCATGACGGGGCGTTTCGCGCCGTCGCAGCCCGGCGTCCAGAGATTCAGGTTCAGACAGTCCTCATCCATCGGCCAGTAGCGGTGCGGCACGTAAAGCTCTCCGTTGGGTCTCGGAAGGGAAAGAAGCGGGCAGACAAAGCCGAAGCTGCTCGCGTCAAACACGTCCGTCCATCCCTCCACCGGCTCCGGCGCATGGAAACGTCTGGCCTTCGCATAGGGAATTCCCTTGAAAACGCAGATATCGTTCCGGATGTAGCCCTGTACCTTTCCTTTCGTGGTCTCCGCCACGGCTGTTTTCGCGTCACGTCTGAAAACGGTTCCCATAATGATTTTCCCCCTTTTTCTGTTGCTTTGAACGCATTGCGGACATTTACGGATCCGCTTTATAAAGTTTATCAGGCTGTTCTTTTTTTATCATATACCGGAAGGACGGCGGGTGCAAGATGGAAAGACGGATCCGGCCGGAACGCTTTTCTCACGTGCCGGTCGTCAAGTGACCGGCGCTGAACGGAACAATAAGTGCGCCCGGCAGCCCGACATGAAAAATCGTGTTGCGCAGTTTCGGGCCGCGTTGCGCAGAAAAGGCGGAAACTTTTGGGGGAAACCACCTGAGCGGATAGGAAATGTTTGGGTTTTCTGCGAATTGATGGTAAAAAAGCACAGGAATATAATAATTGCAGAATATTTTATGTGCGAAATACACGAAATAGGATGCTCGGCTTCAAAATGAAACCAGAAAAATGTACATTGCGTGCAAAATCCGGCGGCGGATGCCGGAGAGACGGGCGGGTGATGTATCAGGCGGAAAAGAAAGGGGAAGGTAGGGAAAATGAGCAAAACTGCGAAACAGAAAAAGTATAGGGCGCCGGTCCTGAAAACTGCAAAAAAGCACTGGATGCTGCTGCTGATGCTGCTCCCGGCCGTGGTGTATGTGCTGGTCTTCTCATATGTGCCCATGACGGGAATCGTCCTTGCATTCAAACGGTATCAGTATGCGGGAGGAATCTACGGCTCTCCGTGGGTCGGGCTGGAGAACTTCAAGGCGCTGCTGGTGGCCGGGAAACTGGGACAGGTGACGAGAAATACGCTGCTTTATAATATTGCCTTTATCTTCCTGGGCGTGATCTTTGAGATGGGAAGCGCCATCCTGCTAAATGAGCTGTTCGGGAAATGGTTTAAGAAGATCGCGCAGTCCTTTATGTTCCTTCCCTACTTCATCAGCTGGGTTGTGGCGGGCGCGATCATGTACAACATCTTCAATTTTGAAAAGGGCGTGTTTAACCATATTCTTGAGCTGTTCGGAGCGGCGCCGTTCGATCTTTACAATACCCCGGCGGCATGGCCCATCGTTCTGATCTGTCTGAAGCTGTGGAAGCAGACCGGATATGGATCGGTGGTTTATCTGGCGGCGATCACAGGGCTGGATCAGGAAATGTTTGAGGCGGCTTCCATAGACGGGGCGAGCGCCTGGCAGAAGATCCGCTATATCACCATTCCATCGCTTCTGCCTACCATGATGATCATGGTGCTTCTGGCGATCGGAAACATCTTCCGCGGCGATTTCGGATTGTTCTATCAGACGGTAAAGAGCAGCGCCCTGCTGCAGCCGATGACGGACGTTATCGATACCTATGTATTCCGTCTGCTGATCAACAACAGCGACATCGGCGTATCTGCCGCTGCCGGACTGTATCAGTCGGTGCTCTGCTTTATCACGATCACCATCTGCAACAAGCTGGTGAAGAAGGCAGATCCGGATTATGCTCTGTACTAATTGATGGAGGTGGAAAGAATGTCAGCAAAGATAGAGAGTTCGGGCGTCAGAGTAAAAAAAGGAAAGGACGCCATTGCCGTAAACGTTCTGGGATATGTTTTGATCGGTCTGTTTGCACTGGTCTGTGTGATTCCCTTTTATCTGATCATCGTGGCCTCCTTTACGGATGAATCCGCCCTGATCCGGGATGGGTATCCGCTGCTTCCGTCGATCATTGATTTCAGTGTGCAGAGCTATGTGCTGTGCCTGAAAAACCCGGTATCCATTCTGATGGCATACGGGACGACCTTTGGAGTCACGATCATTGGAACAGCCATCGCGGTGTTCATTTCGACGATGACCGGCTATGTGCTGTCCCGGCAGGATTTCCCGTGGAGAAACAAATTTTCCTTCTTTTTCTTCTTTACCACGCTGTTTAACGGCGGTCTGGTGCCCTCTTATATTCTGTGCATCAGATATCTGAACTTTAAAAACAATTATCTGGCCCTGCTGCTGCCGCTGATGTTTTCTGTCTGGAACATGATCATCGCGAAGTCGTTTATGTCAGGAATCCCCAGCGCCATCAGCGAATCGGCGAAGATGGACGGAGCGAGCGATTTCACAATTTTCATCCGTCTGATCCTTCCGCTGAGCAAGCCCCTGGTTGCGACGCTCGGCCTGTTCTCGGCTCTGGCTTACTGGAACGACTGGTATAACTGCATGCTGTATATTACGGAAGAAAATATGTTTACCCTGCAGTATTACCTGCAGAGGATGCTGGGAAGCGCGGAAGCCATGCGGATCGTGGCGGAAAAATCCGGTATTGCCCTTCCGTCCATTCCTCTGGAGGGGATGAAGATGGCGATGACCGTTATCGCTACCGGCCCCATTGTGTTGCTGTATCCGTTCGTTCAGCGCTACTTCGTAAAGGGCCTTACCATCGGCGCAGTCAAGGGCTGACGTATTCCGGTTCAAAAAGATATGTCTGAAGCCGGAAGGGCTTCTGAGCATAAATAAAAAAAGGAAGAGAGGATGAATATGAAAAAGAAAAGACTTTTGGCAATCGTGATGAGCCTGTGCCTGA
>DXDD01000003.1 GCA_019115665.1 Candidatus Eisenbergiella pullistercoris | reverse complement strand
TTCTGAACCGTATTTTTCATGGCGTGATACGGTTAAAAGCTTGAAAAATCTGTTTTTAACCGTACCGAATAGCCCAAAAGTACGGTTACAGATGAGAAAATCAGGTATTGAACCGTACTGATGACAAAATAGTGGGAAAAAGTACGGTTAAAGATCGGAAAATCCCCTTTTTAACCGTCGCTTCAGACCTTTTGTACGGTTCTACAATGCAGATTCTTATTTTAAACCGTATCGGAGCATCCTGCCGGATATGAAGCAGGGGGTTTTCGATATGGGAGAAGGAATCAACAGCAGTATTTTCCCGATCCATGAAAAGTAACGGGAGAAAAGAAGCGCGTGCCTCAGCGCAAAGCGCTTCGGCAGGGAGCAAAGAGCGGCTGACGCCGTTCTTTTAGGAATGAAATGCCGCCTGCGGCGGCAGAACAGGAGGAAAAAATGGCAGAAAACAGGTATGTAGGGGATTATCCGGTGATCGGCATCCGGCCGACGATCGACGGCAGAAGGGGGTATCTGAAGGTAAGGGAGTCGCTGGAGGAGCAGACCATGAACATGGCGAAGTCCGCGGCGAAGCTGTTTACCGAGAACCTGCGGTATTCCAACGGGGAGCCGGTGAAGGTGATCATCGCGGACACCACCATCGGACGTGTGGGAGAGGCGGCGGCCTGCGCGGACAAGTTCCGGAAGGCGGGCGTGGATATCACGCTGACGGTTACGCCCTGCTGGTGCTACGGGGCGGAGACCATGGACATGGATCCCAAGACGATCAAGGGCGTGTGGGGCTTTAACGGAACGGAGCGTCCCGGCGCGGTGTATCTGGCAAGTGTTCTTGCCACCCATGCGCAGAAGGGCCTTCCCGCTTTCGGCATTTACGGACATGACGTGCAGGATGCGGACGCGACGGAGATCCCGGAGGACGTGGCGGAGAAGCTGCTTCGCTTCGGCCGGGCGGCGGTTGCGGTTGCCACCATGCGGGGAAAATCCTACCTGCAGATCGGTTCCATCTGTATGGGAATCGGCGGCTCCATCATCGATCCCGCTTTTATGGAAGAATATCTGGGCATGCGCGTGGAGTCCGTGGACGAGGTGGAAATCATCCGCCGCATGACGGAGGGCATCTACGATCAGGCGGAGTTTGAAAAGGCGCTGGCCTGGACGAAGGCAAACTGCATCGAGGGCTTTGACAAGAATCCGGAGGCGGTGCAGAAAAACAGAGAGCAGAAGGATCAGGACTGGGAGTTCGTCGTGAAGATGATGTGCATCATCAAGGATCTGATGAACGGCAACAAAAAGCTTCCGGAGGGCTGCGAGGAGGAAATGGTGGGACACAACGCCATCGCGGCCGGCTTCCAGGGACAGCGCCAGTGGACGGATTTCTATCCCAACGCGGATTTCGCGGAGGCCATGCTGAACACCTCCTTTGACTGGAACGGCGCGCGCGAGCCTTACGTGCTGGCGACGGAAAACGATGTGCTCAACGGCCTGGGCATGCTGTTCATGAAGCTTCTGACCAACCGGGCGCAGATTTTCGCGGATGTGCGTACCTACTGGAGCCCGGAGGCGGTGAAGAAGGCGACCGGCTACGAAGTGGAAGGCATCGCGAAGGAAGCGGGCGGCTTCATCCATCTGATCAATTCCGGCGCGGCCTGTCTGGACGCTAACGGACAGGCGAAGGACGCGGATGGAAACAACGTGATGAAGCCCTGGTATGAGGTGACGGAAGCGGATCAGAAGGCCATCATGGGGGCGACCACTTGGAACGAGGCGGACTTCGGATACTTCCGCGGCGGCGGCTATTCCTCCCGTTTTGTGACCGAGGCGGAAATGCCTGTCACCATGATCCGTCTGAACCTGGTGAAGGGCCTCGGGCCGGTGCTTCAGATCGCGGAAGGCTGGACGGTGAAGCTTCCGGCGGAGGTGACCGACAAGCTCTGGAAGAGAACGGACTACACCTGGCCGTGCACCTGGTTCGCGCCCAGGACCACCGGAAAGGGAGCCTTCAAGACGGCTTACGATGTGATGAACAACTGGGGAGCCAACCACGGCGCGATCAGCTACGGCCACATCGGCGCGGACCTGATCACCATGTGCTCCATGCTCCGGATCCCGGTGAGCATGCATAACGTTCCGGAAGAAAAGATCTTCCGCCCGTCCGCCTGGAATGCCTTCGGCATGGACAAAGAAGGACAGGATTACAGAGCCTGCGCCGCGTACGGACCTCTGTATAAATAACGGCAAAAAAAAGCTTCATGAAAAAAGGGACAGCGGACAAAAAAGAAGGAAAAGAGAAAAGGGCCGGTATATGGTGGACTGCCGTATGCGCGGCCCCTTTTTTCAAAACGGAAAGAAAGGAGACGCCGGAAAATGAAAACAACAGACAAACAGCTGCTTGCCGTCGATCTGGGCGCTTCCAGCGGCAGGGTGATGCTGGGACGCTTTGACGGGAAAAAAATAAGCGTGGAGGAGCTGCATCGTTTTTCCAACGATCCGGTGACGCTCGGAGGAACGATGTACTGGGATTTCCTGCGCCTGTTCCACGAGATCAGACAGGGGCTTCTGAAATCAAAAAAATACGGGAAGGTTGACAGCATCAGCGTGGATACCTGGGGCGTGGACTTCGGTCTGCTGGACGAGGGAGGGTATCTGCTGGAAAATCCGGTGCACTACAGGGACAGCCGCGTGAACGGCATGCTGGAAAAGAGCTTTGCCCTGCTGGATGCCGACCGCTTTTATCAGATTACCGGAACCCAGTTCATGGAGATCAATACGGTCTTTCAGCTTCTGTATCTGGCTCAGAACAGAAGGGAGCTTCTGGACCGGGCGGACTGCATGCTTCTGATGCCGGATCTTTTTCACTATTTTCTCTGCGGGGAAAAAAGCTGCGAATATTCCATCGCGTCCACTACACAGCTTCTGGACGCGCGGCGGAAAACCTGGTCGAAGGAGGTCCTGAAGGCTCTGGGGCTGCCGGAGAAGATCCTTCAGCCCGTGATTCCTTCCGGAACGCCCCTGTCGCCCCTTAGGCCGGATATCGCAGGGGAGCTTGGCGTCGATCCCATGCTGGTGGTGGCGGGAGCGGGACACGATACCCAGTGCGCCATGGCGGCGGTTCCCACGCAGGAAAAGGATTTTATTTTCATCAGCTGCGGAACCTGGAGCCTGTTCGGAACGGAGCTGCCGGAACCCGTCATCACGCAGGACAGCAGGAGACTGAATATCGCAAACGAAGGCGGAGCGGGCGGACGCATTTCCTTCCTGAAAAATATCATCGGCCTGTGGCTGGTGCAGGAAAGCCGCCGCCAGTGGATGCGGGAAGGGAAGGAATACAGCTTCGGAGAGCTGGAAAAGCTGGCCGCAGAGGAAGCGCCGTTTCGCAGCCTGATTGATCCGGACGCGCCGGAATTCGTGCCCGCGGGAGACATGCCGGAGCGGATCCGGGAATTCTGCAGGCGGACCGGCCAGCCCGTTCCGGAGACGCCGGGCCAGATCGTGCGCTGCATCGACGAAAGCTTGGCGCTCAAATACCGGCTGACACTGGATGAGATCCGGGAGTGCACGGGAAAGGATTATCCGGTCATCCACATGGTGGGCGGCGGCACCCAGAGCGGCCTTCTCTGCCGGTTTACCGCAGACGCCTGCGCCCGTCCGGTCTGTGCCGGCCCGGTGGAAGCCACCGTATACGGAAACCTGGCGCTTCAGCTCATGGCGGCGGGAGAGATCGGAGGCCTTTCCGAGCTGCGTAGCATCGTCGCGGCGTCGGAGCCGGTGAAGCGGTATGAGCCGGAGAACGCGGACGCGTGGGCGCAGGCTGCCGGACGGTATCGGGAGAATATCGGGAAGTGGGAGAGGATGGGAAAATAAGCGGGCAGGCAGGGAGCGGAAGAAGTTCCGCAGCCGCTCAGAAGGTTACCGTTCAGGACCGGTTTTTAACCGAAGCTTACCTACATTTTGGTTGCTTTCCCCGGACGGGTAGTATATACTGGAAAAGGCTGAAAAACAAAGGAAGGTACTACCCATGATCCGTTTTATTCTTGTGGCTGTTTTTGTCGTATTATTTCTGATCCTGAGCATCCCGCTTCTGATCGCGGAGTGGATCATCGGGAAATTCAACATGGATTTAAAGGGACGCAGCTCCCTCGCCATCGTGAACTGGGCGTTCCGGTGGGTGCTGCGCCTGGCCGGCGTGAAGGTGACCTGCATCGGGCTGGAGCGGGTGCCGAAGGACCGGGCGGTTCTGTATATCGGAAATCACCGGAGCTATTTTGACATTATCATGACCTATGTGCGCGTGCCGCGCATGACCGGCTATATTGCGAAAAAGGAAATGCTGAAGATTCCCCTCCTTTCCCACTGGATGAAAAATCTCCACTGTCTGTTCCTGAACCGGAAGGATCTGAAGCAGGGGATGAAGACCATCGTGACGGCGATTGAAAAGGTGAAGTCCGGCATTTCCATCTGTATTTTCCCGGAAGGAACCCGGAATAAGGTGGTCGATACCTTCCTCCCCTTTCACGGAGGAAGCTTTAAGATCGCGGAAAAAACGAACTGTCCCATCGTGCCGATGGCCATCAACAATGCGGGAAGCATTTTTGAGGATCATATTCCAAAGATCAAAAAGACCCATGTGGTGCTGGAATACGGAGAGCCGATTTATCCGGATGAGCTTACGAAGGAGGATCGGAAGCGGCTTGCGGACATCACGCTGGAACGGATCAGGGAAATGTATTTTAAAAACAGAGAACTGGTCTGAAAGGACCGGCGCTGCCTGGAAGAAGACGGCGGCGCCGGTCTTCTGCTTATCGGAGCAGTCAGGACTAGAACTGGCAGAAGAAAAGAACGGGGATAAAGAAGGGAGGGAACGGCGGTGGAAAGAATATCACTGCTTCTTGTAGGAACCGGCGGCTATGCCGGCGCATATGTGGACGAGCTTCTGCATAAGCCGAGAGCGCGGCGCTTTCAGCTTGTGGGGGCCGTCGATCCTTATGCCGCGCAGAGCAGCTCCGGAAGGGAGCTGATCGAAAGCGGCGTGCCTGTCTATGACACGCTGGAGGAATTTTACGGAGAGCACAGGGCGCAGCTGGCTTTCCTGGTAACGCCGATCTGTCTGCATGCCCGCCAGGCCGAATACTGCATGGAACACGGAAGCGATGTGCTGTGTGAAAAGCCGCTCAGCGGTTCTCTGAAGGAAGCCGGCGACATGATGGCGGCGCGGGACAGGACCGGCCGCAGGCTTGCCGTTGGCTTTCAGTGGAGCTTCAGCGAAGGAATCCTGCAGCTGAAACGCGATATTTTAAACGGTGTGTACGGAAAAATCAGACGGATCCGGACGCTTGTTTATTTTCCGAGAAATCTGGACTATTATCACCGCGGGACAGGCTGGGCGGGAAAACGCCGTCTGGACACGGGCGAGTGGATCCTGGACAGCGTGGCATCCAACGCGGCGGCGCATTATCTGCATAATATGCTCTTTTTAACCGGAAAGCAGACGGATCAGAGCGCGGAACCGGAAAAAATGGAGGCGGAGGTATACCGCGCCAACGCCATCGAGATGTTTGATACCTGCGCGCTTCGTATTTATACTGATGAGGGAACGGAACTGTTGTTTTATGCCAGCCACGCGATCCCTTATGAAGAACCATATGACAACTGCATGGAGTTCATCCTGGAAGGGGAAAAGGGAACGGTAGCGATGCGCGGCGGAAAAAAGGGCGAGAGCATGGTCGGACAGCAAAACGGCGGGGAAAGGATCCTGTATCCTGCACCCGGCAGCGACAATATGCGCAAGCTTTACTGCATGGCGGACGCCGTGCAGAAAGGAAGCCCTCTGCCGTGTGTACCGGAGACCGCCCTGCCGCATCTGAAGTGTATCAGCGCCCTGGCGGACAGCTTCCCGCAGACGCCGAAATTTCCGGAGGAATGGATCCGTTACGTGGAAAAAGACAGACAGTATATCTGCGAAGGACTTGGCGAAATCCTGCGTGAATGCTATCTTGAGGGAAGGCTTCCCTGGGAGCTTCGGGACAAAAAACGTATTGCCTGGTCAGAAAAACCTCATGAAATAAACATGAAAAACCGCGGAAATCAGTCCGCAGGATGAAAAAACGGGAAAAGGAGACGGAAACGCCGATGAAGCATGAAAAATTCACCTATAAAAGTCTGGATGAAATCAGGGCAAAAGCGAAGGAGCTGCAGATACATCTTCCCTTCGCGGACGATACCCGCGCGCTGCGGCAGGAGGCTTCCTTCGGAAACGTCACGCTGAAAAACCGCCTGGGAGTCGCGCCCATGGAAGGGGCGGACGCGCTTCCGGACGGTTCGCCTTCGGAGCTGACCCTGAGAAGATATGTGAGGGACGCCGAAGGCGGAAGCGCCATGATCTGGTTTGAGGCCATTTCCATTGTGCCGGAGGGACGCTCCAGCGCCCATCAGCTCATGCTGACCGGAGAAAATCTGGAGCGGTACAAAAGGTTTACGGCCGCCATCCGGGAGGCGGGGCTCCGGGCCAACGGCTTTGCTCCGTACCTGATCATGCAGGCCAATCACAGCGGACGCTATTCCAATCCGCAGGGAAAGCCGGCGCCGATGATCGCGTACCGGCATCCGGAGTACGAGAAGCTGCGTCCCGCAGACGACAGCTGCATCGTGACGGATGATTATCTAAAAGGGCTGGAGGAAAAATTCGGAGAAGCCTCGCTTCTTGCCAGGGAGGCGGGCTTTGACGCCGTGGATATCAAGGCCTGCCACGGCTATCTGCTCATGGAGCTTCTGTCCGCGTATCAGCGTCCCGGGCTTTACGGGGGAAGCTTTGAAAACCGCACCCGTCTGCTGAGAAACGGCATCGCTGCGGCGAAGGTCCATGAAAACGGGAACTTTCTGGTGACGGCCAGGATCGGCATCTACGACGGCTTTGCCTGGCCGCATGGCTTCGGCGTGAAGGAAGGGGGCGGGACGGAGCCGGATATGGAGGAGCCCATCCGCCTGGTGCGGGAGCTTCATGAAAAATACGGTCTTCCGATGGTGAACCTGACCATGGGAAACCCTTATGTGAACACCCATGTCACCCGCCCCTTTGACGGAGGGAAATACGTTCCGCAGGAGCATCCGCTCTATGGCGTTTCCAGAATCATAAACGGAATCGGACAGGTGAAAAAAGCGGTGCCGGACATGTTCGTCTCGGCCTCCGGTCCCTCTTATCTGCGGCAGTATTCAGATCTGTACGCCGCGGGAGCGGTGGAGGAAGGGCTGTGCGACAACATGCTGTTCGGAAGGATGTCCTTCGCCAATCCGGCGTTTGCCAGGCAGATCCTGGAAAAGGGAAGGATAGATCCGTTGAAGACCTGCGTGGCCTGCGGAAAGTGCGGGGATCTCATCCGGGCGGGAAAGCCCACGGGTTGCATCGTCCGGGATGCGGAGACCTATCTCGGATATTACAGGGAGTATCAGCAGGAAATGCGCTGAAGCGCAGCGTTGTGACCGCAGAGAGGAATCACCTGCGTGATTGTTCCCGCTGCCTCAGCGCGGCGCTTCGGCATGGAGGGAAAAATGGAAAAAAGGACGGCAATTGTGACAGGCGCAAGCCGCGGGATCGGCTATGCCATTGCGAGGCGGCTTGGGCTGGACGGTTATCAGGTGGCGATGCTGGCGACCGGCGCGAAGGAAAACTATGAGGAAGCTTTTCAAAAGCTGACAGAGCGGAACATCACCTGGCATTATGTGCAGGGAAGCATTGCCTGCGCGCAGGACCGCAGGAGGCTTCTGGACGAAACGCTCGCCCGATTCGGCCGGGTGGACGTGCTGGTAAATAACGCGGGCGTGGCTCCGCTTGAGAGAAAGGACATCCTGGAGATGAGCGAGGAGAGCTTTGACCGGGTGATGGGCGTCAACACGAAGGGAACGCTGTTTCTGACGCAGCTTGTGGCAAATCAGATGCTGAGACAGAAACAGCTCGGGAAAAAGAGGGGGACGATCGTGAACGTGGGCTCCTGTTCCGCCGAGGTATCCTCCACCTCGCGGGGCGAATACTGCATTTCAAAGGCCGGCGTCGCCATGATCACACAGCTGTTTGCGGACCGCCTTGCGCCGGAGGGGATTCTGGTGCATGAGGTGCGTCCGGGGGTGATCGCCACCGATATGACCAGCGCGGTGAAGGAAAAATATGACGCCATGCTGGAGCAGGGCGTTTTTCCCATAAGGCGCTGGGGGACGCCGGAGGATGTGGCGGACGCGGTGAGTCTGTTCTGCTCGGACAGCCTGCTGTATACCACGGGAAATTACCTGGATGTTGACGGAGGCTTTCATATCCGAAGACTGTAGGGAGGGAAACATGGCATCAGTGCTTAGAGAAAAAAAGGTGCGTACTCTGGTTGTGGGAACGGGAGCGGCGGGATATGCCGCGGCGGTGCGCCTGCATCAGTACGGGGTGCGCGATCTGGCGATTCTGACAGAAAATGTGAAAGCCGGAACCTCACGCAATACCGGGTCGGACAAGCAGACCTATTATAAGCTGTCTCTGGCCGGTAAAGAAGCGGACAGCGTCCGCGGCATGGCGGAGGAGCTTTTCCGGGGACAGTGCGTGGACGGGGATCTGGCCCTGTGCGAGGCGGCTTTGTCCGCCAGGTGCTTTTTTTATCTGACAGAGCTGGGCGTCCCTTTCCCGGACAATGAATACGGGGAGTACATCGGCTATCAGACGGACCATGACAGGAGAAGGAGGGCTTCCAGCGTGGGCCCCTATACCTCCAGAATCATGACGGAATGTCTGGAGCGGGAGGCTGTGGCGCGGCAGATTCCGGTTTTTAACCACATGCAGCTGATTCAGCTTCTGGTAAGGGAGGAAAAGGTGGAGGGAGCGCTCTGTCTGAATACCGGAATCACGGATCATGGAGAATTTGTGCTCATCTGGTGTGAAAATGTGGTGCTTGCGACCGGAGGCCCGGCGGGAATGTACCATGACAGCGTTTATCCGGCCTCGCAGCTTGGCAGCAGCGGAATCGCCTTTGAGGCCGGAATCAGGGGAAAAAATCTGACGGAATGGCAGTTCGGGATGGCTTCCCTGAAGCCCCGCTGGAATGTGAGCGGAACCTATATGCAGGCGCTGCCCCGTTTCCTTTCCACCGACAGGGAGGGAAAGGATGAGCGGGAATTCCTCATGGAATATTTCAGGGATCCTGTGAAGGTGCAGTATCTGACCTTTCTGAAGGGATATCAGTGGCCCTTTGACTCCGGCAGGATCTTCGGCGGCTCTTCTCTGATCGATCTTCTGGTCTATCAGGAAACGATTCTGAAGGGAAGGCGGGTGTTCCTGGATTTTCTGCATAATCCGGGAGAAAAGACGGTGGATTTTGAGAAGCTTCCCGAAGAGGCCCGCGAATATCTGCGCTCCGCCGGCGCCTGCCTGGGCACGCCCATCGAGCGGCTGCTTTGTATGAACGAGCCCGCCGTTTCCTTTTATCTGGAGCATGGCGTCGATCTGAGAAGGGAGCCGCTGGAAATCGCCGTCTGCGTTCAGCACAACAACGGCGGGCTTTCCACGGACTGCTGCTGGCAGACCAATATCGAGGGGATTTTCGCGGCGGGAGAGGTGTGCGGAAGCCACGGCGTAACCCGTCCCGGCGGAACGGCTCTGAACGCCGGTCAGGCGGGAGCGGTCCGGGCCGCGGAATATATCGCTTTTGTAAAAAGGAAAAAGCCGTGGGAGCAGACGGAAGAGACCAGAAGCTTCTGCAGAAGGAAGGCGGAAAAACGGATGGGGCTGCTTGTCCTGTCAGAGGGAGACTCCAATCTGGACGAACACCGGGAAAAAGCCGGCCTGCGCATGAGCCGGGCGGCCGGAATGATCCGAAACGTGGCGGAGCTGGAAGCCGCGCTGAAGGAGGCCGAAGAGCAGCTGCACAGCTTTGAAACGGATGTCCGGATTACTGATTATCGGCAGGGGGGAATGCTGTATCACCTGCTGGACATGCTGATTTCCCAGAAGGTATATCTGTCCGCCATGCTGGATTATATCCGGCACGGCGGCGGAAGCAGAGGCTCCGCCCTCTATACCTGCCCGGACGGGGAGAAACCGGAAGCGGGGCTTCCGGAGCTGTACCGGTGCCGGCCGGATGATGGCCGGCTGGGAGGGATGATTCAGGAAGTCCGTCTCCTGTCGGTGGGGTGCCGGTTCACCTGGCGGCCGGTCCGCCCCATACCGGAGCCGGATGAGTTCTTTGAAACCGGCTGGAAGGCTTTTCGTGAGCGGAGAGGAATGGAGTCTGACCTGTCCTGAGCCTGACCTGCCGACAGTCTGCCCCTGTCTGGAGCCTGACCCGCCTGGAGCCTGAACGGGCCCATAGCGCCTGGTCCGGCCGGAGCCGGGCCCACAGCGCCTAACCTGTCTGATGCAGCTGCCGGTACTGCTGCGGCGTGCAGCCCTCCTGTCTCCGGAAGCAGGCCGTGAAATAGCTCTGGGAGGAAAATCCGCATTCCAGAGCGATCTGCGCGATGCCGAGGCCGGTTTCGGAAAGCAGTCTCCGGCTCTGACGGATGCGGTGCTGCAGGAGATAGGAAAACAGCGTCATTCCGGTCGCCCGGCGGAAAAAACGGCTGCATTCGCCCGGACTTAAATGGATGTGGGAGGCGATGGCTTCCAGGGTGATTTTTTCAGAATAATGGCCGTTCAGATAAAGAAGGATTTCCTTCAGACGCTGATTTTCAGAGGCGCTGACAGCGGTTCCGCTTCCGCGGACGATGTTCAGAACGCCTGGCCAGGCGGCAAGCAGCGCGCTCTGGATGAGCAGCTCCCGCCCCGGAAGCTCCGGCTTTTCCGAAAGCTGCAGAATCCGGGAGAACGCCTCCGCAAGACGGAGACCGTCCGGCGTGCCTCTGTCGAAAAGAAAGACAGAGGATGTGGATAACTGAAGGAGTGGAAGCAGCATCTGTTGATAAACCAGGCTGTCCGGACGCGGACAGATCAGGTCGGGATGGACGTTGATGCCGTAATAGGAAGCGTCCGGGCTTTCCGCTTCCGCCATATGCGCCAGCCTGCAGTTGATGAAAAGGCCGGTATTCTCCCTTAGAAGACGGCTCTGATGAACCACATGGAAGCGTACCGCGCCCCGGTTCACCAGACAGAGCTGAAAATCCTCGTGCCAGTGCCAGGAAAGGGGCGCGGGAGACCGGGAAAAATCAGTCTGATAGACAGAAAGCGGAAAGCCGGGGGAGAGCCGTTCCATGATTCCCTCTCTGCTGTCCAGCGTCTTAAGCTGATTTACGATCATTGTTTCCTCCATTCCGAAGCGTTTCTGAGCTGAGCAACACGCGCCGAATTTCCGCCGCGGCTGCCGTTTCGGCATTTCTTTTGTCGAAACCGCAATATTTTTATAAAAAGGCTGCTTTTTTAATATACAGCTTCAGTGTAAGGCTGATATTATGATAATGTCAAGAAAATATGATAACGCCAGGAAAAAGGAAAGAGATTCGGAAGAAAAGAGCGGACAGGGAAAAATGGCACAGATGGATCTGACACAGGGAAATATCACAAAGACGCTGCTGAAATTCGCGTTTCCGATGATCTGCGGGAATCTGCTTCAGCAGCTTTATAATGTGGTGGATACGCTGATCGTGGGGCAGTTTCTCGGCGCGGACGCGCTGGCGGCGGTGGGAAGCGCCTATACGCTGATGACCTTTCTGACCTCCATTCTGCTTGGCCTGTGCATGGGAAGCGGGGCCATGTTCTCCATCCGTTACGGGGAGGGGAACAGAAGGCAGCTGCAGGAGGACATGTTCGTATCTTTCCTGATGATCGCGGCCGTTACCGTGGTGATCAATGCGGGCGTGTTCGTGTTCCTGGACGGGATCCTGCGCCTGCTTTCCGTCCCGCAGGAGGTGTACGGACTGATGCGGGAATATCTGTGGGTGATTTTCTGGGGGATCGGAGGAACCTTTCTTTATAATTATTATGCCTCCCTGCTCCGGGCGGTTGGAAATTCGGTGGTCCCGCTGATTTTTCTTGGGATCTCAGCCGTGATCAATATCGTGCTGGATCTGTATTTCGTGGTCTCCTGCGGCTGGGGCGTGGCGGGCGCGGCCTTTGCCACCATTCTGGCCCAGTGGTTTTCCGGCGTGGGCCTGCTCATCTATAAAGGGCTGAGATGCCCGCAGCTGAAGGTGGAGCGGCAGCAGATGCGCGTGCGCGCGGAAACCGCGCGGGAGGTGACGGGAGCCTCCGTACTGACCTGCCTGCAGCAGTCGGTGATGAATCTGGGAATCCTGATGGTGCAGGGGCTGGTGAACAGCTTCGGCGCTTCGGTCATGGCGGCCTTTGCGGCGGCGGTCAAGATCGATTCCTTCGCCTACATGCCCCTGCAGGACTTTGGAAACGCCTTTTCCACCTTTATCGCCCAGAATCACGGGGCGAAGAAAAAGGACCGGATCCGGGATGGGATCCGCTGCGCGGTCCGGACAGCGGTGCTCTTTGCCCTCTGCGTGTCGGCGGTGGTGGTTGTTTTCGCCAGATGGTTCCTCCTGATTTTCATCCGCCCGGAGGAAACGGAAATCCTGGCAATCGGCATATCCTACCTTCGGGTGGTTGGGGCGTTTTACGTCGGAATCGGCGGCCTCTTCCTGCTGTACGGCCTGTACCGTGCCATCGAGCGGCCTGCCATGTCTCTGGTGCTGACGGTGATCTCGCTGGGAACCAGGGTGGTCCTCGCCTATACGCTTTCCGCCGTTCCGGCCATCGGCGTGCCGGGAATCTGGTGGGCGGTGCCCATCGGCTGGGCGCTGGCGGATGTGACGGGAGCGGTGTATTACCGGCATATCAGGGAAAAAGAAGAGAAACGGTGATATTCATTTCTGTGAATTTTCATAATCCTCCAGGATCTGCCGGACATAATCCGTCTCCAGGCCAAGCTGACCGGCAATTTCCGCTGCCTCTTTTCCGCTCTGATAAAGCCGTATAATGTCGAATGCGATTTTAACTCCGGCCTGTTGGCCTTTCTGAAAGCCTTCTTCCCGTCCCAGTTCAATATTTTCCCGGTCTCTCTGCATTAACGTCATATACTCCACCTCCATTTTCGGATTGTGCTTCACTTCGACTACCTTTCGATGGATCTGCCGGATCAGCGGGCTCTTTGCCCGCGCGGCAAAGCGGTCCGTGGTGTCCTCCACATAGGCGAGAAATTCCTTCATTTCCTCGTCCACGTCGTCCATCGTCCCTCTGGTATTCAGAAAAATTTTTATGCTTTCATCCCCCAGGGAAAGAGAAAGATTTTCTTTGCACCGGTTTTCAAAGGTATAAATGTGTCTGCCGTCGCAGAAGGGATCAAAGGTGCAGAGGAAAATTACATAGGCCCTTTTCAGGTTGATGTAGTCTTCGCCCGCCGCGATCAGATCCAGATCAATGCTGCCGGCGTAATACCTCGTCCGCTTTGGGAGATTGCGCTTTTTGTTACACTGCATCTCAATGTTATAAAAGGTGTCCTCATCGTCGTTCACATATACGTCCAGACGGACGCCCTTGTCTTCGAAAAGAATGTCGATGGTGCGCTGTACGGTGGGAACAGAGATCCTCCGGATAGGGACCTGCAGGATCTTTTCCAGCACCCGGCGGCAGATCTCGCTGTCAGCCATGACCTTTGCGAAAAGAAAATCATCGCTCAGATTCAGGGTTTGGATGGTTTTTTCCATATGGTTTCTCCTTTCAGTATAGCATTGTTTTAGTGAAATGTCAGTGGAAGTGTGGTTTTGAATAAAAAATCTTAGAAATTAAAAAATAAGAAATAGAAAATTAAGAAATAGAAAAAGGAAAAGGAGTCCGTGGTGTCCTCAGTACGGACGGGAAATGTAGAAAAAAGTCAGAATGATATTCTTTACTATAGCATTTATCTGATGGTTTGTAAATATTGAAAAAGGACTGTGAAAAAATAGATTCTCATTCTTCGTTACTGTTCAGCCTTCGGCAGAACAGTAACGGCATCCGGCCATTCCAATCGCTTCGCGATGGGCCGGATGCTTCCTTCCTGTACGTTTTTGTACGGTCTGTGCAGTAAATGCGCAGACCTGTCTGAACAGTAACCATTCTTCCGCAGTCCCTCTTCCCCTTTTAGCCCGCCGGCGGTCAGACGCCGCCTATCCCTGATTTTCCGCGGACGCGCTTCTGGGATAAGGCTTTTTCTCGTCCGTCAGTCCGGCGAGATAATCCATGCTGGTATCCAGCGCGATAGCGAGCCGCCGGCACTGTTCGTGGGTCAGATAGCGTTTCCCGTTCTCGATTTTGGAATAGTCGCTCTGGTCGATACCGGTCAGAAGCTGCATTTTAATCTGAGTGTACCCCTTTTCTTTTCTCAGTTCCTTTAATCTGGACATAATCTGCTCCCTTTCTCCGAAATCCTGTCAGGTGCCCCTTCTTTGGAAGAAAATCCATTTTCTCATTTTCCGGTAAGATTTTGAATTTTAAATTCAATTCTCGTACTTTCATTATGGAGTAACTGACCTTATGAATTATGGGTAAAATGACCTGAAATATCTTTTCCGGGCCGTTCCCTTTGTCCTGCGGGAGTGATATACTGAAGGCGTTGAAGACGAAGGCGGGGGGACGTTGACCGTCCGTTTCCGGTTTGCCGGTCCGGAAGGCGAAGGAGGAGCAGAAAGTGGACGAAAATTATACGCAGATCAACGCGGAGACGATCGACAGCTGGGTGAAAAACGGGTGGGAGTGGGGAAGGCCCATAGACCACGAGACCTGGGTAAAAGCGGTTCAGGGAGACTGGAGAGTATATCTGACACCCACAAAGCCGGTTCCCAAGGACTGGTTCTGCGACATGAAGGGAGCAGGGGTGCTCGGCCTTGCCTCCGGCGGCGGCCAGCAGATGCCCATTTTTACGGCGGCGGGAGCAAAATGCACGGTGCTGGATTATTCCGAAGAGCAGCTTCGCATGGAAAAGCTGGTAGCGGACCGGGAAGGATATGAGATCGACCTGGTCCGGGCGGATATGACGAAGCCGCTGCCCTTTGCGTCGGAAAGCTTCGACCTGATCTTTCATCCGGTTTCCAACTGCTACGTGGAGGATGTGCTTCCCATCTGGCGGGAGTGCTTCCGGGTGCTGAAAAAGGGCGGGATCCTGCTGGCGGGACTGGATAACGGGTTCAATTACCTCTTCGGAGAGGAGGAGGAGACCACGATCCGCTACCGACTTCCCTACAATCCGCTGAAGGATGAGGCGCTGTATGAAGAATCGGTGAAAAACAACTGGGGAATCCAGTTTTCCCACACCATCGAGGAACAGATCGGCGGCCAGCTCGCGGCGGGCTTTGTCCTGAAGGATGTGTATCAGGATACGAACGGGTACGGGAGGCTGGAAGAGTATGGAGTGCCCACATTCTGGGCGACGAAAGGAGAAAAACCATGAAAACAAAGGTATGGGCGCACCGGGGCGCAAGCGCGTACGCGCCGGAAAACACATTGGAGGCATTTCAGCTTGCCGTGGAGCAGAAGGCGGACGGCGTGGAGCTGGATGTACAGATGACGAAGGACGGAAAACTGGTGGTGATCCATGACGAGACCATCGACCGGACCAGCGGCGGTCATGGAAGAGTGATGGACTACACCCTTGCCGAACTGAAGGAAATGAAATTCAACCGGATCCATCCGGAATACGCGGACGCTGCGATTCCCACCTTGGCGGAGGTCTATGAGCTTCTGAAGCCTGCCGGACTGGAGATCAACGTGGAGATCAAGACAGGAATCATTTTTTATCCGGAGATCGAAGAGCGGTTGTACCGTCTGGAACTGGAAATGGGGATGGAGGGAAAGATCATCTATTCCTCCTTCAATCACTACAGCGCCATGAAGATGAAGGAACTGAATTCGGAGGCGCGGGTGGGACTTCTCTATTCGGACGGTTTCCAGAACGTGCCCCATTACGCGGCGAAGCTGGGGGCCGACGCCCTGCATCCGGCGCTTTACAATCTGCAGTATCCGGATTTCCTGGAGGAATGCCGAAAGAGCGGCCTGCTGCTGCACGTCTGGACCGTGGACCGGGAAGAGGATATCCGCAGGCTCGTGGAGGCAGGAATCGACGCGGTGATCACCAACCGGCCGGATGTGGCGAGAAGGATCGTGGGATAGAAGACGGGAAACGGATTCACACGGATGTGTTTTTGGAGTTTTTTATTCCGCGCGGGAAGATGGATTGGAAAAGGGGAGGATCAGTATGCACATAATCAACATAGAAGAAGACCGTATCGGCCTTCGTTTCGGCGTGACACAGGAAAAACGGCTGGTGCTGCTTGCGGTAACGGAAGGAAAGAGCAGTCGGCAGGCTGCAATGCAGGAGACAGCTTTTGAACAGAAGGACGGGGCGGAAGCCGGAAACGAAGAAGCCTTCCGGGAATACGCCCCGCTGGAGGCGATGATCACGGGAGAAAACTGCCCGGAGGACCGGATGGGAAACCAGCTCATCCACACCTCTCTGGCCGTAAAGCTGCGGTATGAGGGGCATGAGCGAAAGGAGTGGCCGGACGGGACGGAATCCATTTTTTCTCTGAAGGATCCGGACACCGGAATGGCCGCCCGGCTGCACTACCGGTTTTATACGGATCTGAACGTGATCTCCTGTTATACGGAGCTGGAAAATCAGGGAAAGGAGCCGCAGGGGCTGGAGGCGGTGACCTCCTTTTCCCTGCACGGGCTGGAGCGGGGAGGAAATCTGCCCTATGAGGAGAGGTTCCGCCTGCATCTGATCCACAACGGCTGGCAGAAGGAGCTGCAGTGGCATGCGTACCGTTTTTCGGAGCTGGGCCTTACGGCTTCTCAGAAGCCGGGACGGTACAACAGCACCAAGTTCATCTCCGTTACCAATACGGGCGCCTGGTCCACGAAGCAGTATCTGCCCATGGGGATTCTGGAGGATGAAGAGACCGGAAAATACCTGGCCTGGCAGATCGAGCACAACGGCTCCTGGCACTGGGAGATCGGGGAGCATGCGGGCCAGCTGTATCTGAAGACGGCGGGGCCGACGGAGCAGTATGCCCACTGGTATAAAGAACTGGAGCCTGGCGAAACCTTCGTGAGCGTGCCTGCGGCTGTGGCGTACGGCTGCGGAAGGGCGGACGAGGCGGCGCGCGCCCTGACCGCGTACCGCAGGCGTATCCGCCGGGAAAATGAGGACGACCGGAAGCTGCCGGTGATTTTCAACGATTATATGAACTGCCTCTGGGGCAATCCCACCACAGAGGAGGAGCTTCCGCTCATCGACATGGCGGCGGCCTGCGGCTGCGAATATTACTGCATCGACTGCGGCTGGTACAGCGCCGGGGAATGGTGGGGAAACGTGGGCGAGTGGCTGCCCTCACAGGAACGCTTTCCGAAAACGGAGGCGTTTCCGGAAGGTCTGAAATCTCTTCTCTCCTATATCCGGCAGAAGGGAATGGCGCCAGGATTGTGGCTGGAGCTGGAGGTGATGGGCTTAAACTGCCCGCTGGCAAAGGAAAAGCCGGATGAATGGTTTTTCATGCGTCACGGAAAGCGTGTCCGGGAAAAGACCCGGTATCAGCTGGACTACCGCAATCCCGAGGTGCGTAAATTTGCCTCCGGCGTGATCCGCCGCCTGGTGGAGGACTACGGCGTGGGCTACATCAAGATGGACTATAACATCGAGCCGGGGCCGGGAACCGATCAGAACGCGGACAGCGCGGGGGACGGACTTCTGGAGCATCAGCGGGCCTATCTGTCCTGGCTGGACGGGATCTTCGCGAAGTATCCGGATCTGGTGATTGAAAACTGCGGAAGCGGTGGCATGCGAATGGATTACGCCATGCTGCGCCGTCACAGCATCCAGTCCACCAGCGATATGGAGGATTACCGGATGTATGCCACCATCGCCGTGAACGCTCCGCTGGCCCTTACCCCGGAACAGGCCGCTGTCTGGTCCTATCCGTTGAACGCCGGGGATGAGGAGGAGACCATTTTCAATATGGTAAACGTGCTGCTTCTGCGCATCCATCAGAGCGGCCACCTGTTCCGCCTGGGAGAAGCCTGTCAGGCGCTGATCCGGGAGGCCATATCCTGGTATCAGGCCACCAGAGAGGACCGCAGGGAAGCTCTTCCCTTCTGGCCGCTGGGCTTCGGGACCTATTACGATACCTGGACGGCGCTGGGCATGCGGGGAAAGAAGCGGGATTACCTCGCCGTGTGGCGCAGAGGCGGAGAAGAGGCCTCCTGCCGCCTGCCACTGCCGGACTATGCGGGAAGAAAGCTTCGGATCCGCTGCGCCTATCCGGCGGACAGGCCGGTGGACTTTTCCTGGGACGCGCAGAAGGCGGAGCTGACCGTCGCCTTCCCGGAAGCCTTTATGGCGCGGCTGTTTGAGATCGAAAACCTGTCATAGGACATACCATCCGCCAATAGATTAGTAAAAAAGGCGGATGGTATTTTTATGGGAAAAAATCATGGGAAAAGCGTGAGGGGGCCGCTTGGGAAAGCTCTTTTTGGCCGCGCGGCGCTCCTGAAGGCGTTCTGTCTCGCCGCAGTCTGCTTCGCTGCGGTCAGTTTTTCCGCCTGCGTTCCTTCCGCGGGGCAGGAGGAATCGAAGGACGATATGGAATTTACCGTGGTGAGCGAGGACCGGCTTCCGAAGGAGCTTGCGCAGATCGTGAATGAAAAAAAGCAGAACGCCTTCAAGCTCACCTACGCGGACGCGGGATATCTCTATATCTGCACCGGCTACGGAAAACAGGACAGTGGAGGCTACAGCATCACCGTGGACGCTCTGTATGAAACGGAAAACGCCATCTACGTGAACACCAACCTGCTTGGCCCGAAGGCGGGCAGCGCGGCAGGAAGCAGCCCTTCCTATCCCTATATCGTCATCAAGGTGGAGTTCCGGGACAAAACGGTGGTGTTCGACTGACCCGCGCCGGTTCTGACGAAGGCTGAACTGATAACCCGAGCCGGCCATTCCCCGTTTTCCTCTGTTTACTTTCCCGGCGTCCTGCGGTAAAATATCCGTAAAAAGCGCGGCGCAGGCCGGAAATACATGCGCCGGACCGGCTCCGGCGGGGAAGAGAGGATGAAAAACATGAGCGAACCGAATAAAAAGTATCAGATTGACACAGCGGAAAACCGGAAATTCCTGGAGGAGATCCGAAACGATCTGCTCCGCTTCGGCCACAGCTTCCCTTCGCCTGGCGGAAGCTCTTATTACCTGGGCGACGACGGCACGCCCTGGAAGGACCGGAACCGGGAGACCTGGATCACCAGCCGCATGGTTCATGTGTACAGCCTGGGAGCCTTTCTGGGACATGAGGGAAGCGAGGCCCTTGCGGACGCGGGCTTAAAGGGCCTGAGAGGCGAGCTGCACGACGAAAGGAACGGCGGCTGGTACGCGGGCCTGACCGCAGACGGGCAGATCGTTCCGAACAAGCAGTGCTATGCCCACGCGTTTGTGATCCTGGCGGCTTCCTCCGCTGTCCTTGCGGGACGGCCGGGGGCGAAGGAGCTTCTGGAGGACGCGTTAGAGCTGTACGATCTGCGCTTCTGGAATGAGGAGGAAGGGCTTTCCTGCGATACCTGGAATACGGAGTTTACCGTGCTGGACGACTACCGGGGCCTGAACGCCAACATGCACACGGTGGAAGCTTTTCTCGCGGCATCGGATGTGACCGGCGATGAGAAATACCGGGTGCGGGCCGGACGCATCATCGGCCATGTGAAGGGCTGGGCCGAAGCCAACGGCTGGCGGATCCCCGAGCATTTCACAAAAGACTGGACGCCGGATCTGGAGTGCAACAAGGATAAGCCGGACGACCAGTTCAAGCCCTACGGAGCCACCCCCGGCCACGGCATCGAGTGGGCGAGGCTGATCGCTCAGTGGGCGCTGTCCGCTTACCGCGATGACCGGGAAAAGGCGGCGGAGTACATTTCCATTTCTGAAAATCTGTACAACCGGGCGGTGGCGGACGCCTGGAACGCGGACGGCGCGCCCGGCATCGTCTACACCACGGACTGGGAAGGAAAGCCGGTGGTTCACGACCGCATGCACTGGACCCTGGCGGAAGCCATCAACACCTCCTCCGTTCTCTGGCATGTGACCGGAAAGCAGAAGTACGCGGACGACTATGCCCGGTTCATGCAGTATCTGGACGAGAAGGTCCTAGATCATACAAACGGCTCCTGGTTCCATCAGCTGGATCGGAACAACAACGTGATCGGCACCGTCTGGCCCGGAAAATCCGACCTCTACCACGCCCTGCAGGCGACCCTGATCCCTTACCATGCGGCGGACCTTTCCATCGCTCCCGCGGTGAAGGGCGGGAAGGAGATTTAAGGCGGTAATCTGCATGATGCTGCGGCAGGAAGGGACGGTGGGAAGATGGATGAGCTGTATATCACCCGTTTACAGATAGAGAAGGTCAGGCATCTAAAGAATATCACAATCCCGATTGGAAAGGATGAAAAGAAGCATCTGATCATTACGGGAAAAAACGGCAGCGGAAAGACCAGTCTGCTCAATGCGCTGGCGGCGTTTCTGGAAAAAGAGATAACCGGGGAATTCCTGGATGGGGTGGAAAAGCTGGAAGAGGTCTGGAAAAAGGTGACGGCAGACAGCCCTGCACCGTATTTGCCGGGACAATCGGAGGAGAGCGGACAGGAAAAAATCGATGCCGAATTGAATCATACTTTTCCCGAAAGCAGAAAAATATTTTATAGTGGAAAGTGTGTCCTTGCATACTATAAAGCGGACAGAATTTTTTATGCATCCCTCCCTGCCCATGTGGAGAAGGTCAATCTGAGGGATTTATACGGAGTCAACGAAACGCCGCGGCAGGACTTTGTAAAATATCTGCTGGATCTGAAAATGACGGAGGCGCTGGCAGTATCCGGCGGAAAGACGGAAAAAGCGGAGCAGATCAGAGAGTGGTTTGCCAGGCTGGAATCTCTGCTGAGAAAGATCTTTGAAGATGATACCCTTACTCTGGAATTTGACGAGGAAACCTTCCGGTTTTTTATCCATATGTCCGGACGGGAAAAATTTGACTTTAATTCCATGTCCAGCGGCTATTCCGCCATTTGGGATATCGTGGCCGACCTGATGCTCCGGATGGAAAAACAGTCTCAGCGGACATTTCGCTTCGATATGCCGGGAATTGTGCTGATCGACGAGATAGAAACCCATCTGCACCTGGAGCTGCAGAAGAAAATCATGGATATTTTGACGGGGATTTTTCCCAATGTCCAGTTCATTGTGACGACACATTCCCCGTTTATTCTGAACAGTCTGGAAAATGTGGTGATTTATGACCTGGAAAACCATACTCTGATAGAGAATGGACTGACAGAAGTGCCGTATGAAGGAATTGTGGAGGGATATTTTCAGGCGGATTCCATGTCGGACGAGCCGAAGGGCCTTCAGGACCCGCAGATAGAGCACCTGCTTCCTCATAAAAACGGGAAATGGCCGGACCGGAAATTTGACTGGGAAAATCTCTTCTGGGCGTACGGTCACTGCAATCGGGTGAAGAATCAGAAAAAGTATGAAGAAGGGATTTTAAACTGCTGTCAGAGAGACCCGGAAGAAGCAATGCTTTTTCATCTGAAACAGAGAAATGTTGAGGTTTGCCCGAAAAGCTCTGAAGACAGAGAGGCTGCGCTGGCTTCTAAACTGGTGAATGAAGTGTTTAACCTATAGATAAAATGCCGCCCATCGGCGGCGAAAGGAGAGAATCCCCATGCTTCTGATTCAGAACGCGCATCTGATCGACCCGGCGTCCCGGACGGACGGAATCCGGGATATCCTGATCGAAGGAGAGAAAATCATAAAAATCGCGGAGCACATCGCTCCTGAGGAGGCGGCAGGCTGCGGCCCGGAGACAGCCGGAGCGGCGGCAGGCGCGGATGAGAAAACGAAAGACGCGTCCGGAAAAACACAGGCTGCTCCCGCCCTCACCGTCCTGAACGCGGAGGGCCTGACCGCCATCCCCGGTCTGGTGGACGCCCATGTGCATTTCCGGGACCCGGGCTTTACCTGGAAGGAGGACATTGACAGCGGCGCGCGCGCGGCGGCAGCCGGGGGCGTGACCACGGTGGTGCTGATGGCGAACACAAAGCCCTGCGTGGACAATGCGGACACCCTGCGCTATGTGCTGGAAAAGGGGGAAAAGACGCCCATCCATGTGGCGACCTGCGCCAACGTGACCCTGGGAATGAAGGGGAAGGAGCTGGTGGATATGAAGGCGCTTCACGCGGCGGGAGCGGCGGGCTTTACGGACGACGGAATCCCGCTTCTGTCGGAAGAAACCGCCAGGGCGGCCATGGAGGCTGCGGCGGAGGAGGGCGTGCCCATCAGCTTTCATGAAGAGAATCCGGCCTTTATCCGGAACAACGGCATCAACGCGGGAAAGGCCAGCGCCCATTTCGGGATCGGCGGCTCGGACCGGCAGGCGGAGATCGACATGGTAGAGCGGGATGTGCGGCTGGCGCAGGAAACGGGAGCCTGCGTGGTGATCCAGCACATCAGCACGAAGGAGGCGGTGGAGCTGGTCCGCCAGGCGAGGCGGAAGGGGGCCGACGTGCACGCGGAGGCGACGCCCCATCATTTCACCCTGACAGAGGAAGCTGCCATCCGGTACGGGACGCTTGCGAAGATGAACCCGCCTCTGCGGGAGGAGGCGGACCGGCAGGCCATCATCGAGGGGCTGGCGGACGGAACCATCGATATGATCGCCACCGACCATGCGCCCCACAGCGCGGAGGAAAAGGCGAAGCCCGTCACGGAAGCGCCCAGCGGCATCATCGGCCTGGAAACCTCCCTGGCTCTGGGAATTTCCGAACTGGCGGATACGGGAAGGCTCACCCTGACGCAGCTCATCGAGCGGATGTCCCTGGCTCCCGCCAGGCTGTACGGGCTGGACGCGGGATATCTGGCGGAGGGAGGACCGGCGGACCTGGTGCTTTTTGATCCGGCGGAAAGCTGGACGCCCGAACGGTTTTATTCCCGTTCCCAGAATTCGCCCTTCCTGGGAAAGACCCTGAAAGGAAAAATTCACGCGACCATATGCCGCGGCAGAGTGGTCTATCCCTTCGCGGAGGAGAGGGCGAATTGAACCGGACCGGGAAACGGCCATGCCGTTTCCCGGAAAGAATCACGGAACGATTTTCCTGTCAAAAACAGATGGGATGCGGCCGCCCGGCCGCAGAAAAAGAAGCGGAAAATGCCTGAACGACAGAGGAGAATCATTATGGCAAAAAAGAAAAAAGAGCAGGCGCAGGTCCTGTCTCAGAGACAGCTTGCGCCCGGCATTTATGACTGCCTGTTAAAAACCACATTGGCAAAGGAGGCTGGGCCGGGACAGTTTATCGCGCTCTATCCGAAGGATAAAAGCACCCTGCTTCCCCGCCCCATCAGCATCTGCGAGGCGGACGCGGAAAACAGTACGCTGCGCATCGTATACCGGATCGCGGGAGCGGGAACGAAGGAATTTTCCAGGCTGAAGGAAGGCGATACCATCGATATCTTGGGCGTGCTGGGAAACGGCTTCCCGTTAGATGCGGTAAAAGAGGATCAGACCGCCTTTCTCATGGGCGGCGGCATCGGCGTTCCGCCCATTCTGGAGCTGGCGAAGCGCATAAAGTGCAGAAAGCAGATCGTCGTGGGCTACCGGGACGCGGACTGCTTCCTGCGGGAGGATTTTGAGAAGAACGGCGAGGTGTATATCGCGACGGAGGACGGCAGCGTGGGAACGAAGGGCAACGTGATGGACGCCATCCGGGAAAACGCGCTGAAGGCGGACGTGATCTACGCCTGCGGACCGCTCCCCATGCTGCGTGCCATCAAGCGGTATGCCGAAGAAGCGGGGATCGACGCCTACATTTCTCTGGAAGAGCGCATGGCCTGCGGCGTGGGCGCGTGCCTGGGCTGCGTGTGCAAAACCACGAAGAAGGACAGGCATTCCCATGTGAACAACGCCCGCATCTGCACGGACGGGCCTGTCTTTGAAGCGAAGGAGGTGGAGATCTGATGAAAACATCGGTCAATATTGCGGGAATCGAACTGAAGAATCCGGTCATGACCGCCTCCGGCACCTTCGGCTCCGGCATGGAATACAGCGAGTTTGTGGATCTGAACTGCCTGGGCGCCGTAGTGACCAAGGGCGTGGCCAATGTGCCCTGGCCGGGAAACCCCACCCCCAGGGTGGCGGAGGTCTACGGCGGCATGCTGAACGCCATCGGCCTGCAGAACCCGGGCATCGACGTGTTTCTGGAGCGGGATCTGCCTTTTCTCGCCCGGTATGACACGAAGGTGATCGTCAACGTCTGCGGCAAAACGGTGGAGGATTATCTGGAGGTGGTGGAGCGCCTTTCGGACGCGCCCGTGGACATGCTGGAGATCAACGTTTCCTGCCCTAACGTGAAGGAGGGGGCCATCGCCTTCGGCCAGAAGACGGACTGCCTGTACGATATCACCTCTGCCATTAAGAAAAAGGCCGCCCAGCCGGTCGTCATGAAGCTGAGTCCCAACGTCACCGACATCACGGAGATGGCGCGGGCGGCGGAGGCGGCCGGAGCGGACGCCATTTCCCTGATCAACACCCTCACCGGCATGAAGATCGACATTCACAGAAGAAGCTTCGTCCTCGCCAACAAAACGGGCGGCATGTCCGGCCCCGCGGTGAAGCCCGTGGCCGTCCGCATGGTTTATCAGTGCGCGCAGGCGGTAAAGATTCCCATCATCGGCATGGGAGGCATCATGAACGCGGAGGACGCCCTGGAATTCATCATGGCCGGCGCTTCCGCCGTGGCTGTGGGCTGCGCCAATTTCATCAATCCCTATGCCACGCAGGAGATTGTCTCCGGCATCGAAGCCTTTATGGAAAAAGAAGGCGTCTCCGATATCATGGAACTGATCGGCTGCGTGAAGTAGCGCATTCGTGGTTCTAAAATCCCTCCCTGCGAATAGACTGTACAAAGCAGCGCATGGAGGGAATTTTTATGGACCTGATCAGGAAGAATATCCATATCGACCGCATGAAATGCAGGGCGGGAACCCAGATCACCCTGGAGGACGATATCAATATCGCGGACGTGCGGCCTGACGTTTTTCAGGTGGTGCAGGAGCAGGGAGAGATCGTTATCGAGGAGCTGCGGGCGGCGCAGGACCACGTCCATGTGAAGGGAAAGCTGAAGTTCAGCGTGCTCTACCTTTCCGACGACGATGTCCGCAGGCCTTCCAGTATGGAAGGAAGCATCCCCTTTGAAGAACAGATTTATATGGAGGGAGTCGTTCCGACAGACGGCGTGGCGGTAAAAAAGGAGCTGGAGGATCTGAGCGTGGGCATCATCAATTCCCGCAAGCTGAGCGTCCAGGCCCTGATCAGCCTCAGCCTTCACGTAGAAGAGCTGTACGACGAGGAGGCGGCGGTGGAACTGACCGGACAGGAGCCCGTGGAGGTGAAAAGAAAGGTCATCGACCTGGCGGGCCTGGCTATCCGGAAAAAAGACATTTTCCGGATCCGGGAGGAGATCGTCATCCCCTCGGGACAGCCCAACATTTTTGAAATTTTCTGGATGACCTGCAGCCTTTCCGATGTGCAGTTTAAGCTTCTGGACGGCAGGATCGCCATACAGGGCCAGGTGCAGGTCTTCTTCCTTTATGAAGGAGAAGGGGAAGGACGGCCCGTATCCTGGCAGGAACAGACCCTGCCCTTTGGCGGCATGCTGGACTGTCAGGGCCTCAGAGAGCAGATGACGGACGATATCGCATGCAGCATCGGCCATAAGGAGATCGAGGTACGGGCGGACGCCGACGGCGAGGACCGGGTGGTGGGGCTGGATCTGGTACTGGATCTGGACATGAAGATTTACGAGGAAGAACAGACGGAGATCCTTTCCGACGTATACGGCGTGACCAGGGAGATCGACGCGGTCACGGGAACGGCGAAGCTGAAGCAGCTCCTCATGAAAAATACCGGAAGGACCCGGCTGAACGGACGCTTCCGGGTGGCGGAGGGCATGCCTGAGATGCAGCAGCTCTGTCACAGCGGCTGCAGGATCCAGCTGGCGGAGGTCCGCGCGGTGGAAGGCGGTCTGCGGATTACCGGAGCCGCCGTGGTGGAAAATCTGTATCTTTCCCGGGATGCGGAATTTCCCTACAGCAGCTGCGAGGGAACGCTCCCCTTCAGCTATGTGCTGGAGATCCCCGGCATCCGGGAAAGCAGCACCTGGCGGCTGGAAACCTCTGTCTGCGAGCTTTCCGTCACCCTCACGGACGGGGAGGAAGCGGACGTGAAGCTGACGCTCGGCTTTGCCGGGATCGTTTTTGACAACTATGAGGAACCCATGATCCGGGAGCTTAGGGTATCCGATCCCGATCCGGAAAGGCTGGCGGCGCTCCCGGGCATCGCGGTCTATATCGCCAGGGAGGGCGACAGTCTCTGGGACATCGGAAGGCGCTATTATGTTCCGGTCGCCAGGATCCGGGAGATCAATGAGCTGACGGACGATGAGATCCGGCCGGGAGAGAAGCTTCTGATCGTAAAGGGAGTCTCCTGAACCGCCCCTGCAGCCCAGCGGGAACCTCAGGCGCCGCGCAGGCAGACGTTGACGGAACGGCGGGAATTGTTTATAATCAAAAACAATCGGTGTATACAAAATACAAGCGGGAGAAGACTGACAGGGAAGGAACGGGGGACGAATGGATAAACTGACGCTGAAGGCAATGGCAAAGATCAATCTCGGCCTGGACGTGGTACGCCGCAGGCCGGACGGCTATCATGAGGTGAGGATGATCATGCAGACCGTGGGGCTGTATGACAGACTCACCTTTGAAAAAACAAAGGACGATACGCTGCGGCTGGAAAGCAGCATGAAACGGCTTCCCACGGACGGAAACAATCTGATCATCCGTGCGGCCTCCCTGCTGAAGGAGGAGTTCGGGATCCGGGAAGGGCTGTCCATCCGCCTGGACAAGCGGATCCCTGTGGCGGCAGGAATGGCCGGAGGGAGCACGGACGCCGCGGCCGCCCTTACCGCGGTGAACCGGATGTTTGATCTGGGGCTGACGGAAGAACAGCTCAAAGAACGTGCGGTGAAGATCGGCGCGGATGTTCCCTACTGTCTGCAGGGCGGAACGGCGCTTTCCGAAGGGATCGGGGAGATTTTGACGGCCCTTCCTCCCGCGCCTGCCTGCCATGTGGTGGTGGCAAAGCCGCCGATCCACGTTTCCACGAAATGGGTCTACCAGAATCTGCATCTGGAACAGGTGACGGAGCATCCGGACATCGACGGCATGACGGAAAGCATCCGGCAGGGAGACTATGCGGGCGTTGTGCGCCGCCTTTCCAATGTGCTGGAAAGCGTGACCGTTCCCCGGTATCCCGTGATCGCGCAGATCCGGGATTTCCTGAGAGAGAACGGCGCGGACGGCGCGCTGATGAGCGGAAGCGGTCCTACGGTTTTCGCCCTTTTTGACGACAGACAGAGAGCCAGGCAGGCGCTGGATGCCCTGCAGAAGACAGGGCTTGCGGCACAGACTTTCCTTACCGCGCTGACGGAACGGACCTGCGTGGAGCAGGACTGACCCGTACTGCTGCCCGCCTCCGGGAGGGCGGACAGCAGCGGATCCGCGCGGCGGACGGAAAGCGTCCGAAAGGACGAAGGAGGACAGATGAAGACGGAAGACAGAGCAAATGAGTATCTGCCTCTTAGGGATGTGGTGTTCAATACGCTTCGGGAAAACATCCTGACGGGAGAGATGAAGCCCGGCGAGCGCCTGATGGAGATTCATCTGGCCAACCGCCTGGGAGTGAGCCGCACACCGATCCGGGAAGCCATCCGGATGCTGGAACTGGAGGGGCTGGTCACCATGGTTCCCAGGAAGGGGGCGGAGGTGGCGCAGATCTCGGAAAAGGGACTGCGGGATGTGCTGGAGGTACGGCAGGCGCTGGACGCCCTTGCCATGGAGCTGGCCTGCGAACGCATTACGGAGGAAGAGGTTCGGGAGCTGAGAAAGGCCTGCGACGCCTTTATCCGGATGACCCGGACGCAGGACGCGGTGCGCATCGCCCAGGCGGATGTGGAGCTGCATGACATCATTGTCCGGGCCAGCGGCAACGACAGGCTGGTACAGATGGTAGGAAATCTTTCCCAGCAGATGTACCGCTACAGGCTGGAATATATCAAGGATGTCAGCCAGCACGGCCGGCTGATCGAGGAGCACGAGGAAATATACCGCTGCGTCCGCGACAGAGACCGGGAGGCCGGCGCGAAGGCGATCCGCATGCACATTTATAATCAGGAGCAGTCCATTCTGACCCGCCTTCAGGAAAAAAAGAGGCAGATCCGCTGAAGCCGGCGGCATAAAGCCCTTCGCGCGGTCAATACTCTCCATAAAAAGGAGAGTGAGAAGACATGCACGGGATCGGGCAGAAGAACAGACAACGGATCGGACAGGCGGTCAGGCCGGCGGGGAGGCTTGCGGCGGCGGCTCTTCTGGCGTTCTGCTTTTTCGGCGTATGCTATCCGGAGCTGGCATTTTCAGGAGACGTATGCCGGAAGGCGGACGGGAGCGCCATGGAAGCGCAGGATTATGAAGCGCTTCTTGACGCGCCGGAGGGCGGGCTGCAGATCACATTCAGCTTTCTGACGCCGGAAAAACGCGGAGGAGATCAGGAATCCGCCGGAGAGTCTGACGGAACGGAGGGCTGCAGGGAGGAAGATAACGTTGGAAGCACAGGAATGCAGGGAGAGACCCGTCGGGGTGTTTGATTCGGGCGTCGGCGGGCTGACCGTGGTCCGGGAGATCATGCGTCAGATCCCCAATGAAAAAATCGTATATTTCGGGGACACGGCCCGGGTGCCTTATGGCAGCAAGTCCCGGGAAACGGTGACCCGTTTCTCGGAGCAGATCGTCCGCTTTCTGCAGACGCAGCAGGTGAAGGCCATTGTGGTGGCCTGCAACACCGCCAGCGCCTATGCCATGGACGCGCTGGAGGAGGAGATCGATATTCCCATCATCGGCGTGGTGAAGCCCGGCGCAAGGGTGGCCGCCGATACCACGAAAAACGGGCGGGTGGGCGTGATCGGAACGGAGGGCACTATCGGAAGCGGCATCTATTCCAGCTATATCCACCAGCTCCGCCCGGAGGTGCGGGTGACGGGCAAGGCCTGCCCCCTTTTTGTTCCTCTGGTGGAGGAGGGATTGTGGGAGGATCCCGTGACGGACGAGATCGCCTCCCGATACCTGTCGGAGCTGATCGATATCGGGATCGATACCCTGATCCTGGGCTGTACCCATTATCCGCTGATCCGGAAAACCGTGGGCAGGATCATGGGGGACGGCGTGACGCTGGTGAACCCCGCCTATGAAACGGCGGTGGAGCTGAAGGCCATGCTTTCCGAGCACGACCTGCTCAGCCCCAGCCCGCCGGCGCTTGGGGAAAACCGATATCGTTTTTATGTGAGCGACGCCGCCGAAAAATTCAAACGCTTCGCCAATTCCATCATCAAATACGGAATCCTTTCGGCGAAGACCATTCCCATTGAGGAATACTGAGGATTGAGAGAGAAAGGCAATGACAAAAGAAGTAATGCTTACCATACGCGGGCTCCAGTTTGATCAGGGCCCGGACAGCGAGGAGATCGAGACTGTACAGTGGGGGCAGTACTATAAGAAAAACGGCACCCACTACATAATTTATGAGGAAGTGATGGAAGGGGAAAAGGAACCCATCCGCAATGTGATCAAATTCCGGGAACGGGAAATGAACCTGATGAAGCGGGGCATGGTGAACGTTTACATGGCGTTCGAGGAATGCAAGAAAAACATCACCAACTACCATACGCCCTACGGAAGCCTCCTCATCGGCATGGATACCCGGAGAGTGTGCTTCACGGAGGGCGAGGAGGAGATCCGCCTGCTGGTGGAATATGCCCTTGAGGTGAATTACGAATACCTGTCGGACTGCCGGATCGAGATCCGCATCCAGCCGGCGGGAAGCAGAACGGGGGCTTTACGGACGAAGGCATCCGGCGCCTGGAAGAATACCGCTGCCGCAGGACGGCCCGGGGAAGGCGGCGCGGAAAGGACAGTCCGGATGTGAGATACTGACAGAAGGGAGAACTGGGACATGATTTTCAGACTGAAAAATGCGCCGGAGGGGTTTGAAGGACCGGCGGCGGAGCTGCTGGAAGAGAGGGGATACAGGCTGGATGCTTCCGGAAGGGAGGAGACTTCAGGAAATGCGCAGCTTTTCAGGAATGCGAAGCTTTCCGGGAATGCGAAGCTTTCCGGGAATGCGGAGGCTGCCGTAGAGCTTTGCGTGTCGCTGACAGAAGAAAAAAAGGTTTCTGTCGCCTATACGGCGGAGAGCGGAGACGGAACGCCGGCTGCCGCAGTCCTTGCCGCCTGCGGCAGGGCGTTTTTGTTCCGCGCGCTGATGCGCCTTGTCAGGGAGCTGGAAAAGCGCGGAACCGGGGAAAGCTTTCAGGTGGAGGAGAAGGTCTGGCTGGACCGAAACGGCGTCATGCTGGACTGCTCCCGCAACAGCGTGCTCACCGTGGAACGCATCCGGTGGTATATCCGGCTGGAGGCGTCCCTCGGCATGAATACGCTCATGCTCTATACGGAGGATACCTACGAGGTGCCGGAATATCCCTATTTCGGCGCGTACCGGGGCCGTTACAGCGCCTCAGAGCTCCGGGAGCTTTCGGAGTACGCGGACCGCTTCGGGATCGAGATGATCCCCTGCATCCAGGCCCTTGCCCATCTGAAGAACGCGCTTCGCTGGGAGGCCATGAGAGGCATGCAGGATACGGACGATATCCTCATGGCAGGCGGGGAAGAGGTTTACCGCTTCCTGGAGGCCTGTATCCGCAGAGCCACGGAGCCCTTCCTGACAAAGCGGGTGCACCTGGGCATGGACGAGGCCTGGTCCCTTGGCCTGGGAAACTATCTGCATAAAAACGGCTACCATCCCAAGACGGAGATCATGGCGGACCATCTGGAGCGTGTGGCGGAGATCTGCCGCCGCCTGGGCTTAAAGCCCATGATCTGGAGCGACATGTATCTGAGGATGAGCTCAAAGGACAACGACTATTATGACATTCCGCTTGACAGCGACCTTTCCGGCGCGGTGAAGCCGCCGGAGGATGTGACGCTGGTTTACTGGGACTATTATCATACGGATGAGAATTTCTACAGACAATACCTGCGCATGCACCGCCAGCTTTCCGATCAGGTGATCTTTGCGGGCGGCGGCTGGGTGTGGAACGGCCTTTCTCCCAACCTGAAGGGGGCGAAGGACACCACGGAGCCTGCCATGCGCGCCGTGAAAAAAGCCGGAATCCGGGAGGCCGTCTGCACCATGTGGCAGGACGACGGTGCGGAAACGCCCATGGGCGCGGGCCTTACCTCCATCGTCCGCTTCGCGGAGCACGGATTCGCCGAAGAGGTATCCGAAAAAGCGCTGAAGGAAGAATTTGAATTCCTGACGGGCGCTTCCTGGGAGGGCTTCGAGCTGCTGGGCGAATTCGACCGCCCTTCGGGCAGCGCGTTTTACGACAACCCCTCCAAATACCTGCTCTATCAGGATGCCCTGATCGGCCTGTTTGACGGCCAGATCAAGGGCTGGAACACGGGAGCTTATTATGAGGGACTGAAGGGAAGGCTGTTAAAGGAGCTGGAAGCCCGGCCGGACGCAGGGGATTATGCCCGCAGCATCCTTTCCCTGTATGTCCGCCTGGCCGACGCCCTTTCCGTAAAGGCCCCTTTGGGCGAAGCGCTGTATAGCGCCTATGAAAAGAAGGACATGGCGGAGCTGCGGCGGCTGGCGCAGGAGGAGATCCCCCTTGCCATGGAAAAGATCCGCGCCTACCGGGACGGGCGGGAAGCCCTCTGGAAGGAGGAAAGCCGCATTTTCGGCTTTGAGGTGTTCGACATCCGCATCGGCGGTCTCCTGGCCCGCCTGGAAACCGCGAAGAAGCGCGTGGAAGCGTTTGTGAGCGGAGACGAAGAGCGCCTCCCGGAGCTGGAAGAAAAGAGACTTCCTTTCCGCCCCGTACAGGAAGGAGAAGAACACACGCTCTGCGCCTGCAACAGCTGGAAAATGATCGTATCCGCGTCGCCGGTCTGATGAACTTGTGTTTGCGGAGCGATTGTGTTAAACTGAGATAATTGCAGGCGCGAAGGACAGGCCGGGCAGCGCGATGCGCGCGCGGGCACCTGCGGCGGCAGGCGGAAAAGGAAAAATGTACAGAGTTGCGGAGGAAGGAATGCGCAGAATCGCGTTTCATCTGAACTGTCTGGAGCAGGGCGGGGCGGAGCGGGTGGTCACCAACCTGGCTCACCAGTTTTATGCCGAAGGGTATGAAGTGCTCATAGCGACGGAATGGTTCGGAGAGAATGAATTTCAGATCGATGAAGGGATCCGGCGGATCCATGTGGGCCTGACGGAAGAGGATAAAAAGCAGAGCCGGCCGGTGCAGATCCTGCGGCGGGTGACGCATCTGCGGAAATTTGTGAAGGAGTACGAGCCGGATGTGCTGATCGCCTTCGCTCAGAAGGCGAACTATCGGGCGTTGATGGCTACCATTGGCATGAAAGTGCCGGTGATCATTTCGATCCGGACCGATCCGGCAGGGCATTATGATTCCCTGGCGGATAAGATCCAGATTCCGCTTCTGTTTCCGAGGGCGGCGGGCTGCGTGTTCCAGACCGAGGGGCAGAAGGAATTTTTCCCGAAGGGGACACAGGAAAAATCACGGATTATTCTGAACCCCATCAATGATAAATACATCGGCGTGCCGCGGCCGCAGAAGCGGACGAAGACCGTGGTGCAGTCGGGGAGGCTGGTGGATTTCAAAAATCAGCTCATGCTCATCCGGGCCTTCGTGAAGGTGCATGAAAAGCATCCCGATTACGATCTGAAGATCTACGGCGGGGATTCCCTTGACGGGACGAAGGAGCTTCTGGAGGCGCTGATCGCGGAACGGCATGCGGAAGGCTATGTGACGTTGATGGGTGCCAGCGACGAGCTGGAAAAGGTTCTGAACAACGCGGCGGTCTACGCCTTTTCTTCCGACTGGGAGGGCCTTCCCAATGCCCTTCTGGAGGCCATGGCGCTGGGGCTTCCCATCGTAGCCACGGACTGTCCCTGCGGGGGGCCGCGGACGGTGATGCAGGACGGCTATAACGGGCTGCTGGTTCCCATCAAGGATGAGGATGCCATGGCGGAAGGGATCTGCCGGCTGATCGAGCATCCCGAAGAGGCGGAACGCCTGGGAGAGAACGCCAGGGGGATCGCGAAGATCGCCAACGGACAGGCGGTCTTTGAGCAGTGGAGAGACTACATCGAATCGCTGACCGGGCCGTCGGGACGGTAAGGCAGGAAACGCCGCGCAGATGAAGCGGGGAAAAGCAGGCCGCGCAGGGAAGCGCGAAGGAGCAGGCCGCGCAGATGAAGCGGGGAAGAGCAGGCCGCGCAGACGAAACGCCGCGCAGACGAAAGCGCCGCGGCGGCGGAAGGATACGGACGGTCCGTGTCCGGAACGGAGATTACAGATATGTTTTCCTATAAAGAATACAAAGAGATCATACAGATCATTAAGGAGAGCGGCCGGATGGCCAATTTCAAGCAGGCGAGGGGGAAGGATCAGTTCATCATCATGCGTCATGATGTGGAATTTTCCGTGGACCGCGCCTTTGCTTTGTCAAAGCTGGAGCTTTCCATGGACTTCACCTCCACCTATTTTTTCCAGTGGACCAACAATTCTTACAACATCCTTTCCAAGCGGAATATGGATATGATCCATTACATGCATGAAAGGGGGCACGAGATCGGCCTGCATTTCGCCTTAAACGGTCTGACCGACATGGAACTGATCCGGAAAAAGATCCTGCAGGAGATCAATGTGCTCAGCGAGATGCTGGGCTTTGAGATCATGGAGTTTTCCATCCACCGTCCCTCCGCGGACGTGCTGCGGGAGGACATCAAGCTGCCCGGCATCATCAACGCCTATCAGGACGAATATTTTACCTTTGCGGAAAAAGTGACGCCGGATACGAGGCTGGCGGTGAAATACATTTCCGACGCCCAGCACCGCTGGAACTACGGGAAGCCCGACCGGGAGACCCTCCTGGGAAACGATAAGGTGCAGATCCTGACGCACCCCTATTCCTGGACGAAAAGGGGATATGACAATCTGGAAAATTTCCGGACCCTGATCGCGGAGAGAAATGAAGAGCTTCTGGATACCATAGATAACGAATGCAAGCATTTCGCCACGGTGCGGGATCTTCTGTAAGGGGACGGCGCAGGAAAGGAGGCGGCAGCCATGTGCGGAATCTGCGGTTTTATCAGCACCAGGCAGATTACGAAGAAGCAGCTGAAAAGCATGAACGACACCATGGTCCACAGGGGGCCGGATGATTCGGGGGAAGAGATTTTTTCCGCGGCCTTCGGCTATCAGGTGGGCCTGGCCCAGCGCCGCCTTTCCATCCTGGATCTGTCCGAACTGGGCCATCAGCCCATGCACTCCCGGGGCTTTGCCGGCGTGCCGGAGGGCAGCGTCAGCATCGTCTATAACGGGGAGATTTACAATTTTCAGGAATTAAAAAAAGAACTTTCCGACTATCCGTTCTGCTCCAGCTGCGATACGGAGGTGATCCTCGCCGCCTATCTGAAATGGGGGATCTCCTGCGTGGAGCGGCTGAACGGAATGTTCGCCATCGCCCTGTATGACCGGAGAAAACAGGCGGTGTATCTGATCCGGGACAGGATCGGCAAAAAGCCCCTTTATTACTGGCTGGACGGGGAAAATCTGGTGTTTGCTTCCGAGCTGAAGCCCATCATGGACTGCCCTGGTTTTTCCGGCAGAATCCGCAGGGAGGTGCTGCCCCGTTTTCTCTATCAGCAGTACATCAACGCGCCGGATACCATTTTTGAAAACGTATACAAGCTGGAGCCGGGCGGGATCCTGCGCTTCAGCCTGGATCCGGATGCGGCCTATGCGGCGGACGCCCCGGAATACGCGGAGAATGTCAGCAGGCAGGAGCGGGGGAACGGCCGCCGGGTGCGCAGGTGGAAATACTGGGATATCAAAAAGGTGTACCGGGAATGTCTGTCAGAGCCCGTGACGGATTACGGGCAGGCGAAGGCGGAGCTGAAGGAGCTTCTGAAAAAATCCGTGGCGTCCCGCATGATCGCGGATGTTCCCCTGGGAAGCTTTTTAAGCGGCGGTTATGATTCCTCCCTGGTCACGGCCATCGCGCAGGAATGCTCCGGGACGCCGGTGAAGACCTTTTCCATCGGTTTTTCAGAGGAGCGGTTCAACGAGGCGAAATACGCGAAAGCGGTGGCGGATTATCTGGGAACCGACCATACGGAGCTGATCATCGACGAGCAGGAAATGTTCCGGCTGGTGGAAAGCATTCCTCAGTACTATGACGAGCCCTTCGCGGACAGCTCTCAGATCGCAACCATGCTGGTTTCCCAGCTGGCAAGGGAGCGGGTGACGGTGGCCCTGTCCGGCGACGGCGGGGACGAGTTCTACTGCGGCTATAATATTTATGAAAATGTGGCCCAGGCCCGGATGCTGGATAAGGCGGGCGGCCTGGTAAACGGCCTCTGCGCTCTGCCGGGACTCAGGCAGGCAGGACTGATGAAAAAGCTTCCCTTCCGGGTGCAGGTGGTGGCGCAGAACCGGGACCGGGAGACCAAGACCCAGTTCTGCTCCCCCAGCTACATCGAGACGGCGCACCGGATGGTTCCGGGAGAGGCCCTAAACTGCAAATATCCGATAGAAAGCGCCTACGGCGTGGACAACTGGCAGATCCGCCGGATGCTTCTGGATATGGACACTTATCTGCCGGGGGACATCCTCTGCAAGGTGGACCGGGCCTCCATGAAATATTCCCTGGAAGCGAGATGCCCCATCCTGGACCGGGACGTGATGGAATATTCCTTCCGTCTGCCCCACAGCTTCAAATATGAAAAGGGCGTGAAAAAAAGGATCCTGAAGGACATCGCCTATGATTATATCCCGAAGGAGCTTCTGGACCGCCCCAAGGTAGGCTTCGGCGTGCCTCTGGACAAATGGCTTCGCGGTCCCCTGAAGGAACAGCTCCTGACCTTTGCGGATCCGGCTTTCCTGAAGCGGCAGGGGATCTTCGACGCGGATTATGTGAGCGGGCTGGTGAAGCATTACCTGGAAACCGGAGACGCGGGCCCGGCCACGGGAGCCAATTTTTCCAAGGTGACCTGGTCCTTCTTCACCTTCCAGCAGTGGTATGAGAAATACTGCGGCTGAGGGGCCGCCTGCCGGGAAAGGAGCGCGCATGGAGCGTATCGTTTCAGATTCTCAGAAAACACAGACACACATCGTCCTGTTCATCAGCGCGCTCCGCAAGGGCGGCGCGGAACGGGTGATGGTGAACCTTGCGGACTATCTGCAAAAGACCGGCGTGCGGGTGACGCTGGTGACCCAGTATATCTGCGGGGAAGAGTATGCTCTCCCGGCAGGGATCCCCCGCATCCTGAGCGAGATCACGCCGGAAGAGGAGACGGGAAGCCGGATCGGGGATTTTCTGGCCCGATACCGGAAGCTGCGGCGGATCTTTACGGAGCTTCATCCGGACTGCGTCCTTTCTTTTATTGGAAAAAACAATATCATGACCCTGCTGTGTACCCGGTTTACCGGCATCCCCGCCGTGGTTTCCGTGCGGGGAGAACCGAAAAGCGAATACTATAATCCGGCCATGCGTTTTCTGGCGAAAACCCTCTTTGCCTGCGCGGCGGGCGTGATCGTTCAGACACGGGCAGCCAGGGACTTTTTCCCGCCCCTGATCCGGAAGAAGGCGGTGATCCTGAAAAATCCGCTGAATCCGGCTTTTGTGCGGGAAAGAAGGACGGAGCGCCCGGACGGGCGGATCGTATCGGTGGGACGGGTGGATGCCAACAAAAATCATGCGCTGATCCTGCGCGCTTTTGCCCGGATCGCTTCGGAATTCCCGAACGCTTCTCTGGTGGTCTACGGGGAGGGGGAGAAACGGCAGGAGCTGATCGAACGGGCGCGAAAGCTGGGCCTTTCGGAACGGGCGCGGTTTCCCGGCGCAGCCTCCGATATTCCGGATAAGATCCGGACGGCAAGCGCCTTCGTGCTTTCTTCCGGCCATGAGGGTATGCCCAACGCCCTGATCGAGGCCATGTGCCTGGGAATCCCCTCCATTTCCACGGACTGTCCCTGCGGCGGCCCGCGGGAGCTGATCGAAGACGGCGTGAACGGGTATCTCATTCCGGTGGGGGACGAGGAGGCGCTGGCCGACAGGCTGCGCCGGATCCTTTCGGATGAGGAAGGGGCGGAGAGAATGGGGAAGCAGGCGGCCCTGCTTCTGGAGGAATACCGCCCGGAGCGGGTGAACGCGGAATGGAAGGACTATCTGCTTGGCTGCGCCGCACGGTAGGGCGAGTGCCGCGCGGCGGGACGAATGCCGCGCGGCAGACGAAATGAGGAGTAATGAGCCGGGGGAAAGGAAAGACAGGAGAAAAGACGGCGAAATGAGGAAAAAGCAGCTGCTTCAGGCCGTGGTATTTCTGGCCATTTTTTTTATCATACTGACGCATCTTACCTACATCGTGCGCACCAGCGGGGATCTCAAGGCCCGGTTCGCCGGGTTTTACGCGGAGCCGGACTATACCATCGATGCCATCCTGATCGGCTCCAGTCCGGTGTATCCCTATTACGCGGCCCCGAAGATCTGGGCGGACTATGGGATCACCACCTATCCCCTTTCCACCAACAATCAGCGCCCCAAAGCGGCGGTGCATCTGATCGAGGAAGCGGAAAAGACCCAGGATCCCGACCTCTATATTTTCGAGATGCGGATGTATCTGGCGGCGGACGAGGATCTGACGCAGAACATGGCCTTTACCCGGGGCGTCACCGACAACATGAAATATTCCTGGAACCGGATCAAAACCATCAACGCGCTGGTGGACGATGTGAGCGAGCGCTACACCTACTATTTTGACATTTTCAAGTATCATTCCAACTGGAAGACCATCGTCATGCCCAGCCAGCTCATGGCCTTCCGCTATGAGCATAAGCATCCGTTAAAGGGGCATTTTCTCAGCGACGAGGTGGGGCCAAGCGAAATGGCGGACTATTCCTGGGTGACGGAGCGGCAGGCCATTCCGGAGGACGAGGAGGAGGTTCTGCGGGAGCTGCTGGAATATCTGAAGAAGCATGAGATGAACGCCCTGTTCATCGTGTCTCCCAACACCATGACCTATGAAAAGCAGGCCCAGTACAACTATATCGCGGACATCATCGAGCCCTACGGCTACAATTTCCTGAATTTTAACGACTACTACGAGGAGACCGGAGCGGATTTCGCCACGGATTTCTACGACTACGGAGGCCATGCCAACGCCATCGGGGCGGAGAAGTACACCGCTTTTCTGGGAAAATATCTGGACGAGCATTACGATTTTGCGGATAAGCGGGGAACCCCCGGCTACGAAAGCTGGGACGAGTCCTATGAAAGATGGTCGAAGGAGCTGGAAGAGGCGAAGGCCACGATCCATGAACGGATTGAAAAGAAGGACTTCAAGGTTCTGGAAGAAGCGGAATGAGGATGGAAACGGGGACCGTCTGACGGCGGCGGAAACAGGAGGAAGCCATGTGCGGAATTGCGGGCCTGTGCGGCTGGCGGGGAGACTGGAAAAGCAATCTGAACAGAATGTGCGAGCGTATGCGGCACAGAGGGCCGGACGGCTCCGGGCTGTGGGCGGAAGAGGACGGCAGCGTGGCGCTTGGCCACAGACGGCTGGCCATCATCGATCTGTCGGAAACAGGGGCGCAGCCCATGCGGTCGGGAAGCGGCAGGTATGTGATCTCCTTTAACGGGGAGATTTATAACCATAAGGAAATCGCCGGACGGCTCCTGCAGGAAGGGCGTGTATCGGCCTTCCGGGGAAGCTCGGATACGGAGGCGCTTCTGGAGGCGGCGGAAAGCTGGGGCGTGAAGCGGGCCCTCTCCCTCTGTAAGGGGATGTTCGCCGCGGCCTTCTGGGACCGGAAGGAACGCACCCTGACCCTGGCGCGGGACCGGGTGGGAGAAAAGCCCCTGTATTACGGCTGGGTATCGGGAAGCTTCGTCTTCGCTTCCGACCTGGGAAGCATCGCCGTGCTGGACGGCTTTGAGGGGCGGATCGACAGAAGCGTCCTTCCCTTTTATTTTACCCACGGCTATATCCCCGCGCCCTGCAGCATCTATGAAAACATCCGCAAGCTTCCGGCGGGATGCCTTCTGACCATCAAAATTCCGGCCGGAACGGAAGCCTTGGTAACGGAGCCGGAGATTGTGCCCTACTGGTCCATGCGGGAGGCGGCGGAAAAGGGCCTTCGCAGCCCGTTTCAGGGAAGCCGGAAGGAAGCGGCGGACGAGCTGGAGCGGCTCCTGAAGGAGTCCATCAAAGGCCAGATGGAAGCGGACGTTCCGGTGGGGGCCTTCCTGTCGGCCGGGATCGACAGCAGCACCGTGGTTTCGCTGATGCAGGATCTGGCTCCCGGAAGGGTGCGCACCTTCACCATCGGCATGGAAGAAAAGGAATACAACGAAGCGGACGCGGCGGAGAGGATCGCCGCCCATCTGGGAACGGATCACATGCGCCTGACCGTCACGGAAAAGGAGGCCAGAGAGGTGATCCCGCGGCTTTCCGCCATGTTCGCGGAGCCCTTTGGAGATTCCTCCCAGATCCCCACATACCTGGTGAGCCGCATGACCAGGGAGCATGTGACCGTGGCCCTGTCCGGGGACGGCGGAGACGAGCTGTTTGCGGGCTATAACATTTACGGCTGGTGCGGGCGCATCTGGGGAAAGCTGCGGACGCAGCCCGCGGCGCTCCGGAAGGCGGCCGGCGGCCTGATCGGTCTGCTGCCCTTTTCCGGAAGGGAAGGGATCGGCCTGAAGGGAAAGCTGCTCCTTTCGGATCATATTCTGGACGTGTACCGAACCAACTATGAGAGGGACAGGTTGGCGGAGCGGCTTGTGCTTCCGGCTGGCGCGGCCCGGGAGAGCATTCGGGCATTCTACAGCCGTTTTTCCCCGGAAGTCTTCGGCACCTGTCCCTTAAAGGCGGTTCAGCTTCAGGACATGCTCCTCTATCATCCGGACGATATCCTGGTCAAGGTGGACCGGACCGCCATGGCGGTTTCCCTGGAGACCCGGGTGCCCATGCTGGATAAGGATGTGGTGGAGTTCGCCTGGTCCCTGCCGGAAGAATATCTGCGGCGGCAGGATACCGGAAAGCTGGTGCTTAGGGACGTGCTTTACCGCTATGTGCCGAAGGAGATGATGGACCGGCCGAAAAAAGGTTTTTCCATCCCCATCCGAAAGTGGCTTCTGGAGCCGGAGCTTCGCGCCTGGGCGGAGGAGCTTCTGGACCCTGCCGTGATTCGTTCCCAGGGCTTCCTGGACGCGGATGCGGTGAGTCGGATCTGGAAAGACTTTACGGAGCGGGGCATCTGGCGGGTGCAGATCTGGTATCTGCTCATGTTTCAGGATTTCCTGCGCGGGAAAAGGCCGGGACCAAAGAAAGGAGCGGACGCATGCGTGTGATACCGGACTATGAGCCAAGGCCCGCAGAGCCATCCGGCCAGGAGCTGATTTCCGTGGTGGTCGCGGTCTATAATATCGAAGCCTACGTGGAGCGGTGCGCACGCTCCCTCATGGCTCAGACCTACGGGCGGCTGGAGATCCTGCTGGTGGACGACGGCTCCACAGACGGAAGCGGCGCGATCTGCGACGCGCTGGCGAAGGAGGATGAAAGGATCCGGGTCATCCATAAGGAAAACGGCGGCCTGTCGGATGCCAGAAACGCGGGAATTGAAGCGGCCTCCGGAAGCCTGATCGCCTTCGTGGACGGAGACGACTGGGTGGAACCGCGGATGTATGCGGACCTTTACGCCTGCATGCGGGATTTTGACGCGCCCATCGCGGTCTGCCGCTACCGGCAGATCTATCTGAAGAAGACGATTGACGGCTCTACCTCTAAGGCGGCGGTGCTGGAGGGGAGCGAAGCGCTGGAGCAGTTCATTGCGGAAAACGACGCCGTTCCCCTGCGCAACGCGGCCTGGAACAAGCTGTACCGCAGAGAGCTGATGGGAGAGCTGCGTTTCCCAAAGGGGAAGCTGTATGAGGATATCGTATACACCACGAAGCTTCTGGCCCGCGCGGACCGGCTGGTCTATCTGGACCGGGCGGAATACAATTATGTCTGCGAGCGGGAGGGAAGCATCATGGGAAAGGGCCTGGGAGAGCGGATTTTCACCGATCAGATCCCGGCCTACCGGGAAAAGGAGGCGTTCCTTCGCTCCATCGGCAGGGAGGATCTGGCCTGGCAGCACCGGTATTTTTTCTATAAAAGGCTGCTGCTCTATTATAACCGCTGCCTGCGCACGGGAAGCGGCCGGGGCGTTCCGGCCTCGGTGAAAAAGGAGCAGAAGAAGTATCGGGCAAGGCTCCGGGCGCTGGTTCTGGAAGGCAGACGGGAGATGGACCAGGTGTACGGCTGGCCGGGCGCGGGAGCGAATGAAAGGCGGAAAATGCGGATTTTTCTGGCTTCGCCTTTTCTGTACCGGATCATGACGGTGTTGAATGAAAGAATTCTGCTGCCCCTGAAAACGGGGCGGGGCTGACGGGAGCGGGCCGGAAGGCGGAAGCCGGAACCGGCGGGCCTGAGACGGCCTGATGGCAATCTTCCACCCCTGAACGGCCGGACGGAGAAAAGGGCCGCATCACGATGACGGAAAGAGGAAAAAGAATTGGTCATTCTGCAATTATCGGGCGGGCTGGGAAACCAGATGTTTGAATACGCCCTGTATCTGAGCCTCCGGGCCAGGGGAAAACAGGTGAAAATAGACGATGTGTCCGACTTCCGCACGCCGGACAGAAGGCCGGTGCAGCTGTGGGCGTTTGACGCGGACTACGAGCGGGCTTCGCGGGAAGAGGTGATCCGGTATACGGATTCCGCCATGGATCCCCTCTCCCGCGTCCGCAGAAAGCTCACGGGAAGGAAGAGCCTTCTCTACCGGGAAAAGGACATGGAATACGACGCCTCCGTGTTTGAACGGGATCCGGTCTATCTGACGGGTTTTTTCCAGAGTGAAAAATATTTCGCGGATGTGAAGGACGAGGTACGCAGCCATCTGGCCTTCTCCGGCCGGGTGAAAAAGGAGCTTCCGGAAGGGTACCGGGGGATCCTTTCGCGGATTGCGGCCTGCCCCGCGGTGTCGGTGCATGTACGGCGCGGCGACTATCTGCACGCCAGCCACAACGGGATTTATGAGGGGATCTGCACCGAAGCCTATTACCGGGAGGCCATGGAGCGCGTCCGGAAAAAAGAACCGGGAGCGGTGTTTTTTCTCTTTTCCAATGACATGGAATGGACGAAAGCGCATCTGGCCGGGCCGGACTGCGTGCCGGTGGAAGGCGGAAGCGAGGAAAAGGGATATCTGGACCTGTATCTGATGAGCCGCTGCCGCCATAACATCATCGCCAACAGCAGCTTCAGCTGGTGGGGCGCCTGGCTGAACGACAATCCGAAAAAGCAGGTGATCGCGCCGGCCAGATGGATCAACGGACGGGAGTGCAGGGATATCTATACGGAAGGAATGATACGGATATGATTGAAAACATCAGCAAACTCAGACACATATTGAGCAAAGCGCAGAAGCGCAGAGTCTGCGGACTGGGCGTCATGATTCTGATCAGCGGCCTTCTGGAGACCATCGGCATCTCCGCCATCCTGCCTCTGGTGCAGGCGGTCATCGACCGGGACGGCATGCTTGAGAATCAGACGGTGCAGATGGTCTGCGGCTGGCTGGGATTTACGCTCACGGAAGAAAATTTCAACAATTTTATCCTCCTTCTGCTCGGGCTGGTCATCGGCATCATCGTGGTGAAAAACCTCTTTCTGCTGCTTGTCACCTATGTGCAGGCCAGGTTTGTCAATTCCAACCAGTTCCGGACGGTCAGCTACATGCTGGAGGAATACCTGAACCGGCCCTATGAATTTTACCTGAATGCGGATATCCCCACCGTATTCCGCCTGGTGGACAGCGACGTGCCCAAGGTGTTCACCATCCTGATGGAATACATCCAGCTGGCCTCTGAGGCCGTGGTGGCCGTGTTCATCTGCGTGTTCCTGCTGGTGGTGGACTGGAAGATGACCCTGATACTGGGCGGCATTCTGGGTGTGATGACCCTGCTGATTATCAAGGTGATGAAGCCGAAGCTGAACGCCATGGGCTTAAAATCCCAGAAGGTGCAGAGCCGCATGGGAAAATGGAGGCTTCAGTCCATCTACGGCATCAAGGATGTGAAAATCCTGCACAGGGAGGCTTTTTTTGCCCGGAATTTCCGGAAATATTCCCAGATCGCCGGAGAGGTGACCAGCAAATACAACGTGCTCAACAATATTCCCAGACTGCTCATCGAAACCATCTGCATGGGCGGCATTCTCGGTTATCTGGGAGTTTACATCCTGATGGAGCAGGACCTGACCGCCATGGTGACTCAGATCGCGGCCTTCGGCTACGCGGCCACCCGCCTGATTCCC
>DXDD01000041.1 GCA_019115665.1 Candidatus Eisenbergiella pullistercoris | reverse complement strand
TTAAAGCTCTGTGAGGAAGGGTAAGAGCCGGGAGCGCAGAGGAGAAAAGAGATACGGCTCCATGGTCAAGCGGTTAAGACATCGCCCTTTCACGGCGGTAACACGGGTTCGATTCCCGTTGGAGTCATTTTTAAATGATAAAGAGCATATTTATGATTATGGCGCAGTAGCCAAGTGGTAAGGCACCGGTCTGCAACACCGTTATCCACCGGTTCAAATCCGGTCTGCGCCTCTTTCAAAACCTCGAATTTTTCGGGGTTTTTTGTCGTTTGTTTCTGCGGCCGGAGGAGCGGCTTATGGAATTAAAGGGAGATTGTATCGTCGCAGAAATGGAGTACTGATAAGAGAAGATGAGGAAATAAAACCGCCCGGACTGTTTCCGTTCGGAAAGCCGGGCGGTTTGGGTATCGGTATTATCATCCCAGATATTTTTCCAGGGTTGCCAAAACGGCGCCGGGGCCGGCAGTGAGTTCCCGGAAGTAATGCTTTACAAGATCGGCCAGGCCGACAGAAAACAGGTTCACGCCCCAGATGCTTTCGTTGGAGAGGAGTTCATCCAGGAAGGAGAGGTCCTCGGGCATACTGCCGAGCCGGCAGGAAGCGAAGAGCGGGCGCAGGGAAGGCAGCAGGGGGTCGGAGCTGGGATCGAAAGCGGCTCCTGTGTCGTCCACCGCCATCAGATACCGCAGCCAGCCCGCGAATACCAGGGGGATCATTTTCAGCGAGGATACGCTCAGGGAAGGATCCCTGTCGTAGGCTTTGATGGTCTCGCCGAAGCGGATGGGCAGCTTCTGGGAGGTATCGGTGGCGATCCGCTGCGGGGTGTCTGGCATGAAGGGGTTGGGGATCCGTTTCTGCACCACCTCATCGATGAACTGCTTTGGATCCAGCACGCCGGGGTTGACCACCACGGGAAGGCCTTCGGTATAACCTACGATCTCCACGAATTTTTTCAGAAGAGGATTTTTCATCTCTTCGGAAATGAGATGGCAGCCAAGGAGGCAGCCGTAAATGGCCAGAGTGGTGTGAAGAGGATTCAGGCAGGTACAGACCTTCATTTTTTCCACTTTATCCACGGTGGCGCGGTCTGTGTAGAGAATACCGGCCTGCTCCAGAGGAAGCTTTCCGTTGGGGAAGGCGTCCTCGATGACGAGATACTGGCATTCTTCGGCGTTGACGAAGGGGGCGACATAGGTGTTTTTGGCGGTGACGCAGGCCGTGAGGTCGCTGATGCCGTCCTGTTCCAGCATGGCCTTTACCGTATCGTCGGGCCTGGGCGTGATCTTGTCGATCATGGTCCAGGGGAAGGCGATCTTTTTCTTATCGTTGATGTAGGAGACGAAGCCGTCCTGAACCAGGCCGTTTTGCTGCCAGGCTTCGGCAAAGGCGTTTACCGCGGCGTAGAGCTTGTCTCCGTTGTGGGAGCAGTTGTCCATGCTGACGAGGCTTAACGGAAGCGCGCCGGCAAGATAACGTTCATAGACCAGAGAAGAAACCTTTCCCAGATAGCTTCTGGGGGCTTCGGGACCATGGGTAAAATCGTAGGCAATGTCAGAAGGGGTTTCGCCCTTCGCGCTGGTCAGGCTGTAGCCCTTTTCGGTGATGGTAAAGCTCGCCATCTGAAGGGAAGGGGCGCGGAAGATCTCTTTCAGCCGCCCGTATTCCTGAGGATCGGCGCTGTCCAAGATGAGAGATTCCACAATGCTTCCCACCACTGTCTTTCCCACGGTTCCATCTGCCTTCAGCGTTGCCAGGATGCTCAGGTTGTCGTGAGGGCGGTACATTTTTTCGATGATCTCATAATCGTAACCCTCCGCCGCGATCAGCCCCGTATCCAGCACGCCGCGGTTTAAAAGCTCCTGAGCCACGTTCGCCTGGAAGGCGCGGAAGATGTTTCCCGCGCCGAAATGAATCCAGCGGGGCTTCTCCCGCGTGCGTGCCGCCACGGCGGGAATATCATATTCCGGAAGGCTGTAGCCTGCCTGCTTCCAGCCCTCCGCCTGTTTCAACCCTTGTAAGGTCAGTTCCATTCTGATTACACTCCTTTCCTTTTTACGGCCCTGTCGAGCGTACGGACAGGGCCAATCTGCGGTCTGATGAAGCCGCTTTTCATCCTGATGAGGCCGATCTGACTGCAGGCTGCGGTCATTTCCTGTGGGATTTCTCAATGGCCTCCCACAGTCCGTTCAGATACGCGGCGCCGAGAGCGCGGTCATAGAGGCCGTAGCCGGGCATGGCCACCTCCCCCCAGATCATGCGGCCGTGGTCGGGCCGGATGGGGCCGGTAAAGCCGATGTCGTAAAGGGCGAGCATGATCTCATACATATCGAAGCTTCCGTCCGAAGAAAGGTGGGCGGATTCCTCGAAGTTGGTGGGAGAATGGAATTTCAGGTTGCGCACATGGGCAAAATGGATCCTTCCTTTCAGGGAGCGGATCATGTCCGGCAGGTCGTTTTCCAGGTTGGTGCCGTAGGAGCCGGAGCAGAAGGTCACGCCGTTGTGCGGATTGTCCACCATTTTCATCATGCGCAGGATGTTGGCCTTGTTGATGATGATGCGGGGAAGGCCGAATACGCTCCAGGCGGGGTCGTCCGGATGAATGGCCATGTTGATGTCATATTTGTCGCAGACGGGCATGATGCGCTCCAGGAAATATTTCAGGTTGGAAAAAAGCGCCTCGTCGTCCACGCTGCGGTACATTTCAAACAGCTCTTTGATGTGCTGCATGCGTTCCGGTTCCCAGCCGGGCATGATGGTGCCGTTGGTGTCGCCTGAGATGGAGGAAAACATTTCCTCAGGATTCAGCTGATCCACGGCCTCCTGGGTGTAGGCGAGCACGGTGGAGCCGTCCGGGCGTATGCGGGCCAGCTCGGTTCTGGTCCAGTCGAATACGGGCATGAAGTTGTAGCAGACCAGATGGATGTCCGCTTTTCCCAGATTCTCCAGGGTGGCGATGTAGTTGTCGATATACTTGTCGCGGTCGGGAAGCCCGGCCTTGATGGCGTCGTGGACGTTGACGCTTTCGATGCCGGCAAGGCTCAGTCCGGCGTCCTCGATCTCTTTTTTCAGGGCAAGGATATCGGAAAGCTCCCACACGTCCCCGGGCGCGGTGTCGTACAGGGTGGAGATCACGCCGGTCACGCCGGGGATCTGACGGATCTGCTGCAGGGTCACGGTGTCGAAGCGGCTTCCGTACCATCTCAGTGTCATCTGCATAAATAAGTCCCTCTCTTTCTGTAAAAATATGGCTTGCGGCTCATTGAAGCCTTTTTCTGTCATTTATGGTTTCATTATAGAAAAATAAAAAATGCTTGCAAATACCATTTCTTGCTTGATAACAGGCAAAAATTGCTCTAAGATGGGAGAAAGAAATCGGAAGCGGATGCGGGAGGGCGGATATGACGGAGATCAGGACCAGCTTCATGAGCGGGGACGATGAACGGCAGTATATGATCCGGGAGGATTTTGAGATCTATGAGAAGCGCGGCGCGCCGGCGGGGGCGACGGCGCTTCATTATCATGATTTTTATGAGATCATCTATATTCTGGACGGGGAATTTTCCAGCCTGGTGGACAATGTGACCTATTTTCTGAAAAAAGGGGATTTCCTGCTGATCGGGAGAAACGTGATGCACAAGTATCATTATGTGGAGGGGAAGCATGCCCGTTCCAGGAGGATCGTGCTTTGGATCAGCAGGCAGATGCTGGACCGGCTTTCCGGAGGGGAAAGGGATCTGAGCCTGTGCTTTGAACGGGGAAAAGGTGCGGTCTATCATTTTCCCCTTTACTATGAAGGGATCCTGCACGGCATGCTGGTGCGGACGGCGATGACGGACGTGCCGGATATGGAGGGGATGGAGGGGAAGCGGCTGTATGACAGGGCGCAGCTGACGCTCTTTTTCCTGTATCTGAACGAGCTGTGCGAAAAGGAGGCGTTCGCCTCCGGAGAGAAGCTGCGGGTGCATCATGAACTGGTAGAGAAGGTCAACGCCTACATCGAGGCGCACATGCAGGAGCCGGTCACGCTGGATGAGCTGGCGGAGGAGGCGCATATGAGCAAGTATTATTTTCTGCGCCGCTTCAAGGAGCTGACCGGGACCACGGTGCATGCCTATCTGAACAATAAGAGGCTGATCCGCTGCTGCGAGCTGCTGCAGGAGGGGGAGGCCGTGGGAGAGGTGTGGGGGCAGTGCGGCTTTGCGGATTATTCTTCCTTTCTGAGGAATTTCAGGAAGGAATACGGCATGTCTCCCACCAGCTATAAGACCTATCTTGGAAAACGCGAAGTTTTTACGTAAGAAGCTATTGTGAAGCACGGTGCGGATATGTTACAATATACCGAAAAGTGCGTAACATTTCTGTAAAAAGTTATTGGGCAGCCGTCAGGCGGTCTTTGCAGCGGGAAAAGGAAACAGCGGGAGAAATGAAACCGAGTTCAAATACAGAGGAAGTCCCTGAAGAAAACGGGGAAGGAAGAAGAGTCAGATATCAGACGGGGCACATCCTGGGCGGCGCGGCATTTGTTGTCTGCGTCCTTTTTCTGCTTTCAGCCCTTATGGCAGGATGCGGAAACGGCAGGGGAAAAGGGGCGGAGGCCGCTTTTGGAACACAGGAAGCAGTGACGACGGGAAGGGCCGGGGAAGGCGTCTGGTTCACCGAGGTGGAGAGCGCGGTTTCGCAGGTCCGGGTGGATTCCTGTGAGGCGCTTTCGGACGGAGAGAGGTTTTCCGTAAGCGGAACGGCTCCGCTTCTGCCGGAGAGCGACGACGGCAGGTTCTATCTGTTTGCGCTGGAGGTGTATGAGGAGTCCATCCCGGCGGGCGGGGAGCCCATCGCGCAGACGGATCTGGCGCGGGAGTTTTCCCTGACGGCGGAGATCCGGGGATATGAAGAGGATTCCCGGCTGTATGATAAATTTGTGGTGGCGGTGAAGCGGGACGGCAGGTATATCGCCGTGAGTACGCCGCATTACATCACCAATCCGGAGGTCCTGGCGGATTATACGGAGCCCTTTCCGGAAGTGGATTCCATCAAGGGGCTGCTGGTGGATTCCCAGAAGCTGGGAACCACGGAGCTGGATGAGCTCGGCGTAAAGCATGCGGTGTACAATATCCCGCTGTCAAGGCTCCTTGGACCCACCACGGACAGGAATTATCCTACCATCATCTACACCTATAACGGGAAGGAGTATGAGCTGAACGGGAGGGTGGTGAGCGAGTACGATTATGCCTTCAGCACGCTGACGGCGAAGGGGATCGTGAGCACAGCGATTCTGCTGAACGACAGATCGGAGGACTGGCCGCAGATGATCCATCCGCTTTCCAGGGACGGAGACGCCTATTATTATGCGTTCAACGCGGCGGAGGAAGAGGGAAGCGAGTATCTTGCGGCTGTGGTCTCTTTTCTGGCGGAGCGTTATCGGGACACGGAGCACGGGATCGTGATGAACTGGATCGTGGGAAATGAGATCAATGTCCGTTCCCTCTGGAATTATATGCAGTACGTGGATCTGAAAACCTATGTGCGGGAATATGTCAGGGCCTTCCGGATCTGCTACAATGTGATCAAAAGCGTGAATGCGAATGCGCGGGTGTATATTTCGCTGGATCAGCAGTGGGATCGGGAGCTGACAGGCGAAGAGAGCTATAATTCCCGGGATATTCTGGATGAATTCAACGCGCAGATCACCAAAGAGGGAAATATCGGCTGGGGGATGGCGCATCACCCCTATTCCATTCCCATGACCTGGCCCAAGTTCTGGGATATGTCCGGACAGGATGAACGGCTGGTAAAGGATACGGAGGATACCCCCGTGGTGACCATTTACAACATCGAGGTGGTGACGGATTATCTGCAGAAGGAGGAATTTCTGGATCCGGACGGCCAGGTGCGCCACTTCCTTCTGAGCGAAATGGGCTTCAGCTCCGCCTACGGGGAGGACGCTCAGGCAGCGGCCTTTGTCTATGCCTATTATATTGCGGAGAATGATCCGTATATCGACGCCATGATCCTTTCCCGGGAAACGGATGCGGCGGAGGAGGTTTCCCAGGGGCTTGCGCTCGGGCTTTCCTATCAGAACGGGCGGAGAAAGATGATCTATGAGGTTTTCAAATATATTGATACGGATCAGGCGGAGGAATATACGCAGTTCGCGCTGGATTATATCGGCATCTCAGACTGGTCGGAGGTGATCGGAACCAGGGAGAGAAAATAGGAAAGAAGGAGGCTGCCGTCCGGGGTATCCGGCCGTCTGTGAGAAAAGCACATGCGCTCTGGATGCCACTGTACGCCGATCAGAGGGAGGCGTCTGTGGACGACCGCCTCCGCCACGCCGTCCGGCGCGCGCTGGATGACGGTCAGTCCTTCGCCCGGTTCCGATATGCCCTGATGATGGGCGCTGTTGACAGGGAAGCTTTCTCCATACAGAGAATGGAGGATGCTTCCTTTTTGCGCGAAGGAGGGATGGATCTGATCTCTTCCGACGTATGCATGGCTGCGGGCGGTGGGAAGATCCTGGATGATGCCGCCCCCAAGACAGACATTGATGAGCTGCATGCCCTTGCAGATGCCGAGAACGGGCCGTCCCTTTTTCAGAAAGCTTTCCAGAAGAAGAAGCTGGAGCCGGTCCAGAACGGGATCAACGGCGCGCGAGCCCTGATTTTCCGCATGAAAAAGAGCAGGATCAATGTCTCCGCCGCCGGGCAGGATAAGACCGCCGAAGGCTTCGGCCGGATCGGAAGGCAGACCGGGGGAGGGAAAAGCGCAGCCTTCGGAAAGCGTTTCAGCCAGGCTGTTTTCGTTTTGTTCATCGGGAAGCGTCCGGCAGACGGCGCCGAGTCCGGAAAAGGCGTTCCGGTAATTCTGTGTCAGGGATGCCCTCCCTGCGATCAGGAGACGTATGGCATGCATGCGGGATCCTCCCCTGCAAAATACGGGAGCGGTTACTTCTCAGAATATGCCGGAAAGGCGTTTCGGTTCCCTGATTTCCGGTATCCAAACCATAAAAAATATGGTATACTTGGCTCACAAAGCGGAGATGTGGGGAAATCCGCCGGGACCGGAAAATACAGAGAAAAGGAAGTGGGGTTGCAGAGGGAATGAAACATTACGAGATCAGTGACGAATATCGCACGGGAAATGACAGGATCGATCAGCAGCATGCGAAAATGCTGGATTATACCTGGCGGGCACATGAGCTTTTCGCAGATGAAAACATGCTTTTTAAGGCCGACGATATCCGTAAGATCCTGGAGGGACTGGAATATTATACGGTGGTGCATTTCGCGGAGGAAGAGGAGTTCATGGAACGGATCGGCTTCGACGGAAGGAAGGAGCATATCGGGCAGCACGAGGCCTTCCGGGAAAAGATCCGCGGCTTTATTGCAAGGGTGCCGGAGCTGTCCCTGGCAACGCAGGACGACATGCTGGGAGAGGTGTTTGAGTACCTTCAGGAATGGTGGAAGGTTCATATCACCCATGAAGACCGGAAATATGTGGATTTCGAGCGGAAGAACGGGATGCTTCCGGAGGAGGTATAAAAAGAGGAACGCGCCGGGCGCGGCGCGGGTCCGGGGAAAGGAAGGCGGAAGAATTGGATAAGAATCTGCAGAAGATGAAGGAATGGATCGACCAGTCGGACAATATCGTCTTTTTCGGAGGCGCAGGAGTGTCCACGGAAAGCGGGATCCCGGATTTTCGAAGCGTGGGCGGGCTGTATCACCAGAAGTATGCCTGGCCGCCGGAAACGATCCTCAGCCATACCTTTTACCGGGAAAGGCCGGAGGAGTTTTTCCGCTTCTACCGCGACAAGATGCTTTATCTGGACGCGCAGCCGAACGCCGCGCACAGAACGCTTGCCCGGTGGGAACAGGAGGGAAAGCTGAAGGCGGTGATCACGCAGAATATCGACGGCCTGCATCAGAAGGCGGGAAGCAGAAATGTGCTGGAGCTTCATGGAAGCGTCCTGCGCAATTACTGCGAGCGCTGCCATAAGTTTTATGATGCGGAATATATCCTGGGCTCGGAAGGGATTCCCCGGTGCAGCTGCGGCGGCAGGATCAAGCCGGATGTGGTGCTCTATGAAGAAGGGCTGGACAGCGGGATCCTGAACCGCTCGGTCAGAGCGATTATGGAAGCGGATGTCCTCATCGTCGGCGGGACCTCTCTGGTGGTCTATCCTGCGGCGGGCCTGATCGATTATTACCGGGGCAGCAGGCTGATCCTGGTCAACCGGACGCCTACGGCCAGAGACGCCCAGGCGGATCTTGTGGTTCAGGGGAGCATCGGCGAGATTTTTTCACAGCTTTAAATACCGGAGGTAAGCATGGAGATCGAGGTTGGAAATATTATCAGGCTGAAGAAAAAACACCCCTGCGGAAGCATGGAATGGGAGGTCCTGCGGACGGGAGCGGATTTCCGCCTGAAATGCCTGGGGTGCGGACATCAGATCATGGTGCCCAGGAAGCTTGTGGAAAAAAATGTCCGGCAAATTCGTGAAAAAGCTTGAAATCACCGGATCCATATGGTAAAATATCAGTCCGTGATATATAAATCCTTGCTCCTGAAAAAGGGGCCAGAGACCAAAAGGAGGTAACTATGAGCAAATACGAATTAGCGCTTGTTGTGAATGCGAAGATCGAAGACGATGAGAGAACTGCTGTCGTTGACAAATGCAAGGCTCTGATCGAAAGATTCGGCGGCACGATCACGAACGTGGACGACTGGGGAAAGAAGAGGCTGGCCTACGAGATCCAGAAGATGAGAGAGGGCTTCTACTATTTCATCCAGTTCGATGCAGAGACTTCTGTTCCCGCTGAGATCGAGAGCCGTGTGCGCATCATGGACAACGTAATGAGATATTTAGTTGTAAAGCGTGAGGCTTAATCGGTTCATGCTTTTCTCGTTACAGGAGGGAATATGAATAAAGTCATTCTTATGGGACGTCTGACCAGAGATCCCGAGGTGAGATACTCACAGGGAGAAAATTCCACGGCGATCGCCAGATATACGCTTGCGGTGGACAGAAGATTTTCCCGCAACAGCAGCGACGGACAGACGGCTGATTTCATCAGCTGCGTGGCTTTCGGAAGAAGCGGAGAGTTCGCTGAGAAATATCTGCGCAAGGGCACCAAGATCGCTCTTACGGGAAGAATTCAGACGGGCAGCTATGTGAACAGGGAAGGCGTAAAGGTCTACACCACCGAGGTGGTCGTGGAGGATCAGGAGTTTGCGGAGAGCAAGAACGCAGCGGCAGGGAACAGCGACGGGGGTTATTCCATGCCGGTATCCAGACCCGAGCCCAGCGCGCCCGGCGACGGTTTCATGAACATCCCGGACGGGATCGACGAGGAACTGCCGTTTAATTAAGGATCATGAAAGCAGTGCGGCTGAATCCGCACTGGAGAGGTTTTCAGACAGGAGGCAAGATTATGGCTTTTAATAAAGCGGAAAGACCTGATGCACCGGCCAAGAGAAGAGGCGGCGTTCGCAGAAGAAAGAAAGTCTGCGTATTCTGCGGAAAAGATAATGTGATTGATTACAAGGATGTCAACAAGCTGAAGAGGTACGTTTCCGAGAGAGGAAAGATCCTTCCCAGAAGGATCACCGGAAACTGCGCGAAGCACCAGAGAGCCCTGACTGTGGCGATCAAGCGCGCAAGACACCTTGCCCTGATGCCCTACGTAGCGGAATAAGAAGTGCAGAAGTCCTGCGGGATCGAAGAGGTCCTGCGGGACTTTTTTTCGGTATGTTCCGAAAATTTTAAGAATCTGTTATGAAATTGTTTATTGAAATCTGCTGTTGATTTTCATTCCTTTCGCCTATTCTGTGTTCAGAATCAGAAATCAGGAAATGGAGGGAATGAAATGAATCAGAATATGCAGCCGCCGCCGTATCCGGAAAACGGCGGAAAAGGAAGGATCTGGAAGATCGCGGCGCTGGCGGTTCTGCTTCTGTGCGCGCTGCCGGTCCTGATCCCGATCTCGCTGTGCGTGGCGGGAGGCGTTCTCGTTGTGGCGCTGTGCGTGGCGGGAGCGGCGCTTGCCGCCGTGATGTGTGTGGCGGGCGGGGTTTTCGGCCTGGGCGTGTGCGTACTTGCGGGATTGATGTGCCTGGCAGCGCTGCAGATCGCGGCGCTGGCCGGAGTCGGCTTTGGCGCAGTTCTGCTTTTTCAGGCGCCTGCCAGCGGAATGGCCGTCCTGGGAGCAAATCTGTTTGTGACAGGGGCGTGCATCCTGTGCTGGATCGCGCTCTGGCAGCTTCTGAAGCTTCTGGTCAGAGCCTTTCGCGCTCTGGTGAACTGGACACGGAGGACCTTCTTTTCGGGAAGAAGGAAAAACGCGGGAGGCGCGGAAGGGAGGCAGGGATCATGAATAAGTGGCTGAAAAGAACGCTGATCGCAGGCGCCGCGGCGGCAGCGGCGGGCGCCGTCCTGCTGGGAGCAGGCATGGCGCTGGGAGGGTCGCCCTCTTTTTATTACGATGCGGACGGCCTGCACGTGAAGGAAAATACGAAGGAACCGGCAAGAAAGGATTATGTGCTGGAAAGCACCCGGACAGGGAAGCTGTCCGAGCTGGAGGTGGAGCTGAAGGATGCCGATCTTGAGATCGTATCCGGTACGGACTGGTCTGTGGAATATTCGCTGGACGGCGGGCGGACGGAACCGTTTTACAGCCTGGAGAACGGCGTGCTGACCCTGCGGGAAGGCGATTACGCGGACCGGGGAGAAGTTCAGGTCAGCTTCGGTTTTGGAGACGGCTGGATGAGGCAGACGGAGGAGACTGCCCGAAGCCCTTATGTGAAGATCACAATTCCGGAAAATGCCGCGCTTTCCCGGGTGGAGCTTCAGAATCGTTATGGGAAGATATCCGTCGCGAAGAGCCTGCGGGCGGACATCGTCGGGATTGACGGAAACGGCGGAGACATCCGCCTGGATGGCTGGACAGGAGAAAAACTGACGGTAGAGACCGGGGATGGGAATCTGGCAGCCGGGACGCTGAAGGGAGAGGACGTGTCCATAACCGGCGAATATGCTTCCCTGAGCATCGATTCCCTGAATGCAGAGCTGGCTGTCCTGGAAACGGAGTACGGAAATCTGACCGCCGGTGTGGACGGAGGAACCGTTGAGGCTTACAGCAGCGACGGGGAAGTGGACCTGAAGCTGGATGGAAGCCTGGAGGATTTTGGGGTCAGCCTTCATACGGAATACGGCACGATCCGCATTCCGCAGGGAGCGGTAGAGCCGGATGAGGAAGAGGAGAGCACGGATTTTGTCAGACTGGGCAGAGGGCAGGATGCTGCCGCGGTCACTGTTGAAACAGAATACGGAGATATCCGTATCCGGGAGAAATGAAGCGGGATAAAAGGAATCCGCAGAGAGCAGAAGAAAAAGGAAACTGAGCGGGCAGGGCTGCCGGGAACGGCGGCCCTGCCCTTGTCATATCCTGTCATCCCCTGTCAGCGGACAACAGCATGAAAAGTATGGAATTCCCGCGGGAAAAATGTTATAATAGCAACGGTATTGTTCAAAAAGAGCCTGCGCACTGAGGGGACAGGCCAGGTTTGTGCGGCAGGAAAGAAATTTTCCGAAGGGGGTCGGTCCATTCGGGAAAATGGGTACGGATATGAAGAAAAAACAAGTCAAACTGAAAGGGCGGCTGCGGATCTATATGCAGACCTCCCTGTATCTGGGACTGCTTCTGGTTCTGGTGGACCTTGGCGTATATCTGCTGGATCTGAGGGCGGGTTTCCTTTTATCCTGTTTTCTGATCCTGTATTTTGCGATGATCTTTTATCTGATGTTTTATAACAGGCCGATCATCCTGAACGAGCTGGTGAGCTTTGCCACTCAGTACGGACAGATTCAGAAGGAGCTGCTGCGGGAGTTGGATATCCCGTATGCGCTGCTGGATGAGGACGGGAAGATCATCTGGAATAACCGGGCCTTTTCACGGGTCATACATAACGAAAAGGCGGTGAGGCGGTCGGTCACGTCCTTTTTTTCGCCGGTGACCAGGGACAGGCTTCCTTCCGAGGAGGAGGGCTGCACGCAGTTCGAGCTTTCCTACGGGGACAGCGAGTATTCCGCAAAGTTTACGCGGATTTCCCTGCGGGAGGCGGCAAGCGACAGCGATATCATCGAGGACGCGGATTATAAGGGCTGTCTGTTCGCCATGTATCTGTTCGATGAGACGGCGCTGAAGATCGCCCTGAAGGAAAACGACGACCAGTCCCTTGCGGTCGGTCTGATCTATCTGGACAATTACGACGAGGCGCTGGAAAGCGTGGAGGAGGTACGCCGGTCCCTGCTCACCGCGCTGATCGAGAGAAAGATCAACAAGTATGTTTCCGGCTTCGACGGCATCTGCAGGAAGATCGAGAAGGACAAGTATCTGGTGGTGCTGCGCAAGAGAGCGGTCGCGCAGATGAGCGAAAAGCGCTTTGAGATCCTGGACGACGTGAAGACCGTGAATATCGGAAATGAGATGGCGGTGACCATCAGCGTCGGGATCGGACTGGACGGGCTGACCTATTCGCAGAACTATGAGTTTTCCAGGGCGGCCATCGATATGGCGCTGGGGCGGGGCGGAGACCAGGCGGTGGTGAAGACCCCGGAGCAGATCAGCTATTACGGCGGAAAGAGCCAGCAGGTGGAGAAGAATACCCGCGTAAAGGCAAGGGTGAAGGCGCATGCGCTGCATGAGATCATCACCAGCCGCGACAGGGTCCTGATCATGGGTCACAAGCTGGGAGATGTGGACTGCTTCGGCGCGGCCATCGGCATTTACCGGATCGCCAGGGCGCTGGACCGCCGGGCGCAGATCGTCATCAACGACATCACCACATCAGTGCAGCCGCTGATCGAGATGTTCCAGAACAACCGGGAATACGAGCCGGATATGTTTTTAAAGAGCCAGCAGGCGATCGAGACGGCGGAGAGCAATACGGTGCTGATCGTGGTGGATGTGAACAAGCCGAGCCTGACGGAATGTCCGGAGCTTTTGAAGATCTGCAAGTCCATCGTGGTGCTGGATCACCACAGGCAGGGGACGGAGCGGATCGAGAACGCCACGCTTTCCTACGTGGAGGCCTATGCGTCCTCCACCTGCGAGATGGTTTCGGAGATCCTGCAGTATATTGACGGAGGCGTGCGGATCAAGGTGGAGGAAGCCGACTGCATGTACTCCGGCATGATGATCGATACCAACAATTTCCTGACCAAGACCGGCGTGCGCACCTTCGAGGCGGCGGCCTTCCTGCGCAGGAGCGGAGCGGATGTGACGAGGGTGAGAAAGCTGTTCCGGGAAGGCGTTACGGAATACAAGGCCAAGGCGGACGCTGTAAGGCAGGCGGAGATCTACCGGAATTATTACGCGATCTCCACCTGTACCAGCGAGGGGCTGCAGAGCCCGACCATAATCGGAGCGCAGGCTGCGAACGAGCTTTTGAATATCAAAGGGGTAAAGGCCAGCTTTGTGCTGACGGAATTTCAGGGAAAGATCTTCATCAGCGCCCGGTCCATTGACGAGGCGAACGTGCAGGTGGTCATGGAGCGGATGGGCGGAGGCGGCCATATGAACATGGCGGGCTGCCAGATCACGGATAAGAGAGCTTCCGAGGTGATCGCGCAGATCAAACAGACCCTGGACAAAATGATAGAGGAAGGTGAACTGAAGTAATGAAAGTGATTTTACTGGAAGATGTGAAGACCCTTGGGAAAAAGGGGGAGATCGTTACTGTAAACGACGGATACGCGAGGAATTTTATCCTGCCCAAAAAGCTGGGGCTGGAGGCTACGGGAAAGAACCTGAACGATCTGAAGCTGCAGAGGGCGCATGAGGAAAAGCGGGCGAAGGAGCTTCTGGAGGCGGCGCAGGAATCCGCCAGAAGCCTGGAGGGAAAGGCCGTCGTGATCAAAATGAAGGCCGGAGAGGGCGGAAAGCTGTTCGGCTCCGTATCCTCCAAGGAAATTGCCGCCGCCTACAAGGAGCAGCACGGCCTGGAGATCGACAAGAAGAAGATCCAGTTAAGCGACCCGATCCGGGCGTTCGGCAGCTTTGAGGTGCCCGTGAAGCTGCATCCGCAGGTAACCGGAACGCTGAAGGTCAACGTACAGGAATGAGAAGGATAGCATGGCATCATTAGATGAGGCTGTATTAAAAAGAGTGCTGCCCCACAGCATGGAAGCGGAGCAGTCCGTGATCGGTTCCATGCTGATGGACAGGGAGGCCATTGTAGCGGCCTCCGAGATCATCCGCGGAGATGATTTTTACAATAAATCCTATGGCGTGGTATTTGACGCCATGGTGGAGCTGAACGACCAGGGGCAGCCGGTGGATGCGGTGACGCTGCAGAACCGGCTGAAGGAAAAGGATGTGCCTCCGGAGATCGCGAGCCTGGAATTTATCCGGGATCTGATGACGGTGGTGCCCACCTCGGCAAATATCCGGTCCTATGCCACCATCGTTTCCGAGAAGGCCGTCCTGCGCAGGCTGATCCGGCTGACGGAGGAGATCGCCAACAGCTGTTATGCGGAAAAGGACGGCATGGAGGCGATTCTGGAGGATACGGAGAAGCGGGTTTTCGATCTGGTGCAGCGCAGGAATACGGGAGATTTCACCCCCATCCGGGAAGTGGTCATGAACGCCATGGACAAGATCGAAAAGGCCTCCCACAGCAATGGAAACGTGACCGGAATCGCCACAGGCTTCATCGATCTGGATTACCGGACGGCAGGCATGCAGCCTTCTGATCTGGTGCTGATCGCCGCGAGACCCTCCATGGGAAAAACGGCGTTCGTTCTGAATATCGCCCAGTATGTGGCCTTTCATTCCGGCGAATGCGTTGCCATTTTCAGTCTGGAAATGAGCAAGGAGCAGCTGGTCAACCGTCTGTTCGCCATGGAATCCAAGGTGGACTCCCAGCATCTGCGGACGGGAAATCTGTCGGATGTGGAATGGGAGAAGCTGATCGAAAGCGCGGGCATGATCGGCCAGTCCAAACTGATCATCGACGACACGCCCGGCATCAGCATTTCGGAGCTGCGCTCCAAATGCCGGAAGTTCAAGCTGGAAATGGATGTGAAGATGGTCATCATCGACTATCTTCAGCTCATGTCGGGAAACGGAAGGGGGAACGAATCCAGGCAGCAGGAGATTTCCGATATCTCCCGTTCCCTGAAGGCCCTGGCAAGAGAGCTTCAGGTCCCGGTGCTCGCGCTGTCCCAGCTGAGCCGCGCGGTGGAACAGAGGCCGGATCACAGGCCCATGCTTTCCGATCTGCGTGAGTCCGGTGCCATCGAGCAGGACGCGGACGTGGTCATGTTCATTTACCGGGACGACTATTACAATCCGGATACGGAGAAAAAGGGCATTGCGGAGATCAATATCGCCAAACAGAGAAACGGCCCTATCGGCACGGTGGATCTGGTGTGGCTGCCGGAATTTACCAAATTTGCCAATCTGCAGAAATAAAACAGAGAAAAATCGGGCGCTCCGGTGTCCGAAAAACCTTTACCAAAGAGAACTCAACCGAAAGACGGAGGGTTCTCTTATTTTTTTATGAAAGCGTTGTCAGACATCTGAAGGAAAGGAAGAGGATTATGAAAACGGAACAGGAAAAGAAGGAAGAACGCTATCTGATCTCGGAAACGGCGAAGCTGGTGGGCGTGGAAAGTCATGTGCTGCGCTACTGGGAGGAGGAGCTGAAGCTGCCGATCCGGCGCAACGAGCTGGGGCACCGGTATTATACGAAGGAGGATGTGGAACAGTTTCGGGAGATCCGAAAGCTGAAGGAGCAGGGGCTTCAGCTGAAGGCGATCCGCACCGTGCTGACGGCGGAGGGAAGCATGCAGATCCTGATGCCGCTTCCGGAGACGGACGCCGCGCCCGTACCGGAAAAAGAGGAAGAAAAGTCTCTGGACGCGGAGGAGAAGGCCGTGCGGCTGCAGATGCTCCTGCACGGCCTCATTTCCCAGGCGGTGCGGGAAAATAATGTGGAGCTGACGCGACAGATCCGGGAAACCATCGTCAAGGAAATGGATTATCAATTCCGCGTACAGGAGGAGGAAACGCAGAAGCGGGAGCAGATCCGGATGGAAAAGGAGGAGGAGCATTTCCGAAAGCTGGACGAGGCGCTGCGGCAGTACGCGGGAAGAAAGGGGAGAATCTCGGTAGCCGGCGGAGGAAGAGAGGCGCACAGGCAGCAGAAGGAGGAACAGAAGGCCGCCCGGAAGGCTGCTGCCGTAAGCAGGAAGGAAGCGGCAAGATCCCGTAGGGAAAGCAGAAAGCTGATGCGGGAGCAGGCCCGGGAGCAGGAGCGGCAGAAGCAGGAGCAGGAACGGCAGACGCGGGAGCAGGCCCGACAGGAAAAGAGAAAAAAGAAATGACAGCCGAAAGGCTGTCATTTCTCTGATATCAGCGGATGCCGACCATCCGCCGATCCTGTTCCTATGTCTCTGCCGCTTTGGCAGGGTCAGATTCTCAACCCTGGGAAATAGCGCCGGTAGGGCATGCGCCAGCGCAGGAACCGCACTCGATGCAGGTATCAGGATCGATTACGTACTGTCCGTCTCCCTGGGAGATCGCGCCTACGGGGCACTGTCCCTCGCAGGTTCCGCAGCTTACACAAGAGTCGCTGATTACATATGCCATGTTTTTATCCTCCTTTTAATAATGATCAGTTGATTCTCAATAGTTATTCTAATATATGGGGACGAAATGTACAAGTGATTTTTCGGGAATATTGGCGGAAAGCTTGTACTTTTTGAAGTACATTTCCGGCAAATTGGAAAAACGCGGTGCGAACCGGAAACGCGGTTCAGGCATCGTGCCGCCTGCGGTCGCTGATTCCCTTGAGGATGGCCTGCTTTTTCAGCAGAAGGGTCGGCCTGTCCATGGCGGGGATCCCTTCCAGACGGTAGGGGATCCCCAGCTTTTCATACTTGGGCCTTCCCATGGTGTGATAGGGCAGCACATCCAGCGCTTTCAGGCTGCCAAGGCCGCCGATAAACCAGCCAAGGCGGTACAGGTACGTTTCGTTGTCGGTCACGGTGGGAACCACCACGTGGCGGATCCACAGCGGAATCTTCTTCCGGTCCAGATAATGGGCGAAGCGCAGGACATTCTCATTGGAGCAGCCTGTGAGCTGCATATGAAGCTTAGGGTCGATGTGCTTGATGTCCAGCATGACCAGATCCGTCAGAGAAAGAAGGCGGTCCAGGCGGGACATCCAGTCCTTATCGGAAGGATGGAAGCAGATGCCGGAGGTATCGATGCAGGTATGGACATTTTCCGCTTTGGCCAGAGAAAACAGCTCCAGAAGAAAGTCTGTCTGAAGCAGCGGCTCGCCGCCGGTTACGGTGATGCCTCCGTCCCTGTAAAAGCTTCTGTTGCGGCGGAAGCTTTCCATGATTTCCTCCGCTTCCATGAGAGTCCCGGCGTCTGTCCGCCAGGTGTCCGGATTGTGACAGTAGGCGCAGCGCATGGGACAGCCCTGGAGAAAAACCACGAACCGGACGCCCGGTCCGTCCACTGTGCCGAAGGTCTCTATGGAATGAATGCGCCCCTGCATACGGCCGCCTCCTTTACAGCGATTCGTGGAAGGTGCGGGAAATGACGTCCGCCTGCTGCTGCGGGGTCAGCTTGATGAAGTTGACCGCGTAGCCGGACACACGGATGGTCAGCTGGGGATATTTTTCCGGATGCTTCTGCGCGTCCAGCAGGGTTTCGCGGTTCAGGACGTTTACATTCAGGTGATGGCCGCCCTTCTCCGCATAGCCGTCCAGAAGGGATACCAGGTTATCGATCTGCGCTTTGTTTGCTTCCATAGTTGAATCTCCTTTCTGTGAAATCAGCGGCCGGACCTATTCCTCGCGGTCCAGACCTTCGTGAAGGGTGGGGGCGCAGCAGGAGGGCAGGCCGGAAAGGTCGATCTCAATGTCTCCGGCAAATACTTCATCCTCCTTGCCAAGCGCTCCCGGAATGATGGTGAAGGTGTTGGAAATCCCGTCCTGGGAATCCATGAAGGGAAGCTTGGCGACGGAAGAGAGGGAGGCCACTGCTCCGTGGGTATCCCGGCCGTGCATCGGGTTCGCGCCGGGAGCAAAGGGGGTTCCCGCCCTGCGGCCGTCCGGCGTGGCTCCGGTGGCTTTTCCATACACCACGTTGGAGGTGATGGTCAGCACGGAGGTGGTGGGGAAGCCGTCCCGGTAGGTATGGTGCCGTCTCACCGCTGTCATGAACCGGGATACCAGGTCTCTCGCGATTCCGTCCACCCGGTCGTCGTCGTTTCCGTATTTCGGGAAATCTCCCGTGATCTTAAAGTCAACGATAATCCCGTCTTCGTCACGGATCGGCTCAACCTTCGCGTATTTGATGGCGGAAAGGGAATCCGCAACCACGGAAAGGCCGGCGATGCCCGTAGCGAAGTAGCGGCGCACATCTCTGTCATGGAGGGCCATCTGCGCCCGCTCATAGCAGTATTTATCGTGCATGTAGTGAATGATGTTCAGGGTGTTTACATAGACCCCGGCCAGCCATTCCATCATATCATGGAAGGCGTCGAGCACCTTATCATATTCCAGCACATCGCCCTCGTACTTCCGGTATTTCGGGCCGACCTGCTTTTTCGTCTTTTCATCGATGCCGCCGTTGAGGGCATAGAGCAGACATTTTGCCAGGTTGGCGCGGGCGCCGAAGAACTGCATTTCCTTGCCGATGCGCATGGAGGAGACGCAGCAGGCGATGCCGTAGTCGTCGCCGTGTACGGGCCGCATCAGATCGTCGTTCTCGTACTGGATGGAAGAGGTCTGGATGGACATCTTCGCGCAGTAGCGCTTGAAGCCGACAGGGAGCCTGGTGGACCAGAGCACCGTCAGATTCGGCTCCGGCGCGGGCCCCAGATTGGTCAGGGTATGCAGGTAGCGGAAGGACATCTTCGTCGCCATATGACGCCCGTCCACGCCCACGCCGCCCAGAGACTCGGTGATCCATACGGGGTCGCCGGAGAACAGCTCGTTGTATTCCGGCGTGCGCGCGAATTTGATGATCCGCAGCTTCATGATGAAGTGATCCACGAACTCCTGGATCTGTTCCTCCGTGAAGGTGCCAAGCGCCAGGTCGCGCTCTGCGTAGATATCCAGGAAGGTGGAGGTGCGTCCCAGGGACATGGCCGCGCCGTTCTGCTCCTTCACCGCGGAAAGATAGCCGAAATAGGTGGCCTGGATGGCTTCCTGCACGTTGGAGGCGGGACGGGAGATATCGCAGCCGTAGGAAGCGGCCATCTCCTTCATCTGCTTCAGCGCGATGATCTGCTCGGAGAGCTCTTCCCTGAGCCGGATCACGTCGTCCGTCATCACGCTTCCGGTGGAATCCTTCTGCGCCTGCTTGTCCTCGATCAGATAATCGATGCCGTAGAGGGCGATCCTGCGGTAGTCGCCGATGATCCTTCCTCTGCCGTAGGCGTCCGGAAGGCCGGTGATGATGTGGGCGCTTCTGCAGGCGCGCATCTCCGGCGTATAGGCGTCAAAGACGCCCGCGTTATGGGTTTTTCTGTGGGTGGTGAAAAATTCCGTTACCTCCGGATCCAGGGTATAGCCGTTGTCCGCGCAGGCCTTCTGCGCCATGCGGATGCCGCCGTAGGGCTGCAGGGCGCGCTTGAAGGGTTTGTCCGTCTGCAGGCCGACGATCTTTTCCTTTTCCCTGTCCAGATATCCGGGAGCATGGGAGGTGATGGTGGAGATCACCTTCGTGTCCATATCCAGGACGCCGCCTGCCTCCCGTTCCTTCCGGGACAGCTCCATGACCTGGTCCCAGAGGGCGAGTGTATCCTGTGTGGGCGGAGCCAGAAACGACTCGTCCCCGTCATAGGGATGATAGTTCTTCTGGATGAAGTCGCGCACATTGACGACGCGTTCCCATTCTCCGCCGGTAAAACCGTTCCATTCTGTCCTCAAAACTTCCTCCTGTCCGCTGCAGACGGCAGCATAAAAGCAGAATATGGTTGATAAGCTCTGAATCTTCCGCATGTCCGTGCGGAACGGACGTCTCGTCCGCACTTGTATTATAGGTAACCGGCAATGCCCCGTCAAGGCGGGAATGCTTTTTTTCCGGATTTGCAATGCAGAGTCCCTGTTTTGAACTTTATGAGACCGCTCTTTTCAGGTATCATTGTCCTGGGGAGGGCGGAAGGAAACCTGATGCTCCCTCCGGTACTGGGACGGGCTGAGCCCGAAGGCCCTGCGGAAGGCCTTATACAGAAGGGAAACGTCAGAAAAGCCGCATTCCCGCGCGATTTCCTGAACCGGCCTGTCCGAATAGACCAGAAGTCTGGACGCGCGCTGCAGACGGAGCTTTGCGAGACAGGCGTGGATGGTGGTCCCCATCTCCTCCTTCAGGCGTTTGTTGATATACTCGGCGGAATAGTGAAAATGTGCCGCGAGAGTCCGGGAGGTGACCGGCTCCCGGTAATGTCCGTTCAGATAGCTGATCACGGAAGCCGTGAGGGGAGAGCAGGCGTTTTCATGGGCATAGATCAGGTCCAGAAGGCGGTAGAAGCCGCTCTGCAGCTCAAAGGGATTCCGGGGAGAGCGCTGACAGGCGGAATGCAGCTCCTCCAGCATGGGAACGGCCAGCTCCGGGCGGAAGCTGCCCCGGATGGGCAGACGGATGCTGCTCATGGGATCGTCCGCATAGTCTGCCCGGAAATGGATCCAGTAATACTCCGCGTTCGGACTTGGGAGCGGGGCGCTCTGCCGGAGGGATTTTTTCTGAATATACCATTCCCCGGCGGAAAGCGTGGTAAGCCGGGAATCCTCCGTGAATTTCAGACAGCTGCCGAGCATGAAGATTAGGACGAAATAGTCGCAGCAGCGGGAGCAGTGATATTCAAACGCCCCGAAACGCTTCAGGTCGCAGTCGGTCATATAGGGCATGGGTTCGGAGGAAAGGGAGATGATCTCTGGCGTCATGGGAATTTCCTTTCTGCAGGAAAAGCGTTTCCTGCCCGGATTGCGCTTCGCGCAATCATTATAGCATGCGGGCGGAGATTGTGCCATAAGACAAAAACAGGAGGTGCGAAAGAGTGAAAAGAATGACAGGAGAACCGAAGCAGAGACAGCTGCCGGCGGGAATGGTGAAGCCGGAGGGCTGGCTGAGAAGACAGCTTGAGATCCAGGCGGAAGGGCTGTCCGGCCATCTGGATCTGATCTGGCCGGATATCCGGGAGAGCAGATGGATCGGCGGAGACAGGGAAGGCTGGGAGCGGGTGCCGTACTGGCTGGACGGATTTATCCCCCTGGCTTTTCTGCTGGATGACGCGGAACTGAAACGGCGGGCGAAACGGTATGTGGACGCCATCCTGGAGGGGCAGGATGAGGACGGCTGGATCTGTCCCTGCACGAAGGAAGAGAGAGAACACTACGACGTATGGGCGGCGTTTCTGATCTGCAAGGTGCTGGCGCTGTATGCGGACTGCGCGCAGGACGGCCGGATCGAGGAGGCGGTCTACCGGGCCATGAAGCAGCTGCTTTCCCATATCTGCGTCCACACGCTGTTCAACTGGGCGGCGGCGAGATGGTATGAATGCCTGATCCCGCTCTGGTGGCTGTACGAGAGAAGGCCGGAAAAGTGGATGCTGGATCTGGCGGCGGTCCTGGAGGCGGAGGGCATGGATTATGAAAAGCTCTATGACCGGTTTTCCTTTGAACGGCCTAAGGCGCGCAGATACTGGACCCAGCTCAACCACGTGGTGAATACGGCGATGGCCCTGAAGTGCAGGGCGCTGATGTCCCGCATGACGGGGGAGGATCCGGACGCCTTCGCCCTTCATATGTATCGGACGGTGATGAAGCACAACAGCATGCCGACCGGGCATTTTACGGGAGACGAGTGCCTTTCCGGGGACGGGGCAACGCAGGGAAGCGAGTGCTGCAGCGTGGCGGAGGCCATGTATTCCTGCGAGGTGCTTCTTGCGGAAAGCGGGAACGCTTTCTGGGGAGATCTGCTGGAAAAGGAGGCCTTCAACTGCCTGCCGGCGACGACTACGGCGGATATGTGGGCGCATCAGTATGTGCAGATGACCAATCAGATCAGCGCGAAGCGTTTTCCGGACGAGGCGGCGCCCTTTAATTCCAACTCCGGAGAGGCGAATATGTTCGGCCTGGAACCGAATTTCGGGTGCTGTACGGCAAACTTCAATCAGGCGTGGCCGAAATTCGCCATGTCGGCCATCATGAAGACGGAAAAGGGCTTTGCGGTGAATCTGCCGGTACCGTGCGCGCTGCATACGGAATGGAACGGACGCGCCATCAGCATCCGCGTCATTTCCGATTATCCCTTCCGGGACGGGGCGGAGCTTGAGGTGACGGCAGAGGAGCCGGTGGAGTGCGAGATCACGGTCCGCATCCCCGGAACCGCGAAAAGCGCCGTTCTGGGAGAGAAGCAGGAACAGCCGGGAAGCTTCGCCGTGGCCGGAAAAAGCTGGAAGGGGACGAAACGGATCCCGCTCCGGCTGGAAATGGAAGAAAAGCTCATCAGCCGTCCCGGCGGGGCCGCTGCGCTGACGCGGGGGCCGCTGGTCTTTTCCCTGCCGGTCAGGGCCCGGGTCAGAAAGCTGGAATATACCAGGGACGGAGTGGAGAGGAAAGCCCCTTACTGTGATTATGAGATGCTGCCTGACAGCGCCTGGAACTATGCGTTCTGTTCCGCGGATTTTGAAACGGAATTTGCGGAGATCGGAGATTATCCATTTTCCCCGCAGAAGCCTCCGATCCGGATCAAAACGAAGATGATGCCCATCGTCTGGGAGGAAAGAGACGGAATCTGCGCGGAGGCGCCGCGGCAGCCGCAGTCGGCCGGAGAACCGGAGGAGATCCGGCTCCAGCCCTATGGATGCACCGACCTGCGGATGACGGAAATGCCCTGCGTGGGGATCGGCGTTTCCGACGCCGCCTCCCGCGGCTGAGGCTTCCGAAACTGCGGCCGGAAAAGCGCGGCCTTCCGTGCGGATCCCCGCGGCTGACGAAAAGCCGCATCTTGCGCATGCCGGGAAAAAGTATTATACTGTAGGCGCACCAGAAATCGCAGGAAAAGGAGGTTGAAGAAATGACCGGCATTACGAAGGAAATGACGATCGGCGAGATCCTGAGGACCAATCCGGCTGTGGCTCCCGTTCTGATGAACGCGGGGATGCACTGCCTCGGCTGCCCTTCCGCACAGGCGGAGAGCCTGGAAGAGGCCGCGATGGTTCACGGTATTGATATTGACGAGCTGATGAAGGCGATCGCGGAGGCTTAAAAATCAGGGCTTCGCGTAAAAAAGAGCGGCGGCGCTTCGTGTGAAAGCATCCGCCGTTCTTTTTTATTTTCTCATGCGCCTGGCGGCGCGCGTTTCTCAGATCCTGCTGAAGGCCTGCAGGGCATGATCCTTCAGGATCAGTTCGCAGTGCTCTTCCCAGAAGGCCTCTCCGCCGGGCGTGTATCTTTCCTGTCTGCCGTATTCGGACAGACAGCTGCAGAGGCGGCTGAAATCCTCGGCGGTATTTCCGGAATTGGATACGATCAGAAGATAACGTCCGTTCCCGGCATCCTTATAGAGCGAATTGACGCCGTCATAGCAGCCGCTCAGCACATGGGCGAGCCTTGTGATATGACGGAGGGAATCGAAGGAATACACTCTGGTGAGCTGTACGGCCCCTTCCTTCTCCTTCGGCTCCGTATCTGCCGCGCCGGAAGGCTTCTGCGCTTCTTTTGTACCGGACTGGGAGGCGGCGCGCCCCTCATGGATCCGCCGGAACAGATCAAGAACATCGTCGGCTCCCTCGTTCAGCTCCTGGATCATATCGTCCAGGCTGTCGTCGTCATGGACGCTTGGAGCAAATTTGGAAAAGCGGGTATCCAGCTCCTCCGGGTCCTCCACCTTGGTGATGATGAGGACGATGCAGTCCGAATTCAGCGGGATGGCTTCGATCATGAGCGGGATATCCTCCGCCTCAAAACCGAATTTAACGGCTGCCTGCTGCATCATATCTCGAAAAAGGCTCTTCGCCTTCTCTGTTCCGTATGCGAGTTCGCTGATCTTCAGCTCTCTGTCGGCCAGATCTGCTCTGGTCAGGGTACAGCGGATCTGATGGTCGTTTACTTTTTCAATTTTCATAGAATCACATCCTTAATATTAAAGATATAGAAATGTCTTTTCTGTGTGACTGAAATGCCGTAAAATGAACATAATTTACAGTATCTGCGATTACAGATATATTATACTGCACCCGGTTAGAAGTCAAGCGCCCGAAAAGGTGTTTCACTTTTTTTTTACAAATTACTTGCCAATTCCCCGGATATCGGATATAATCCTTCTAAAGATGCTTCCGGGCACTCCGTATCAGAAGGAGGGGAGCTGCGCCGGGATTTTTAAACTCCTATTTTAAGCAGATTCTGCAGGAGCGGCCGTATCTGCGGTATGTCTTCTGTATCTAAAACGCAGCGGGCGGCGTATAAGCACCGCATCCGCTGACGCCTCATCCATATAGTATGAGGAAGTCTTACAGGCTTATGTGCCTGTCGGGAAAGAAATCGTTCCCAATATTTTTCACCTGGAAAATAAAGTTTAATTCAAAAGTGTAAATGGTTTATTGCATATTTTTTTGCAGGAATTCCGTGATACACGTCCGGGAGCATCTTTCAGGCTTACGAGACATCGCCGCCGCATGAACAGAGGGAACAGGGGATTTATATATCACGTCTGTTCGGAAAAACGTCCGGAACGGAGCTCTGCTGTGTCCCTTTGTGCATACAGGGAGGGAAAGTGATATGAAAGACGATGAGATCGAGCTCGAAAAGCGTTTGAAGCGGATGTCCGGGCAGGGCGTGAACCTGTATCTGGAGGGAAAACCGTCTTCTCCGGAAGAGATCGCAAGGAAATATTTTGTCTGTGAGGACGCCGTCTATATGCCGGATTTCGTCATGGATGAAAAGGGGAAGCTGACCCAGGTCAGATACGACAGGGTGAAGTGCCGCTAGGAATTTCCGCAGACGCAGGGGCTTTCTGTCTGAAAACGAGGTAAAATGAATGAAAGGATCCGGCAGCCGTGGGATGCGGGCCCCCGTACCGCTGCTGCGCGAAGAAGCCGGGTCAAGGCTGCGATGAGAACATGTAAAAATAGGTAATGACGATGTTTCAATAGTCTGCTATAATAAGGGCGGTCAGGAGGTTACGGAAGATGAAAAAAGCAGTTCCGGTGATAATCGCGGTCGCCCTTATTTTTGTGATTGTCGCCATAACATTGGGGGTAAAGGTGGCGGAGCATTATTCCTATTCAGAGGAGCGGAAGGACCTGAACGGATATTTCGGTCTTGAGGCGGCGGACGAGGCTGCTCTGGTGCTCAATGATGAGATCCGGGAGGAGAAGGGCATTGTGAGGGACGGCAGGTGCTATCTTGATCTCGGGACGGTACACGCCTTTCTGAACGACCGGTTTTACGCGGATTACAACGAAGGCTGGCTCCTGTATACCACGCCGGATGAGATCCTGTACGCGCAGGCCGGACAGACCGGGCAGGACGGCTATGTGCCCGCCTTCCTGGAGGACGGCGTGATGTATGTGGCGCTGGATTATGTGAAAAAGTATACCAACTTTTCCTATACGCTGTATACGGAGCCGAACCGGGCGGTGCTGACCACGGTCTGGGACGAGCATCAGGCGGCGGATATGAAGAAGGATACGGCGGTCCGCTATCAGGGCGGGATCAAGAGCGATATTCTGACGGAGGTAAGCGCCGGCGATCAGGTGACTGTCCTGGAAACCATGGAAAACTGGAGCAGGGTGGCCACGCAGGACGGCTTTATCGGCTATGTGGAGAACCGGCGTCTGAAAAACCTGCGCAGCGAAACGCTGATCCCCGTGACGGACTATCAGGAGCCGGAGTATACCTCCGTCCGCAGGGAGCATAAGATCAGCCTTGGCTGGCATCAGGTGACCAGCGAGGCGGCAAATTCCACGCTTTCCGAGGTGCTGGAAGGGGTGAGCGGGATGAACGTGATCTCCCCGACCTGGTTTTTCCTGAGCGATAATGAGGGAGGCTTTGTCAGCATCGCAAGCAGCGCTTACGTGCAGGAGGCGCATGACAGAGGGCTTGAGGTATGGGCGCTTGTGGACAACTTTACCTATGACGTGGATATCAGGGAGATCCTTTCCCATACCGGCAGGAGGCAGAAGCTGATCGGCGGGCTGGTGGAGGAAGCCCTGTCTCTCGGCGTGGACGGCATCAATGTGGACTTTGAGCAGGTGCCGGAGGATGCGGGAGAGGATTATATTGAATTTCTGCGGGAGCTGTCCATTCCCTGCCGCGCGAACGGTCTGGTGCTTTCCGTAGACAATTATGTGCCCAGAAATTATAATTCCCACTATCACTGGAAGGAGCAGGGGACGGTGGCGGATTATGTGATCGTTATGGGCTATGACGAGCATTACGGCGGTTCCCAGGAGACGGGCAGCGTGGCCTCCATCGGTTATGTGGAGGAAGGGATCAGCACCATGGTGCAGTATGTCCCGGCGGAAAAGGTGATCAACGCGGTGCCTTTTTATACCCGCATCTGGGAAACCGGGGCGGAAGGCGTGAAGAGCCAGGCGGTAGGGATGACGACGGCGGAGGATTTTCTTGCGCAGCGGGGAATCGAGCCGGTATGGGATGAGGAAACCTGTCAGAACTATGCGGAATTTGAGGAGGACGGCGCCTTTTTCCAGGTGTGGCTGGAGAACGAACAGTCCCTGCAGGCGAAGCTTCAGGTGATGGAGCAGTACGGCATCGGAGGCGTTGCGGCCTGGAAGCTGGGATATGAAGCCGGACATCCGGAGGTCTGGGCGGTGATCTCAGACTTTGCGGCCGGCTGAGGAAGGACGGGAAGGAAGCGGCGCGGCTGCTGAAGCTTAGGACGAATCGTGACGGCATCCGCGTCTGTCCGCATTCATATACATATAAGGAAACGGACAGAACGCGGGGATTGCATGAAAACGGAATTAAAGGAAGGATTGCTGAAGGGGGCGGCGACAGTTCTTGTGCTGAGCGCCGTTTTCTGGTCGGCCGGGCAGACGGCCGTTCTGGTAAACGGAGACCGGGAGCTGCCGCCGGAAAAGGGGGCCTTCTGTGTGGTGATCGACGCAGGGCACGGAGGCGTCGATCCGGGAAAGGTGGGCGCCGGAGGAGAGCTGGAAAAGGAGATCAACCTGAAGATCGCGGAAAAGCTGAAGCTGTTCCTGGAGGCTTCCGACGTGAAGGTGGAGATGACCAGGACCACGGACACAGGGCTGTATGACGAGAATTCTTCCAATAAAAAGGTGCAGGATATGAAGCAGCGCGTCCAGATCATCGAGGAAGCGCAGCCAGATATCGCGGTGAGCATCCACCAGAACAGCTACGGGGAGGAGAAGGTAAAGGGAGCGCAGGTTTTCTTCTATCAGGACAGCGTGCCGGGGAAGCGTGCGGCGGAGCTGATCCAGAGCCGTCTGGTGGAAAAGCTGGACCCGGAGAATCACAGGACGGCGAAGGCAAACGACAGCTACTATCTTCTGAAAAAAACAGGCCGTCCTCTGGTCATCGTGGAATGCGGCTTTCTTTCCAACGCGGAAGAGGCGAAACTGCTTTCCGACGATTATTATCAGGAGAAGCTGGCCTGGCACATCCACATGGCGCTGATGGAGTTCCTGAACCGCAGCGCGGCAGGCGTTACTGTTCAGCCTTCGGCAGAACAGTAACGGCATCCGGCCATTCCAATCGCTTCGCGATGGGCCGGATGCTTCCCGCCTGTACGTTTTCGTACGGTCTGCGCAGTAAATGCGCAGACCTGTCTGAACAGTAACGCAGACGGTACCGCAAAGGGAAGGACAGACTTTTCTGTCCGGATGTGATGTGATAGAATAGAAAGCGGACGTACGGCGTCCGGAAAGAAGCGATGAGATGAAAACACTTTATGAAGTGATGGACGGCGGAAGCGGCGATGCGGAAAAAGTGAGAAGGGCCGGAGAGATTCTGAAGGCGGGCGGGCTGGTTGCCTTCCCTACCGAGACGGTGTACGGACTGGGCGGGGACGCGCTGAATCCGGGGTCTTCCCGGAAGATCTATGCGGCCAAGGGAAGGCCCTCGGATAACCCTCTGATCGTACATATCTGCCGCGTTTCCGATCTGGAGCGGATCGCCTGGGATCCGGACGGACGGGCGGCGCTTGCGGCGGAAGCCTTCTGGCCCGGCCCGCTGACCATGATTCTGAAAAAGAAGGAGGCGGTTCCCATGGAAACCACCGGCGGCCTGTCCACGGTGGCGGTACGCTTTCCGTCCCACCCCGTGGCGCAGCGCCTGATCGACGCGGCGGGCGGCTTTGTGGCCGCTCCCAGCGCAAATACCTCGGGAAAGCCCAGCCCGACCAGCGCACGGTTTGTGGCGGAGGATATGGACGGGAAGATCGACATGATCCTGGACGGCGGCGACGTGGGGATCGGCCTGGAATCCACGATCGTGGACCTGACGGAGAAGGAACCCATGATCCTGCGGCCGGGATATGTGACGCAGGAAATGCTGGAAAAGGTGCTGGGAAGGGTGTCCGTGGACCGCACCATTCTGGACGCCTCCTCTTTAGTCCGTCCCAAGGCGCCCGGCATGAAGTACCGGCATTATGCGCCCAAGGGCGACCTTGCGGTCGTGGAGGGAGAGCCGGAGGAAGTGATAAAGCGCATCAACGCGCTCTGCGAAGAGGCCGGAAGGCAGGGAAAGCGGACCGGCGTGATCGCCACGGACGAGACGGCACGGCTTTACCATGCGGACAGCGTCAAGAGCGTGGGGAGCAGACAGGATGAGGAAGCGATCGCGCACAGCCTGTACCGGATCCTCAGGGAATTTGACGATGAAGGCATGCAGGTCATGTATTCGGAGGCTTTTTCCGCCCGGGGGATGGGACAGGCCATCATGAACCGCCTTTTAAAGGCGGCGGGACATCATGTGATTACAGTATAAAATCAGACGGAGGGAGGATCAGACAGAATGAAGATCGCGCTTGGATGTGACCATGGAGGCTATGCGCTGAAGCAGGAGGTGATCCGTTATCTGGACGGACGCGGGATGGAGTGGGAGGATTTCGGCTGCTATTCCGAAGCGTCCTGCGATTATCCGGATTTCGGACGGGCAGCCGCGGAGGCGGTGGCTTCCGGAAAATGCGACAGAGGGATCGTGATCTGTACGACAGGGATCGGGATCTCCATCGTCGCCAACAAGGTAAAGGGGATCCGCTGCGCGCTCTGCGCCGACAGCGTGTCCGCAGGGCTGACGAGAGCGCATAACGACGCGAACATGCTGGCAATGGGAGCAGGGATCATCGGAAAGAACCTGGCGCTGGGGATCGTGGAAGCCTTCCTTGACACGCCGTTTTCCGGAGAGGAAAAGCATGCGCGCAGGGTCGGAAAGATCACGGAGCTGGAAGCATAAACGCAGTGCCGCCTGCGGCGGCAAAAGAAGGAGGACGGCAGGAACCGCCGGTTCCTGCCAAAGAATGGCTGACGCCATTCTTTGATAAATGGAATGCCGCCTGCGGCGGCAAAAGAAGGAGGTAGACATGTCAAAGGTAGTTATTATGGATCATCCGCTCATTCAGCACAAGATCGGATATATCAGAAGGATCGAGACGGGAACAAAGGACTTCAGACAGACCATCGGGGAGATTGCCACGCTGATCTGTTATGAGGCGACCCGGAATCTGCCGCTTACGGAGGTGGAGATCACCACGCCGATCTGCCGGACGACGGTGAAGGAGCTTCAGGGAAAGAAGATGGCGATCGTTCCGATCCTGCGCGCCGGCCTGGGTATGGTGGACGGCATGCTGAACCTTATCCCCGCGGCCAAGGTGGGGCATATCGGGCTGTACCGGGATCCGGAAACGCTGGAGCCGGTGGAATATTACTGCAAGCTTCCGGCCGACTGCGCGGAGAGAGAGGTTTTCGTGGTGGATCCCATGCTGGCCACCGGAGGCTCTTCTGCCGCCGCCATCCGGATGCTGAAGGAAAAGGGCTGTAAGAAGATTCATTTCATGTGCATCATCGCAGCGCCGGAAGGGATCGCGCGGATGCAGAAGGAGCATCCGGACGTGGATCTGTATGTGGGAGCGCTGGATGAGAAGCTGAACGATCATGGCTATATCGTGCCCGGACTGGGCGATGCGGGAGACCGGATCTTCGGAACCAAATAAGAGGAGAAGTCATGAAGAGACAGGATTATATCACCTGGGATGAATATTTTATGGGGGTGGCAAAGCTGTCGGGAATGCGCTCCAAGGATCCGAACACGCAGGTGGGAGCCTGCATTGTCAGCAATGATAACAAGATCCTGTCCATGGGCTACAACGGGTTTCCCATCGGCTGCTCGGACGATGTTTTCCCCTGGGACAAGTACGGAGAGGAAGAGGATACCAAGTATCCCTATGTGACGCACAGCGAGCTGAACGCCATTCTGAACTATCGGGGCGGAAGCCTTGCCGGAGCGAGGCTTTACGTTTCCCTGTTCCCCTGCAACGAATGCGCGAAGGCCATCATTCAGAGCGGGATCCGGGAGATCGTGTATGAGTGCGACAAATACGCGGATACGCCTTCCGTACGCGCTTCCAAGCGGATGCTGGACGCGGCGGGGGTGCGTTACCGGAAATATGAGCCGGCAGGGCGGACCGTGACGATTTCTTTATAACAGTACGCCGCAGACAGCAGATACCGGAGGAGAATACGGATGATAAAAAAGGGCGGACGCAGGCTGATCGCGGGGATTGCCGCGCTGATCATGCTTACGGTCTCCTCTGTGAGCGCCGACGCCACCTCGGATACCAGAAAACAGCTGGAAGACGCGAAGGAGGAACGGGAGGCGACGCAGAATCAGAAGGATGCGCAGGAGGAAAACATTTCCAGCATGGAGGAGGTCCAGAGCGGCCTTCAGGGAGAACTGAGCAGCCTGAACAGCCAGCTCGCGGAGGTGAGCGGGAACCTGGAAGAGATCGAGAACAACATCATAGCCAAAAACGAAGAGATCGAGACCACCCGGGCGGAGCTTGAGGAAGCGAAGGCGACGGAGGACAGACAGTATCTCTGCCTGAAGAAAAGGATCCAGTATTCCTACGAAAAGAGCAGCACCTCCTATCTGGAGGCGGTGCTTTCGGCAAAATCTCTGGGAGAGGTTCTGAACATGACGGAATATTTTTCCCAGATGGCGGCCTACGATCAGAGAATGCTGGCGGAATATAAGGCGGCCAGAGAAGCGGTGGAAGAAAAGGAGGCGCAGCTGGAAGAGGATATGAGCCAGCTGGAGGACATGCAGGCGTCGGCTCAGGCGGAGCACGAACGGTTTTCCGGACTGATCAGCCAGACGCAGGGAAATATCGCTGCCTACTCCGATCAGATCGCCAGCGCGGAGGCGCAGGTGGAGGCGCTGGAAGCGCAGCTCGCCGCACAGGATGAGAACATTGAAGCGCTCCAGAAGAAGCTGGAGGAGGAAATCCGAAAGTCCCGTCTGGCGGCCCAGTCCAGCTGGCGGGATATCTCCGAGGTGAGCTTCACGGACGGCGACAGGTATCTTCTGGCGAACCTGATCTACTGCGAGGCTGGCGGAGAGCCCTATGAAGGGCAGGTGGCCGTGGGGGCCGTGGTGATCAACCGGGTGCTCAGCTCCGTATTTCCCAATACCCTGTCCGGCGTCATTTATCAGAGCGGGCAGTTTGAGCCGGTATCCACGGGACGGCTGGCGCTCGCGCTGGCTGAGGACCGGGCGACGGACAGCTGCTACCGCGCGGCGGACGAGGCCATGAGCGGTGTGACCAACGTGGGAAACTGCGTGTTCTTCCGGACGCCCATTCCGGGTCTGGAAGGGATCAACATCGGAGGGCATGTGTTCTATTAAGGCAGGAAGGAGTCCATCGGACGGGAAAGCGCGGGAAGGTTTCCCGCGTAGATTTCCTGCAGAAGCCGGCTCAGGGAACGAAGCGCGGTCCTCAGGAGCGGGATATCAAGAACGCCGGCCTCCAGCGCGTCGGCCATTTCCTCCAGATCCACAACCTTGACGAAGCCGTCGGGATAGATGATCACATCGGCAAGCAGGTCGGTGACAGTGAGGGAAGCGGAGGCCGGGTCGTATTCGGAAGAAATAATATCGCAGTAATGATAGAGAAGGGCGCCGTCGGCGGCATAAAAACGGCTGATCTTAAAGCCTCTGTCCAGATAATAACAGGAGAAGCCATGGCTGAGATCCGGCCGTGGCTTCAGCGCTTTCCAGGAGGTGACCAGAAGGCCGGGCTCGTTTCTGAGGATGACGTCGTCCTTCAGACGCACGCATTCCTCCGGGATCAGACGTTTTCGGTACAGAGCGGAAATGTTCATGGGCCCCTCCTTTTTTGCCGGATGCGGAAATGAAATTGGCGGAAAAATGAAAAAAAAGTTGGATATGTTCAGAATATTACGCTGTTTTGGGGAAAGTGTCAATAAAAATGTGATATGCTCAGGGAGGCAATCCGTGCGGCGGCTTCTTTTTTTCAGAAGAGAAAATAAAGACCGGCGGAAAATATATCCGGAAAGGACATGGTAGGAGATGCGGGAAGAAATACGGAAGGTTATGGAAAATGTGGGAAAGGTCATCATCGGCAGGGAGACGACAGCGGTAAAGCTGTTCGCCGCGCTTCTGGCGGACGGGCACGTGCTTCTGGAGGATGTGCCGGGGACGGGAAAGACAAAGCTGGCAAAGACGCTCGCCGCGTCCGTCGGGATTCAGATGAACAGGATCCAGTTCACGCCGGACATGCTTCCGGCGGACATTACGGGACTTCATGTGTACAGCCGGGAAAGCGAACGCTTTGAGCTGAAGAAGGGGCCTGTTTTTACCAATATCCTGCTGGCGGATGAGATCAACCGGGCTACGCCGAGGACGCAGGCCGGTCTGCTGGAATGCATGGAGGAAAGGCAGGTCACCATAGACGGGGAAACCATGGAGCTGGAGCAGCCCTTTTTTGTCATTGCCACGCAGAATCCGGTGGAAACGGCAGGAACCTTTCCGCTTCCGGAGGCGCAGACGGACCGCTTCATGATGAAGCTGTCCATGGGATTTCCCAGCCGGGAGGAGGAGATGACCATCCTGCAGACCTACAGCAGGACGGATCCGCTGGAGGAGCTTCAGGCTGTGATGACGAAGGAGCAGCTTCTTGCTCTGAAGGAGGAAGCGAAGAGAGTATACGTCCATCCCCTCGTGGCCGGATATCTGGCGGATCTTGCGGCGGAGACCAGAAAGCAGGACAGGGTCGCCATGGGCATAAGCCCCAGAGGGACGCTCGCGCTGATGCGGGCGGCGAAGGCGCTGGCCTGTATGGAGGGCAGGGATTATCTGATCCCGGATGATGTGAAGACGCTTGCTCCGGATGTGCTTTCCCACCGCCTTGTATTTTCGTATGGCGGCGGCAGACAGGAGGAGGCAAGGGGGCTGGTGGAGGAGATCCTTTCCCGTGTGCCGGTGCCTGTGGAGGATTTTGGAAGGAGAGGATAGCCCTGTCTTTCCGGAATGGAGGCTGATATGCTGATTTTGTGGATCGGACTGGGGGCGGCCGCCTTCTATTTCCTGCAGGCACGGATTTATGGGCGGTTCTGGAACAGAGGGCTTTCCGCCAGGCTTTTTTTCTCCGCCCGGAGCGTGACGGAGGGGGAGAGGTGCTTTCTCTCCGAGCAGGTGGAGAACCGGAAGGCGCTGCCGCTTCCCATGCTAAAGGTTAAATTTCAGGTTTCCCGGAAGCTGCATTTTGAGGATGAGGGGGACAGCGCGGTGACGGATCAGTATTACCGGAACGATATTCTGTCCCTGGGACCGCATCAGAGGCTGACAAGGAGGATTCCTTTCCGGTGTACGGCGAGGGGATATTACCGCATAGAAGGGCTGGATCTGGTGGCGTCGGATCTGTTTCTGAGCAGGGAAATGGTGTCTGAGGCTGAAGCGGAGAGCGTTCTGTACGTATATCCCGGGCCGGTGCGGGGCGTTTCGCTGGACGCGGCAATCCGCAGGCTGAACGGGGAGATCCTGGCGAAGAGGCATCTGCTGGAGGATCCCTTTGAGTACAGGGGGCTGAGGGAGTATGCGCCGTTTGACGAGCCAAGATCGATCAACTGGAAGGCGACGGCAAGGACCGGGGATCTGACGGTGAATCTGCGCGGCTACACGGCCCTGCGGGCGGTCCGCATCTTTCTGAATCTGGATGACAGAGGGATCTGGAAACGGCAGGAGCTTCTGGAGCTGTGCATCCGGATCGCGGCCAGGATCGCGCAGGAGCTTCTGCGGCAGGGGATCCGGACCGCCGTTTTCTGCAACGCCAGAGATGTGCTGACGGGAGAGGTGATGTCCCTGGCTCCGGGAGCGGGAGCGGGGCATCTGGAGCAGCTGAACCGGGCGCTTGCCAGGCTGGATCTGGATCAGGAGGCGCCTCCCTTTGCGCAGACCTTTGCGGCGGAGCTGGAGGCGGAGGGGAAGGATACGGCCACGCTGTTTCTTTCCGCGCAGACGGATGAGGAGTTTCAGAGGCTTTTGGAGAGGCTTGCCCGTTCCGGCATGGACTTTACCTGGATGTGCCCGCTCTTTCCCAGGATGGAGAGCGGCGTTTCCCAGCCGGAGCGCCTGCATTTTGTGCGCCTGAATGCGGAGGAGATGCTGAATGAATAAAAAATGGCTGAGGTCTGTGGAGCTCCTGGAGATCCTCATGAATTTTCTGACGGTCTTTTTTGTGGAAACCGCGCTGTTTGCCGCGTTTGAGCCGCTGGGGAGCGCGCTCCTGACGGACGCTGCCGCCGGGGAGGCTGCGGCGGGAAGCGCCGCTTTCCGGACGCCTTCCGTTATGGCGCAGCTTCTTCTTGCCGCCGTGCCTGTCTGCTTCTGGCTGATCCGGATCCTGGCATCACGGTTCTGGCTGTTTGTCCTGCTGCATGCGGCCGTGTTTGCGGGGGCGGTTTTCGGGCTTGGGACAAACGGGCTTTCCCGGGTGCTGTTCGCTTTTTTCGCCGGCATCTATCTGGTGGTTTCCTTCCGGACAAGGCTGCAGGAGCAGCGGGAGGAGGAAGGGGGGCTGGGGCCTGCGGCGGCGCTCATCGCGGCGGGGGCTTCCCTTATTCTGTGCGCGTATCTGGAGAACGACGCGGCCTGCGGCAGGATTCTGAACGCGGCGCTGGTTTATGCTTTCCTGTTCTTTGCGGATACCTATCTGCGGAATCTGGAGCGGTTCGTACAGTTTAACAGGGCAAGCAACGCGCATATCCCGGTGCGCCGGATGCTACTTCGGGGCGGCGGTTTGACGGCAGCCTGCAGCCTGGTTGTGGTGGCGCTTCTTGCGCTCGGCGTAAACCGGACGTTCGTGCGGCAGGCAGGGGAAATCCTGCGGGCGGCTCTCTGGTGGGTGACAAGGGCCGTCCTGCGGCTGATCGGCGCGTTCCTTTCCCTTTTCGGTTCGGAGAGCGGGGAGCAGGCCGCCGCCAGGCAGGAAGCGGCTGTGGAGCAGTTCCTGCAGGCGGAGGTCAGCGAGCAGCCCCTGTGGCTGGAGATCCTGTATCAGGTCGTCCAGTATCTGCTTCTTGCCGCTGCCGCCGTTTTTCTTCTCTTCGTTCTGTATCGGGCGGTATCCGCCCTGATGCGCCGGTTTTATGAGGGAAAGCGGACGAGGACGCAGGAAGGGGAGAACGCGGAGGAGATCCGGGAGAGCCTGAGGACGGAGAGGAAGAAAAAGAAACGGGACAGCTCCCTTAGGTTCTTCGCCGGGACGCCGGAGGAGAAGATCCGCAGGATCTTCATCCGCACCGTGCAGAAGCAGAAACGCTTCCGGAACCCGGAAGGACGTCCGGGCGGGGGCAGAGGCAGGGATCTGTGGAGAAAGGACGCCAGGGAGGAGCTGGTGCGCGCAAGGACGGCAAGGGAGCTGGAAATTCTTTTTGCGGACCAGGATAAAGAGACCTTTGCGCGGCTGGTCCGGCTGTATGAGAAGGCGAGATACGCCGGAACAGAAGGCTATGGAGCGGGGAAAGGCGGCTGCAGCGCGGAGGATGTGAAGCAGGCGGAGGCCTGCCGGGAGGCGCTGTCCGGAAAACAGAACTGAGAAAGGTGCATATGATAAACCATAAAAAAGAGAATATGCCGCTGCGGCGGCCAGGGAAGGGATCATATGGACAATTTCGGAGCAGGCCCTGCGGGGTTTTTGCGGAAAGAATTTTCAGACCGGGAGCTTATGCGGAAGGAGCATAGCCGGATAAACGGGCGGGGACAGAGAGGACTGCCGTTTTATATGGCCTACCCGGAGCTTCTGTTTCAGGAGGATACCGTAACGCGGGATCTGGAATATCTGATCCAGCTGTATCCGGAGCAGGCGGGAAGATACCTGGAGAGGATCAGCCGCATGCTGGATCATCTGGATTACCGGGGCAGCATGATCTATGACGAATACCCCGACAGACTGGCCCTGTTCCGGCTGGCGGAGAGCATTCAGGAACAGATCCGCAGGGAAGAGGAGCAGGAGAAAGGGGACTCTGTGAAGCCGGATCAGGAGCCCGTTTTCACCAAAACGGAAAGCGGGGCGGATGACCGGGACCGGAAAACGCTGATCCAGATCCTTCTTTATTATGAGATTTTCCGGAGAAGGAGAAAATCCGGCAAAATGCCGGTTGTGTATCCGGATAAAAATGATTACAATGGGTATGGCGGATGAAAGCAGGGGGCGCAGAAGGTCCGGGAAAAGCGGAAGGCTTTGCGGGACGGCTGCGCCGTCTTTTGTGATCGGTACGATCGGCAGAAAGGAAGCGGCAGATGGAGGAATTGCGCGCTCTCATACAGGAAAGCCTTACAGGAGAGCTGTATCAGATGACGGCGGGCGGCCCGCGGAAAAAGGACGGGGACGTGCGGCTCAGGGTAAGGCCGGTCATGCTTCGGGACAGACTTCTTTTCCAGCTGGAAAGCTTCCGGGGAAATCAGGTTTTTCACAGAAATCTGACGGAGGAAGAAGCGGGGGAGGCTGTCCTTGAAGCCATGGCGGATTTCCGTCAGCTTTCCGTAAAGACCCGGCGCTTTGAAGCGGAAGCGATGGTGAGCAAAAAAGGAAAGGTTACGGTCAGGAGGCGGGAGAGCGCGCCGGCCCCTTTGGGAAATGTGCCGGATGCCCTGCGGATGGCGCATAACCGGAAGAAAAAATATATTCTGGAGGAGGGGAAGCCCGTTCCCTTCCTGATCGATCTGGGCGTCCAGACGGAGGACGGCAGGACGGTGAAGAGCCGGTATGATAAATTCCGCCAGATCAACCGCTTTCTGGAATTTATCGCCGATATCATGCCCATACTTCCTAAGGACCGCTGCGTGCGGATCATCGATTTCGGCTGCGGAAAAAGCTATCTGACCTTTGCCATGTATTATTATCTGCATGAGCTCTGCGGGCTGGATATCCGCGTGACCGGACTGGATCTGAAGGCGGATGTGATCCGGCGCTGCAGCGCTCTTGCGGAAAAATACGGTTATCGGAAGCTGGATTTCCTGCAGGGGGATATCGCGGACTTTGAGGGAACGGACAGCGTGGATATGGTGGTGACGCTCCATGCCTGTGATACCGCTACGGATTTCGCTCTGTATAAGGCGGTGAAATGGAACGCGGCGGTGATTCTTTCCGTGCCCTGCTGTCAGCATGAGGTAAACCGGCAGATCCGAAACGAAGTGCTGGAGCCTGCCCTGAAATATGGGCTGATCAGGGAGCGGCTGTCCGCCCTTGTGACAGATTCGGTCCGCGCCGGTCTTCTGGAGGAGCAGGGATATGAGACGCAGATCCTGGAATTCATCGATATGGAGCATACGCCCAAGAATATCCTCATCCGGGCAGTGAAACGGAAGGATGAGGAAAAACGAAGGAGCGGAGTCAGGGAAATGACGGAGTTTCTGCATGTGAATACCTGTCTGCAGAGACTTCTGGAAAAGCAGGAGCATTCATGAAAAAAACGATTATCAGAGGCTGCGTATGCGCGGTCGTCTTCGTGGCGGCGCTGATCGTAAGCGGCATACTGTTAAACAGAGGAAATACGGATATGACGGCGGAGATGGAGCCGCCCAGACTTCCGACGGTCTATATCGACCAGGGCGGGCTGCGCGTCAACAGGATGGACGGTTATCTGTATGAGATGGAAGAGGCGTCCATGACGGGGCGGATCCTGCCGGTCGGGACGGACCGGAGACTTTCGGTGGAAATTGTTCCCTGCGGGATCCCGGTGGAGGCGCTGTCCTATGAGGTGCGAAGCGCCGACGGAAGCCGGCTGGTGGAGGATACCGCGGCGCCGGAGCTTACGGAAGAGAACGGCGTTCTGCGGGCGGATATCGTCCTGAAGGATCTGATCGATGAAAACGTGGAGTACAGTCTGATCTTCAGGCTCCTGCTGGAGGATGGAAGAGAGGCCCTGTACTATATGCGCGTGATCCAGCAGGAGGAGTCCGGCGTGCAGGAAAAGCTGGATTTTGTGGCCGGCTTCAGCCGGGACACCTTTGACGATGCTTCCTGCGCGGCCCTTGCCGTCTATATGGAGACGAATGCGGACGGGGATGCTTCCGCGCCGGGCCGTGTGACGATCCACAGCAGTATGGATCAGCTTGGCTGGGGAGGTCTGGACGTGCGGCAGGAGACGGAGCCGGTCTTTACCATCCTGGATATGACCGGGCAGACTGCGGCGGTCAGCGTGGAATACCTGGTCAGCTATCCCCGGGACGGACGGGAGGCGTATGCCTTTGTCAGGGAGCTGTACCGCATCAGAAGCGGTGCGGAAAGGATGTATCTGCTGGATTATGAGCGCACCATGAGCGAATATTTTGCGGAAGACGCAGCTTCCTTCGCGGATGAGAATGTGGTGCTCGGCATCCGGGATACGGATGTGGAAATGGAGGAAAGCGAAGGCGGGGATGTTGTGGCTTTTGCCCAGAACGGAGTGCTCTACAGCCTGAACGTGACGGACAGCAGGCTGGCCAGACTGTTTTCCTTCCATGACATGGAGAGCCTGGATGAAAGGGCCTTCCCGGACGACAGGAATTTTAAGATTCTGCAGGTGGACGAGGCGGGAAACGTCTTTTTCATGGCCTACGGATATATCAGCTCCGGACGCAGACAGGGCAGCTGCGGCGTGCAGGTTTATTTTTATGACGGATCCGCCAATACGGTGGAGGAGCTGGCCTTCCTCCCCAGCCGGAAATCTCCGGGGATCCTGAAGGCGCAGATCGAACAGCTTGCCTATATTAACGGGAAAAATGAGCTGTATCTGCTTCTGGACGACCGGATCTGCTGCGTGCATCTGGACAGCTGGACGGCGGAGATGACGGCGGAAAATCTGAGCACGGGCGGCTGCAGCGTGTCGGAGAGCAACCGGATGATCGCGTGGCAGAGCGGGGAAAGATACGCCTCGGAGTCGCTGATCCTGATGAATCTGAGCACAGGAGAGCAGACGGAGATTCCTGCAGGAGAGGGAAACTATATTCTGCCCCTCGGGTTCATGGGAGAGGATCTTGTCTATGGAATCGCCAGACAGACCGATCTTTTCCGCGACGAGACGGGAACCCTGATCTTTCCCATGCATCAGGTGCGCATTCAGGATGAGAACGGCGGAATTCTGATGACCTATGAAAAAGCGGGATATTATGTGACAGGCTGCGAAATGACCGGAAATCAGATCGTTCTGAGCAGAATGGAGAGAAACGCCTTCGGCGGTTATACCGTCTGCGGGGACGATCAGATCGTAAGCAGCCGGACGGAAGACGGACAGATCAGCGAGATCGTCACTTCGGACACGGAGCGGGACGGCAGGCTGACGGAGATCCGGCTTCGTACCGGCGTAAAGACCGGCCAGCTGAAGATCCTTACGCCCGGAGAAGTGCTTTATGAGGGAAGCAGAGAGGTGGAAATTCCGCCGTCGCAGGAAACGGAGGAGCTTTATTACGTATACAGTCTGGATGGGGACGTGGCCTTCGCGGCGGATCCCGGAGAGGCCATTGTGCTGGCGGAGGAGAGCGTCGGCCGTGTGACGGCGCGAAGCGGCTTCTACATCTGGAAAACGGAGCGGCTGCATACGGCAAATCAGATCACGCAGATCGACGGGGCCGGAACGGACGGGGAAAGAGACAGCCTGGAGGTCTGCCTGGACGAGATCCTTTCCTATGAGGGCATAACGAGAAACACAGGCTATCTGCTGGAACAGGGAAAAACGGTGGCGAAGGTGCTGCAGGAAAACCTGCCGGATGTCCAGGCCCTGGATCTGACCGGCTGCAGCCTGGAAAGCGTTCTGTACTATCCGGACAGAGAGATTCCGGTGCTTGCTCTCCTTGAGGATGGCAGCGCAGTCCTGATCACAGGCTTCGACGAGCACAACATCATTCTGATGGATCCCGGAACCGGGCAGGTTTCCCGAATGGGACGGGGCGACGCGGCGTCCTGGTTTGAAGAGAACGGAAACCGCTTCGTCTCCTATGTGAAAATACCGGAGCAGTAAACGGCACGGCAGGCTTCAGGAAAACAGCCGGGTCCGGTACCGGTTCAGCGTGCAGGCAAGCAGCAGACCGAGGATACCGCAGGAAATGATCTCTCCCGCTCCCACCGTCAGAAAGGAAAGCCACAGCGGCCGGATCCCATAGGCATAGCGCAGGACAAAGGGAACGATGACGGTATTTGCCACAATAGGGGGAATGGGAGCGGGAAACCGCTTATCGGGGAAAAGCTTTGCCAGCTTCCAGGTTCCCAGCGCGCCGATGAGCGTGGCGGCGGAACCGAAAACGATGTCAGGAAGAGCGCAGCCCGTGAGGATGTTGCTGATCAGACAGCCGGCGAACAGCCCCGGGATGGCGGCGGGAGTGAACAGGGGAAGAATGGTAAGAGCTTCCGAGAAACGGACCTGAACCGCATAATTTGCGAGGCCGAAGGCGTTGGCGATAAAGGTGAGCACAACGTAGAGAGCGGCGATCATCGCCGCCTGGGTGAGCAGGTGAATGCTTTTCTTGTTCATTTTTCTTTTCTCCTTTAGTTTTGTTTATACGAGTGGAAGGTTGCGAACACTCGGCACATTTTACGGCGGTGACCGCCGGCAGGCCCCGAAAGACCGGGGGTCTTACGGGCCTGCGCGGGAAGAATCAGAGCTTTCCGTTCCGGTACTTGCCGAGAAGCTTCTGAATCTTTTCGTTGGGGCTTAACAGATCGCTGATGGAGGTGTCGTGATTGAGCGTATCGATCAGATAAGCCACGTATTTGCTCATGCTGCAGCTGACGTACCATTCGCGCTCCAGAAGCTCCTGGGGCTGATAGATCAGATTGGTGGTCAGCACGCGGTCGATGATGCCGTCCTTATAGGCCTTGTCGAAAGCGTCCAGTCCGTTGGTGAACAGGCCGAAGGTGGCGCAGACGAAGATCTTGCGCGCCTTTCTCTTTTTCAGGGCTGCGGCGACCTCGCGGACGCTTTCGCCGGAGGAGATCATGTCGTCGATGATGAGCATGTCCTTGCCCTCCACGTCGGAGCCCAGGAATTCATGGGCGACGATGGGGTTGCGGCCGTTGACGATGCGGGTGTAGTCGCGTCTCTTATAGAACATGCCCATGTCCAGTCCGAGCACGTTGGCGATGTAGATGGCGCGGCTCATGCCGCCTTCGTCCGGGCTGATGACCATCATGTGGTCGGCGTCGATGATCAGATCCTTCTGATTGCGAAGCAGGTTCTTGATGAACTGGTAGGCGGGCTGAACGGTCTCAAAGCCGTGCAGAGGAATGGCGTTCTGCACTCTGGGATCATGGGCGTCGAAGGTGATGATGTTCTCCACGCCCATGTGGATCAGCTCCTGCAGGGCGATGGCGCAGTCAAGGGATTCCCGGCTGGTGCGCTTATGCTGCCTGCCCTCGTAGAGATAGGGCATGATCACGTTGATCCTGCGGGCCTTTCCGCCTACGGCGGAGATGATGCGCTTCAGGTCCTGATAATGGTCGTCCGGAGACATGTGGTTTTCCTGGCCGAACAGGGAATAGGTCAGGCTGTGGTTGACCACATCCACAAGGAGGTAAAGATCCATTCCGCGGACGGACTCCTGAATGACGCCCTTTCCTTCGCCGGTCCCGAAACGGGGCACCTTGCTGTTGAGCAGATAGGAATCGCGCTGATAGCCGGAGAAGATCAGGCTGTTTTTATGCTCGCTTTCCCGCTCCCGGCGCCATTTTACGAGATAATGGTCCACCTGCTCGCCGAGGGTCTGGCAGCCTGCCAGGGGGATGATCCCAAGAGAGCCGGCCGGGATCGTTTCCAAGTTTCTTTTTTCTTCCGCCATGGGAGTCCTCACTTTCTGTTTGTGAATCGTTTTCTGCACATCCGGATGTCCGGGCCTGTGAGCTTGCAGAAGTCAAAGCTGCTGGTGATCCTGGAGAAGATCCTGTCCTGGTACCGTTCCTTCAGCTCGGGGAGCGAAAGATTGGTGGAGATGATCATGCTCTTTTTCCGGCTGATGCGTTCGTTCAGAACGGTGAAAAGATGGGAAAGCGTAAAGGGCGTGCTCTGCTCCGTTCCCAGATCATCGATGACCAGCAGGTCACAGTTGTAAAGGTCATTATATAAATAGTCCAGGTTATCCTGTCTCTTTATATCAAAGGCATTGCGCGAGAGCATGTCGAACAGCATGGACGCGCTGAAATAGATCACGGAATGTCCGCCTTCGATCACCTCTCTGGCGATACAGTTGCTTAAAAAGGTTTTTCCCGTGCCGACGGTTCCGTAGAAGAAGAGGCTGCGGCCGGAGGAGCCGAAGGAGGAAGCGAAATCCCGGCACATGCGGACGGCGGCCTGAAAGGCGGGAAGGCTGTCCGCATCGAAATAGTCATAGGAAAGGGTGTCAAAATTTTCCTTTTCCAGGATTTCCTTCAGATTGGACTGCTGATAGAGCAGGGCGATCTCCGCCTGACGGAAGCAGTGGCACTTCCGTCCGTTGACGTAGCCCGTATCCCGGCAGTCCGGGCAGTCGTAAACCGGCTCCAGATAATCGTCGGGAAGGCCGGCCTTCCTGAGAAGCTCCTTTTTGTCCCGGCTGAGCTGACGGAGCTGTTCCTTCAGCACGGTCAGAGCATCGGGATCTCCGTTCAGAAGCTTTTTGCCCTGGGAAACGGAGAGCGTGGCCACGGATTCGTCCAGCAGGCGGTAGCCCTTCACGTTGGCGTAAACATATCTGAGCCTGTCCTCCCTCACGTGGCGGTTTTTCGTCTGCTTCTGCTCATATACCCTCATGATCGTGTTGTACTGCGTATTTGATAAAGCCAAGGCTGTTCTCCTTCAGATAAAACCGGCGCTCAGATGTGCAGCAGTTCCTTTTCCAGAGCGTCGTAATCATAGCTGTTCTGCATGAAACGGTTGTACCGGTCCGCAGAACGTTCCCGTCCCTGTCTGGCAGGCTTTTCCTTCTGAAAGCCTTCGTCCAGCCGGGCGATGTCGGACAGATGGCGTACGCCGGCGTCCTTCCAGGAAGAAAGGATTTTGTCCGCGTATTCAAAACGATGCCTGTCCGTGGCCAGGACCGTGCGCCCGCAGGCCTCCAGAATGATGGAAGGCTCAAGCGCGTAGTCCTCCCGCCAGCGGCGGATAAACTCGGCCTCCCGTCTGGTGGGGGCGTTCGTTTTGCCAAGCGCATTCATGATGGTATAGACGGTTTTATCATATTTTACAGCCTGCTTTTCCGCTTCGGCGGGAGTGGTCACACCGGCCTCCGCCCAGCTGACGGCGACTTTTTCAATATAGCGGAAATCCTTTTTCCCGCGTTCCACGCAGTACTGGAGGAGATAGTCGATCAGATCGTCGGAAAAATGCAGCCTGTCCGAGAAGAAAAGGATGGATCTCACGTCGGAGGGGCTGAGCGTTCTTCCCAGATACTGCTCCGTGATGAACAGAAGCTGGGCGGCGGAATCCTTCTGCTGGAAGGCCTTCAGCTCGTCCAGAGAATAGGACGGCTTGAGATCCTTCCCGGATGTCCGGGAGCCGTCGGAAGCTGCGGGAGCTGAAACGGCAGGATCCGAAGCGGCGGACGCCGCCGGGGCAGCCGCATCCTTCTGCTGCGCGGACGCAGAGCCGGAAAGGTCGCAAAGCCGCAGGCCGGAAAGGTTTCCGTCCGTATCGCATTCCATCAGGAGCACGCCGCGCTTTTCCCAGTATTTCAGCGCGCGCATCACATCCTTCTCCGTATGGTTGAAGGCGTCGGCGATCTCGGAAATATCCAGAGGAAGGCCCGCGCTTACCGCGCGGAGAAGATACAGATATATTTTAAGCTGCGCATCGTTGGCCTGCGGCATGAACTCGTCAATAAAACGGTTGGACACGACCGTAACGCCGGCGCAGCCATCCTGACAGATTTTCAGACGTCTCATAATCTCACCTGTTTTCCACTATGTAAAATCCACTCACATTTTAAGCAAGTGCATTATATCATACGCCCCTTAAAAAAGGAACCGTCATTTTGCTGAAAAACCCGGCAGCTGCGGGCTTTCCGGCAAATTGTGGATACTGTGGAAAATGTGGATTTTTGTGTAAAATCCAGGTAAAACGGAAAAGAATATCCACATCTTTCATACACATGAAAAATGTGGATATTGTGGATAACTATTGTCCCAGAAGGTCTTCTCCAATGTTTACAACGTTTCCGGCCCCCATAGTTATCAACAGGTCGCCGGGGATGCAATTTTCCAGGATAAATTTTTCGATTTCCTCAAAGGAAGGAAAATAATGGCAGTCCGTTCCCAGATCCCGGATCTCCTGGCAGAGCAGAGCCGAGCTGACGCCCAGGGTATCGGTTTCCCGCGCAGCATAGATGTCCGCAAGGATCACCCGGTCCGCATGGGAAAGGGCGCGCGCAAAATCGTGGAAAAAGGCTTTCGTGCGGCTGTAGGTATGCGGCTGAAACACGCACCAGAGGGTCCGGTGGGGGTAATCGGCCGCGGCCTTCAGGGTCGCTTCGATCTCCGTGGGATGATGGGCGTAATCGTCGATGACGGTGACGCCGTGCAGCTCGCCCTTGTATTCAAAACGCCGGTCGGTTCCGGTAAAGCCGTGCAGGCTTTCCGCCGCCCCTTCCATATCCAGCCCCAGATAATCCGCCAGGGCCAGAGCCGCCGCCGCGTTGGCGATGTTGTGCTCGCCCGGCACTCCGAGGCGGACGGGAAGGTCTTTTTCGTGAAAACGCAGCGTAAAGGAGGCGCGCGCCATGTCGTCATGGGTGATGTCCGTGAAGAAGTAGTCGTTTTCCGGAGAGGGACCGAAGGTGACAACGCGGCAGGAAAGCCCCTCCGTGATCTCAGAAAGCCGCGGGATGGAACCATTTATAATAAGAAGGCCGTCCTCAGGGATGAGCTGCGCAAACCGGCGGAAGGAGGAGCGGATATCGTCAAGGTCTTTAAAAAAGTCCAGATGATCCTCTTCCACGTTCAGGATGATGCCCACCCTGGGGAAAAAGCTCAGGAAGCTGTTGGTATATTCGCAGGCCTCCGTCACAAAAAGCTCCGAGGATCCCACACGGATATTCCCGCCGATGTCCTTCAGCACGCCGCCCACCGAGATGGTGGGATCCGTGTCCGCCGCGACCAGGATCTCGGCGATCATGGAGGTGGTGGTGGTTTTTCCGTGGGTTCCGCTGACGGCGACGGGCAGCCGGTAGTTCTTCATCATCTGCCCCAGAAGCTGGGCGCGGGTGAGATGCGGGAGCTGCCGGCGCAGGGTTTCCTGATATTCCGGGTTATCTGGATGGACGGCGGCGGTATAGACCACAAGATCCACATCGTCCTCGATGTTTTCCGCCTTCTGCGGCCGGCCGTAGTGGACGGCGGCCCCCTGGCTTTCCAGACGTTCGGTCAGCGGCGTGCGGCTCCAGTCCGAGCCGGACACGGTAAAGCCTTCGGAAAGCAGGATCTCCGCAAGACCGCTCATGCTGATGCCGCCGATGCCGATGAAATAGACATGGATCGGACGGCTGAAATCTACCTGATAAATATCCTGTATCTGCGACATGGAAATAACCTTCCTTTCTCGTTCTGATATGTATTATACGCACTGCGGGCCAAAAAACCAATAGGGAATTTTTTTTGTTGAAAATACAAGAAAAAGCCCGGGAAAAGAAGGCTGCAAAACTATTAAAAACACACAAGAAGGGAAATGGCGGGAAAAGAAATATGTAAATTTTCTACTAAATTTGCCCATTTTCGCTGAAAGAAACTGTAAATAATTATTCACTTTTGTACAGCCCTGTGTTATAATCTTCTTACGTAAATGTACGTAAATCTATGCAATACGTGATGCAGGAACATGAGGTGATGACATGGTAAAGAAAGAAATGATTGCGATGCTGCTGGCAGGCGGTCAGGGAAGCAGACTGGGCGTCCTGACTTCCAAGGTTGCGAAGCCGGCGGTATCCTTCGGCGGGAAGTACCGGATCATAGACTTTCCGCTGAGCAACTGTATCAATTCCGGTGTGGATACGGTGGGGGTGCTTACCCAGTATCAGCCGCTGCGGCTGAATACGCATATCGGGATCGGCATTCCCTGGGATCTGGACCGGAATATCGGCGGCGTTACCGTCCTTCCCCCTTATGAGAAGAGCGAGAACAGCGAGTGGTATACCGGAACGGCGAATGCCATATATCAGAACATCGACTATATGGAGAGTTTTAACCCGGATTATGTTCTGATCCTGTCCGGAGACCACATCTACAAGATGGATTACGAGGTGATGCTGGATTACCACAAGCAGCATAACGCGGAATGCACGATCGCGGTCATGCCCGTGCCGATGGAGGAAGCGAAGCGGTTCGGCATCATGATCACGGACGAGAACGGAAAGATCACGGACTTTGAGGAAAAGCCTGCAAATCCCAGAAGCAATCTGGCTTCCATGGGCATCTATATCTTCAACTGGAAGACGCTGAAGGAAGCTCTGATCGCCAGGTCATCCCAGCCCAACCTGGATTTCGGAAAGCATGTCATCCCCTACTGCCATGAAAATGGAGCACCGATGTACGCGTATGAATTTAACGGCTACTGGAAGGATGTGGGAACCCTGAATTCCTACTGGGAAGCCAATATGGAGCTGATCGATATCGTGCCGGAGTTCAACCTGTATGAGGAATACTGGAAGATCTACACCAAGAGCGAGATCCTTCCGCCTCAGTACATCGCTCCGGAGGGTGTGATCGAGCGGAGCATCGTCGGCGAGGGGAGCGAGATCGCCGGACAGATCTACAATTCCGTCATCGGCTGCGGCGTGGTGGTCGGGAAGGGAACCGTGATCCGGGATTCCATTGTGATGAACAATACGGTGGTGGGAGAAGGCTGCGAGCTGAACAAGGCCATCGTGGCGGAGAATGTTTCCATCGGAGACGGCGTGAAGCTGGGAATCGGCGAAGAGGCCGAGAACGATATCGCCCCTCACATTTACAACAGCGGCATCGCCACCGTGGGGGAAAAGAGCGTGATCCCCAAGGGCGTTTCCATCGGGAAGAACACGGTCGTTTTCGGCGTGACGGAGAGCGCGGACTACCCGGACGGGATCCTTCCCGGCGGAAAATCTATCATTAAGGCAGGTGAGGAAAAGTGAGAGCGATAGGAATTATTTTGGCCGGCGGCAACAACCACAGGATGAAGGAGCTTTCCCGGAAAAGGGCTATCGCGGCTATGCCGATCGCGGGCAGCTACCGAAGCATCGACTTCGCGCTCAGCAATATGACCAACTCTCATATCCAGAAGGTCGGCGTGTTCACGCAGTACAACGCCAGAAGCCTGAACGAGCATCTGAATTCCTCCAAGTGGTGGGACTTCGGGCGCAAGCAGGGCGGCCTGTTCCTGTTCACCCCTACGGTGACGGCGGACAACAGCTTCTGGTACAGAGGAACGGCGGACGCCATGTATCAGAACCTCTCCTTCTTAAAGAGCAGCCATGAGCCCTATGTGGTCATCGCCTCCGGCGACTGCGTGTACAAGATGGATTATAATAAGGTTCTGGAATATCACATTGACAAGAAGGCGGATATCACCATCGTCTGCAAGGAGATGCCCGCCGGGACCAATCTGGAGCGCTACGGCACCATCAAGATGAATGAGGACAGCAGGGTCGAGGAGTTTGAGGAGAAGCCCATCGTGGCAAAGTCCAGCACGATCTCCTGCGGCATCTATGTGATCCGCAGAAGGCTTCTGATCGAGATGATCGAGCGCTGCGCGATGGAGGACCGGTACGACTTCGTTAAGGATATCCTGATCCGCTATAAGAATCAGAAGAGGATCTACGGCTATAAGATTAAGGAATACTGGCGCAATATCGCATCGGTGGAGGACTATTTCGCCGCCAACATGGATTTCCTGAAGCCGGAGATCCGGAACTATTTCTTCCGTCAGTATCCGGATATCTATTCCAAGGTGGACGACCTTCCGCCCGCGAAGTACAACGTCGGCGTAAAGGTATCCAACAGCCTGATTTCCAGCGGCTGCATCGTCAACGGAACGGTGGAGGATTCCGTTATTTTCAAAAAATCCTTTATCGGCAATAACTGCTACATCAAGAATTCCATTATCTTGAATGACGTATATATCGGCGACAACACACATATTGAGAACTGCATCGTAGAGAGCCGGGATACGATCCGGGCCAATACCTATTACAAGGGCGAAGATGGAATCAAGATTGTGGTTGAGAAAAACGAAAGATATGTCATCTGAAGATAAAAGGGGGAACTCACATGAAGATTACAGACGTACGTGTGCGTAAGATCACCAGGGAAGGAAAGATGAAAGCGATCGTATCCATTACGATTGACGATGAGTTTGTGGTACACGACATAAAGGTAATTGAAGGCGAGAAAGGGCTGTTTATTGCAATGCCCAGCAAAAAGGCCACGGACGGAGAATACCGGGATATCGCTCATCCGATCAACCAGGCGACCAGGGAAAGCATCCAGAACATCATTCTGGACAGATATGAACAGGCGCTGGAGGAGCCGGAGGAGCTGGCATAGGACAAAACACTGGAAACTGCATGGCTGCCATCCCCAAAAAGTTGTTGACTTTCAATTCTGCGGATGCTAGTATACTGATAACGAAAAGGCGATGAAGGAAAGAGTAGCCTGCCGCGGGCATAGACCAGAGAATGGGACATAACGCTGGAAGTCCCTGTATGCCGGGCACGGGGAAGACCGCTCCGGAGCCGCTGCAGGAAGGAAGCAGCTTTCTGTCAGGTATCTGATCCTGTCATTTAAGGAAGCGTTTCCGAAAGTGCAGACGTGAACCCGCGTTAAGGATGAGGATTTGGAAGAATCTGAAGTGAAAAGTTAAGGTGGAACCGTGCGTCGCGCATGAGAATTGAGGACTGCACCCTTAGAAGAACGGAGGACCGTTTTTCTAAGGGTATTTTAGTTTGGAAAGGAGACTGCAAAAATGGATGTGATTCTGAAGGACGGAAGCAGAGGAGAACAGGAATTTACGGAGAAGGACGGGGCGTGGACCTTCCGCCACACCACCTCCCACATTCTGGCTCAGGCGGTAAAGCGCCTGTATCCGGACACGAAGCTGGCGATCGGGCCGGCGATCGAAGACGGCTTCTACTATGATTTTGAGTTCAAGGAGCCCATCTCCAGCGAGGATTTTTCCGCCATTGAAAAGGAAATGAAGAAGATCGTGAAGGAGCGTCTGCCGCTGGAGCGCTTCACGCTTACCAGAGATGAGGCGATTGCCTTCATGAAGGAGAGAAACGAGGACTACAAGGTGGAGCTGATCGAGGATCTGCCGGAGGACGCGGTGATCAGCTTTTACCGTCAGGGCGAGTTCGTGGATCTGTGCGCGGGCCCGCATCTGGACAACACCAAATATGTGAAGGCGATCAAGCTCACCAGCCTGGCGGGAGCCTACTGGCGAGGCAGTGAAAAGAACAAGATGCTCACCAGAATCTACGGCACCTCCTTCCCGGATAAGGAGCAGCTGAAGGAGTATCTGGACCGGATCGAGGAGGCGAAGAAGCGGGATCACCGCAAGCTGGGAAAGGAGCTGGGCATTTTCACCATCATGGAGGAAGGCCCCGGATTCCCGTTCTTCCTTCCCAAGGGAATGGTGCTGAAGAACATCCTGATCGATTACTGGAGAAGACTGCATGACAGAGAGGGCTATCAGGAGATCTCCACGCCCATCATCCTGAACCGGAAGCTCTGGGAGACCTCCGGACACTGGGATCATTACCGGGAAAACATGTACACCACCGTGATCGACGACGAGGATTACGCGGTGAAGCCCATGAACTGCCCGGGCGGCATGCTGGTTTACAAATCCCAGCCCCGTTCCTACCGTGACCTGCCGCTTCGTATCGGCGAGCTGGGACTGGTGCACCGTCATGAAAAGTCCGGCCAGCTGCACGGCCTGATGCGCGTGCGCTGCTTCACTCAGGATGATGCGCATATCTTCATGACCCGCGAACAGATTACAGATGAGATCAAGGGTGTAATGCGCCTGATCGACGAGGTTTACAGCCGTTTTGGATTGACCTATCATATGGAACTGTCCACCAGACCCGAAGACAGCATGGGAAGCGACGAGGACTGGGAGATTGCAACCGATGCGCTTCGTAAGGCATTGGATGAGGTCGGAAAAGGATATGTGGTGAATGAAGGAGACGGCGCGTTCTATGGCCCGAAGATTGATTTCCATCTGACCGATTCCCTTGGAAGAACCTGGCAGTGCGGAACCATCCAGCTCGACTTCCAGCTTCCGCAGCGCTTTGAGGCGGAATATATGGGAGCGGACGGCGAGAAGCATCGCCCGATCATGATCCACCGTGTAGTATATGGAGCACTTGAGCGTTTCATCGGCATTCTGATCGAGCATTACGCGGGCAAGTTCCCGGTATGGCTGGCTCCGGTGCAGGTGAAGGTGCTTCCCATCTCCGAGAAATTCTTTGGATTCGGAGAGGAGATTTTAAAGAAACTGAAAGACGCCGGCATCCGCTGCGAGATGGACCAGCGCGATGAAAAGATCGGCTACAAGATCCGCAGCGCCCAGATGGAGAAGGTGCCCTATATGCTCATCGTGGGACAGAAGGAAGAGGAGACCGGAACGGTTTCCGTCAGAAGCCGCGACGACGGCGACCTGGGAAGCCAGGAGCTTGCCGCCTTTATCCAGAAGGTTGTGGAAGAAGGAAAAGAATAACGGGAAATTCAGGGAAAGCTGTCCGGTTTCGCTGCCGGGCAGCTTCTTTTGCGCGATAAGCCCGGAGGGCGGCCGCGCGGAGGGGCAGCGAACGGCGTCGCCATGAGCTGTGCGTATCGCGCAATCAGATAAGCCCGGAGGGCGGCCGCGCAGAGGGGCAGCGAACAGCATCGCAGTGAGCTGTGCATACCGTGCGATCAGATACCGCGAAGGAAACAAAAATACAATGACAGGAAACAATCTGCATAGCAGAAAACGGAACAGGAACTTAAAATAGAAACAAAAAAACAAGGAGGAGACAATATGGTAAAGCTGACGCCGCCCATGGGGTGGAATTCCTGGAACACCTTCGGGGCGAACATCAATGAGGAACTGATTAAGGAAACGGCGGACGTGATGGCAGAGAGCGGACTGCTGGCAAAGGGATATGAATACCTGGTCATCGATGACTGCTGGTCCTTAAAGACCAGAGATGAAAATGAGAGGCTGGTGCCGGATCCGGAGAAGTTTCCGAACGGCATGAAGGCTGTGGCGGATTATGTGCACAGTAAGGGGCTGAAGTTCGGCATGTACTCCTGCGCCGGAAATCTGACCTGCGCGGGTTATCCGGGCAGCTTCGAGCATGAGTTCATCGACGCGAAAACCTTTGCGGAGTGGGGCGTGGATTTTCTGAAGTACGATTACTGCTATCACAGCCCCATCATTCACGGCCAGTATCTCTACCGCAGGATGGGACTGGCTCTGGAAAACTGCGGACGGGACATCCTGTTTTCCGCCTGCTCCTGGGGAAGCGACCAGACCCACGAATGGATCAAAACGTCTGCGGCCTCCATGTGGCGTTCCACCGGAGATATTTTCGATACCTGGGAATCCGTAAAGGATCTGACGAAGCAGCAGGAGAAGCTGCATCCCTACAACGGGGTGGGCTGCTTTAACGACATGGACATGCTGATCGTGGGCATGTACGGCGAGGGAAACGTGGGCCTGAAGGGCTGCACGGATACGCAGTATAAGACCCATTATTCCATCTGGGCGCTGCTCGGCTCCCCGCTGATGATCGGCTGCGACATCCGGAAGATGAATGAAGCGACGAAGGAGATCCTCTGCAACGACGAGCTCATTGCCATCAATCAGGACAGGGCCTGCCGCCAGCCGGTAAAGCTGAACGGCATCTGGAGCGGGGACGACATGGTCATTTACTCCCGCCAGCTGGAAAACGGCGACGTTGCCATCGGCCTGTTCAACCTGAGCGAAGAGAAGGCCGCCGCCCGCTTCAATCTGGACGAGATCGGCCTTGGCTTCTCCACCGGAAAGACTCTGGACATGCACGAGGTCTGGACGAAGGAAGATTTCCGCGTGGAAAATTCCACGGTGATCCGGGAGCTGCCTCCCTTCGGCTGTGAGGTCTACCGCGCAAAGGTGGTCGATCTGTAATGTCCGTCTGTATGAAATGCGGAAAGGCCCTGAC
>DXDD01000040.1 GCA_019115665.1 Candidatus Eisenbergiella pullistercoris | reverse complement strand
GCACACTCCTCCCTTTTTAAGATGAGTAGTGATTTCAAGGAAAATTGAAAACTATTGGTGAATATAGACAAAAAGGGTATGCCCTCCAGATGGGGCATACCCTTTTGCTGAATATACATTTATTTTTTATTTTCCTGTTTTTTATGAAAAACACATGCCAAAATAATACAGAATATGATTCCGATCCAGTACGGAATAACGTATAAAAATGCTGTGCTGGCCGGCGCGCTATACCCGGCATATTGCCCGCCCCACTGTAAGGTACAGTAATTATATGCAACCACTGCACACATCATGTCAGAGAGCAGGATCGCAAGAACAATAAATAGATAGCTTACCTTTTTCATATGCGTTTCCTCCAGTTCATTTCTTCCGCAATATCAGTATCAGACCTATGGCCATCGAAAGGATACAAAGGATCAGTATTACGCCAGAACCGTTTAGCGCAATCATGGAAGCTTCCGCAACCAAGGGTTGCTTTTTGTCAATCTTTTATATCATTTATGATAAAATAGCGGTACGTTTATTTCAAGGTTTGACACTCCCTTTGAATTTGCTTTGGTGAAACCGACGGAGTTTGAGCCATCACTACTTATCTTGAAAAGGGACGCACACTCTTTCCGGCTTATCTATTTTTTCTCTTCCTTCTGGCAGATTTGATTTTATCATTGATGTCGCTTTCAGAATAGCCAACGGAAGCCGCCCATTTCTGCGCTTCGTCCAGAGAGGCTTCAAACTCTGCTTCCTCCCCGCCCCCGATCAGCACCGTTTTTCCCTCAAAGGCAAAGCCGTATTTTCGGATGCGTTCTTTGGCAATTCCCTTCTGCCTCAGAACGGCGGAATAATCCTTTTCTTCAATCTGTCTCAGAGCAGCCTTTACCGTGTCGGACAGGCTCTTTTCCCGCTGGGGGTTAAAGACCTTGAATTCCAGGAGGATGGCATCATCCTGCGGGGAGACCGGCTCCAGGCAGATATCATAGCGGCCGAAGCCGCTTTCCCGGTTGGAGGTGATGCGGTAACGGCCGGACAGCTCCACCAGAAGTCCCAGAACGAAGCCATGGTAGAAGCGCTCCGGCTGATTTTTCCCCGCGTCAAAAAAGCTGAAGGTTTCCAGCGTGATCCGGTTCATGTAGGCGTTCATCGCTTCCACATCGCCGTCAAGAAGCGCCGGGAGAAAATCGTTGTAGTCGGCGGAGGCAGGGCCGAACCAGTCGTGGATGAGGCGGCGGAACATCAGCGTTACTTCAAAATTCGTCAGCGTCAGGACGTATTCCTCTTTCCAGATGTCCTCCCTTGTGGTGAAGGCCTGATAGCTTTCTACCTTCAGATATCCGGCCGCAAGAAGAAGGCTCCAGATTGCAGTTTCATTCTGCCCGAGCTGACTGTAAACGATCTGTTCATCGATTTCTGTGATCAGACTCCGGCCCTGCAGGAGATCTTCAAAGGCGGTTTTGATTTTCCGGCTCCCTTCCCGGATCAGTTTTCCGACCAGGCTGTTGGAGCTGGTGTTTGCCCAATAGGGAGCTGTTTTTCCGGTATCGAGAAAGTTGATAACGGACCAGGGATTGTAAATATCGGATTTTGAACCGAAGGTAAAGCCGTCATACCATTTTCTGATTTCATCGGCCTTTTCCCCGAATCCATATTCCATCAGCGCGCCGCGGGTTTCTTCCTGAGTGAAGCCAAAGCTGTCCGCGTATTCCTCCGAAGTGGTGGTTACGATCTTCAGATTGTTCAGATCGGAGAAGATCGACTCCCTGCTTACGCGGGTGATACCGGTCATGACCGCCCGTTCCAGAAAGGGATTGGTCTTGAAAGAAGCATTGAAAAGACTTCGCATGAAATCGGAGAGCTCCTCCCAGTATCCGGACACCCAGGCCTCCTGGAGAGGAGTATCATATTCGTCCAGAAGAAGGATGACCTTTTTCCCGTAATGGCGGTAAAGATATCCGGAAAGAGCCTTCAGGGAAAGGGTAGCGACATAATTTTCCATATCATAAGAGATTTTATTCCAGAATTCCCGCTCGGAAGCCGTTAACGGCGCCTTCTCCGGAAGAAAGGAGAAGCGGTTATAAAGGTCCACAATGGTCTGGCAGATTTTCTTGCGTGCAGAAGAAAAGGAGGTTTCCTTGATATCCGCAAAGCTTAAAAAGATAACCGGCCATTGCCCCTGAAGCTTTCTGAACTTTTCTTCCTGCCAGATGGAAAGCCCCTCAAAGAGTTCTCCGCGGTCCCGATATGCAACGGAAAAAAAACATTCCAGCGTATTCATGGTGAGGGTTTTTCCAAACCGGCGGGGACGGGTGATGAGCGTCACATCGTCTCCGCTTTCCCACCATTGACGGATGAAGTCCGTTTTATCTATATAAAAATAATTCCCCTGGCGCAGTTTTTCAAAATCCTGTATGCCTACTGCAATCGTTCCTGCCATGTGATTCTCCTTCTGATTTCGTGACAGCGCAGCCCCTGGCCGGACCGGCACCGCATGCGGCCATCCGGAGCGTCTGGAAAAAGGATTAAAAATAATCCGAAAAGTAGGGCTTTTCCACCGGGATCAGCCGTTCCAGCCAGGTGAGCATGTAGTATTCGGTCCGGATCTTTTCGTGCTCGTACAGATAGCTGGGGCGCTTGTAGCCCATAAGCATGGTGGTGAGGGTGTTGATGTCCAGCTCCACCACGTTGATGGACTGGTTGTTTTCCACCCGTTCGCAGCGGGTCTCGCCGCCCTTCCAGGAGACCAGATAATCGCCGGTATTCCAGGGAGCCATTTCGTCCGTCACCCGGAAATGGATGCGGAAGTCCTCGGGCTGGACCTGCCAGGGATATTCCCGCAGGAAGGCTTCCGCGTCGATGATCCGCGCCATGATGTAGGGGGATACGGTTTCCGTGATCTCGCTGTCTTCCAGCAGGTAGGCCATGGGCTCGCCGGAATAGTTGTCTCCCACCACCTGGGTGATCATGGAAAAATGGGCGGTGATATAATTCCACAGACCGTAATTGGCTTCGATGTTCAGATAGACCATTTCCTTGATATGGAAGATCTCGTTCGCGATGTAGTAGACGATATAGCCCAGGGGCTTATGTTCTTTATTATAATAAACGGCGACGATCATGTCGTCGTTTTCCCAGCGCCAGTATTCATCCCAGGCCAGGCTGTCGCGGATCAGCGCGCCGTGGCGCTGGACGGCGAAATAGGAATATACGTTATGAAAATCCTCCGAGTCCTCGCTGACTCGTTCCACCATGCCTTCCACCGGACGGGGCTTCGGCAGCTGGGTATCCCGGATGGTAAAGGTGATCTTGTCGGATACGATCTCCCAGCCCATCTTCCGGTAAAAGGGTATGGAATAAGGATAGAGGAAGGAGATCGGGAACTCCTGATCGTGCATGTAGTTGATGGCCCGGCGCATCAGGGAATGGATCAGGCCCCTGCCCGTGTATTCCGGGTAGGTGGCGACGCCGGTGATGCCGCCCATTTCCATGATATTGTCGTGGATGTTCACCTTCATGGAATAGACCACGATCATGGACGCCAGCCGGTCCTTGTAAAACCATCCGAGAACATAGGCCTTCTCCAGCATGGGGCGCTTGGCAGAGATGAATTCATCCTGCTGCCAGCCCGTCTGAAGAAGCTCGTAGGAGGTCACCTGAAAGGCGTAGGTGAGAAGGGCGTTGAACTGCTCCAGATCGTCGTTATCCAGCTCGCGCATCCGGAAATCTCCGTGCGTCTCCAGATAGACGTGGGAATCGGACGTATCCGCCGGGCTTATGCATTTGTTGTCACTGTCTTCTTTTTTCTCCATAAAATCCTTCATTCCGGAGCATGAGGCCGGAAAACGGCGTGTGCTCCTTTTGCTGCTCATAAAATACGCTGCGAAAAATAAAGCCATATTTATTTTACATCAGGAAAATGGAAGCGTCCACGCTTTTTTCGTTTTTCGTGGACCGGAACGTCGGAAAGCGGTTGCTTTTGCGGGGCAAATATTATATGATGGATCTGATTGCGGAGGATACAGATGCCGGAAACGGCGCTGAAATAAGGACAAAGGAGGATGACCATGTTCAGGAAAAAAACAGGAAACGGGATCGCGGTTCTGCTTGTCTGCGTGATGCTTCTGTCAGTGTTTCTTCCGGCCGGCGCGCTGCAGATCAGGGCGGCGGAGGTGATCGCGACGGTACACGGGACGATCCTTTCCGGAACGACGGAGGACGTGCTTCTGCTTTCCACCGCGCAGGGAAAGATGGAGATAAAGCTGGACGCGCAGACGGATGCCAGCGCCTGCAAGATCCTGCTTCCGGGCAGAGAGATTTATGTGGATGTGACCTACGGCTCGGACGCCTGGCTGCATGCGGCGAAGATCGCGAGCAGCACGCCCGCAGAGGCAAGCACCATCGACTATTCCAGCACTGTGACCGTCACGGGAAAGATCGGCGATAAAACGAAAGAGGATATTCTGTATCTGAATACGCCGCAGGGCGAGATGCAGATCCGGCTGGACGCGACGACGGATATGAGCGGCTGCACGGTGCTGGTGGCAGGAAAGGATTATCAGGTAACCTGCGCGAGAGGCTCGGACGCCTGGCTGCATGCGGTACGCATTACGGACGCCGCTTCTCAGAGCGTGACCACGGAGACGGTGAACGGGGTTTCCGTCACCACGGTGAAGGGAAAGGTAACGGATCAGACGAAGGAGAATCTGCTGTATCTGTCCACGGACGGCGGCGTGATGGAGGTCGTGATCGACAGCGGGACGGATACCTCCGGCGGCAGAGTGCTGATGCCGGGCAGGGAGGTGACGGTTTCCTTCTATCGCGGTTCGGACGCTTATCTGCACGCCTCCCGGATCGTCGGGACAAAGGAGAGCGTTTCTCCGGCAAATGTGAATACGGCGGCCGTGGTGAGCGTTGCGGGAACCGTGGACGGAAAGTCCAATGAAAATGTCCTGTATCTGAGCACCGCCGGCGGGATGATGGAACTGAAGCTGGACGTTTTAAACAGCATGAACAACTGTAAGGTACTTGTCCGCGGGAAGCAGGTGCTCGTATCCTGCGCCTACGGCTCCGACGCATATATGCATGCGGTCAGCATCACGGGGCTTTGACCGGTTCCTTCCCGGGGCCCAAAAGCGTCCCGAACGGCTGCCAGAGGGGCCGTTCGGGCAAAATAAAAAAATATCAAATGGAGACTGTTATGAGCAAAACGGAAATGAAAAAAACACAGGGAAGCGGGTCCAATCCGTTTCTGATCGTCTATCACATCATTCAGGGGGCGCTGATCGGCCTTGGCGCGGTGCTGCCCGGCATTTCGGGCGGCGTGCTCGCCGTGGTATTCGGCGTATACAAGCCGGCGATGGAGTTTCTGTCCAATCCCTTCGCCCGCTTTAAGACCCATGTGCCCCTTCTGATTCCATACGGGATCGGCGGCGTGGTGGGCTTTCTGGGGATCGCCAATCTGCTGGCCTTTTTCCTGGAAAAATATCCGGATCCTTCCGTGTGTCTTTTCATCGGGCTGATCACAGGCATGCTGCCTTCTCTGTTCCGGGAGGCCGGGGAGAAGGGAAGGAGCGCCGGTTCCTGGATTTCCATGGCGGTATGCATGGTGTTTATTTTCGTGCTGCTGGGAGCGCTTGCCTGGCTGAACGTTACGATCACCCCGAATTTCGTCTGGTATCTGTTCTGCGGCTTTTGCCTGGCGCTGAGCGTGATCGCTCCGGGCATGAGCTTTTCCACGCTGCTGATGCCTCTCGGCCTGTACACGCCCTTTGTGGACGGGATCGGCCATCTGGATTTCGGCGTCCTGATCCCGGGAGGGATCGGCGCGCTGGTGACGGTGATCTGTCTGGCGAAGGCGGTCAACGCCCTGTTCGATCATTTTTATTCCATCGCGTTCCACGGGATCATCGGAATTGTCATCGCGGCTACGGTGATGATCATTCCCTTCTCCGGCTTCGCTTCTGCCGGGGCGGCTGCGGTGAACCTGATCTGTATCGCTGTGGGCATCGTGCTGGCGCTTCTGCTGGATCATTTCAACAGCAAGGTGGAAGTGAAATAAAACAGGAAAAAAAAGGAAACAGTAAAATTGGCCGGGCCGGAGGTTTCTCCGGCCCGGTCTGCATTCTGTGCGCACCGCGTCATCGGACAGGGGAAGAAAATTTCTCTGCCCGACCGGTATGTTTTCAGATCCGTCAGTGTTTTCGGATCCGTCAGTTGGAAGAAGGGTGCGGCATGAACTGATACAGCTGCATGGCCGTTTTCTGCACGGGCATGGTCTGCAGGACGATTTTTCCGGGGCCGGTGATGACGGTGTTGAACAGGCCCTCGCCGCCCAGGAAGATATTTTTTGCCCCCTTGATCATCTCAATGTCGATGGAGCAGGTTCCGTCCATCAGGGCCAGATGGCCGGTATCGACGATCATCCGTTCTCCGGCGGCCAGTTCATATTCCACGGCGGAGCCGTCGATCTCCAGAAGCACGGCGCCGTTTCCGGAAAATTTCTGCATGATGAAGCCCTCGCCGCCAAAGAAGCCCTTTCCCAGCCTCTTCTGGAAGAAGATCTCCATATCCACGCCCGTATCGCAGGCCAGAAAGCTCCTTTTCTGCGCGATCACCGTGCGGCCTGCCGAAAGCTCCACGGCCACGATGGAACCGGGAAAGCTGGACGCGAAGGCGATCTGACCGTCCCTTTCCGCCGTATATCTGTTGCGGAACAGCGTTTCTCCGGAAAACATCCTGCCGAATACCTTGCCGATGCCGCCGCCCTCTGTTTCCATGCGGATCCCGTCCGTCATCCAGGACATGGAACCCGCCTCGCAGTAAAGCGATTCTCCTCTCTGCAGACTGCAGACCGCCACGGGGAGCGTATCCCCTTTTACCTCATACCTCATAGGAACCTCCGTTTTTTTCAATTTATCGGCTACAGCTACAGTTTATCCTGTTTCGGGCGCGCCGGCAAGGGCTTTTGGCTCCCTGTTTCTGCTTGCCGGAAGACCGGCGGACAGGAAAGGCTCGCCGGCCCGATCGGGAATTGCTGCAGTTCACTTCACGCCATTCGCAAAGGCGGAACCGGTTTGAAAGATTAAAATTTCCTCGCATTTCCACGTTTCATTTTCCCATTTCCGCGGATATTAAAGGATAGGCGGCTGTATGAACGGCGGCCTAATACTACGCGGTGAAAAAGGCGGTTCCGCAGAACGGCGGGCCGCAGGGAAAGGAGCAGGAGGATGAAGCAGGAAAAGCTTGCCATCGCAGCCGTTCCTGTCCAGGAATGGGGCGATGTATATAATCGGGAGGAGGCCCTGAAACGGGGAACCGTTTTCCCGGAGCTGGATCTGCCGTTTTTCGCGGCGGACGGGGAGGACAGTATGGGAGGCTGCGTCAGCGGCCGGACGGAAGAGGGCGGAAGCCGGGAGGAGAGGATGCGGGAAATTCAGGAAGCCGGTTTTTATGCGGATGACCTGAGGCTGTATCTGGACACGCATCCGGAAGAGGAAAAGGCCCATGCTCTGTTTCGCGGGGCGATACAGAGAAAACGGGAGCTGATGAGGGAATTTGCCCGGGAGCTTTATCCGTTGACGCCGGACTGCATGGCGGAGCTGTATGCGGAACACCCGGAGCAAAGAGGCTGGCTCTGGCAGAAGGGACTGCCGCCCTGGGAAGGAGGCTGCCGCTGATGTGGACCTATGAAAAAAGACTTCAGTTTCCGGTAAGGATCACCAAAACCTGCCCGAAGACGGCGCAGCTCATTATCAGTCAGTATGGAGGTCCGGACGGAGAACTGTCCGCGTCCATGCGCTACATCTCCCAGCGCTATACCATGCCTGTGAAGGAGGTGGGAGGACTGCTTACCGACATCGGCACAGAAGAGCTTGCGCATATGGAGATGATCTGCGCCATGGTTTATCAGCTGACCCGCAGCCTGACCATCGAGCAGGCGAAGGAGGCGGGCTTCGACGCCTATTATGTGGATCATACGGCGGGCATCTGGCCCCAGGCGGCCGCAGGCCTTCCTTTCAGCGCGGTGGAATTTCAGTCCAAGGGAGACGCTGTTACGGATCTGACAGAGGACCTGGCGGCGGAGCAGAAGGCCAGGACGGTCTATGACAATCTGCTGCGCATGATCGACGAGCCTGAGGTGAGGGAGCCGTTAAAGTTCCTGCGGGCGAGGGAGATCGTCCATTTCCAGCGGTTCGGAGAGGCTCTGGAAAAAACGAAGGAACGGCTGGATGAGAAGAATTTTTACTATTTCAATCCCGAGTTCGACAGGAAGCAGGGGAAAACCTGTTAAGAAAAATATTATGATTTCCATTCTTTAAAAAACCTCCTGGCAGCGATATAATAAAAATAATATTTCGCTGTCAGGAGGTTTTCAGAAGTGGAAGATCAACAGAAGATCCTGCTGTTTGAACAGCTGCCGATTCCAAAGGCTGTGGTGAAGCTGGCGGTTCCGACGATTTTAAGCTCGCTTGTGACGGTGCTTTACAATCTGGCGGATACCTATTTTGTGGGAATGCTGAACAATTCCGTTCAGAACGCGGCGGTGACGCTGGCCGCGCCGCTGATCCTGGCGTTCAACGCGGTCAATAACCTGTTCGGCGTGGGGAGCAGCAGCATGATGAGCCGGGCGCTGGGAAGCCGGGATTACGAGACGGTACACAGAAGCTCCGCCTTCGGCTTTTACTGCTCCGTGTTCTGCGGGCTGCTTTTTTCGGCTTTGTATCTCATTTTCCAGCCCTTTGTGCTGAGCGTGCTGGGAGCGGATGAGATGACGAGGCAGGCGACGGAAGGATATCTGTTATGGACGGTGGCGTTCGGAGCCACGCCCACCATCCTGAACGTGGTGATGGCCTATCTGGTGAGGGCCGAGGGAGCGGCGCTGCATGCAAGCATCGGCACCATGAGCGGCTGTATTCTGAATATCGTCCTGGATCCTGTTTTCATCCTGCCCTGGGGGCTGAACATGGGCGCGGCGGGAGCGGGGCTAGCCACCTTCCTCTCCAACTGCGTGGCCTGCGCCTATTTCTTCGTGCTCCTGTATGTGAAGCGCCGGAATACGCATGTCTGCATCAGGCCTTCCATGTTCTGCCTGAGGAAAAAGATCGTGCTGGGAGTCTGCGGGGTGGGAATTCCGGCCTCCATCCAGAACCTGCTCAACGTGACGGGAATGACGGTTCTGAACAACTTTACCGCTTCCTACGGTTCGGACGCGGTGGCGGCCATGGGGATCACCCAGAAGGTCAACATGGTTCCCATGTATGTGGCCATGGGCCTGTCCCAGGGGATCATGCCGCTGGTCAGCTACAATTACGCCAGTGGGAACACGCCCAGGATGAAGAAAACGGTGACCTTCTCCGGGAAGATTTCCGTGACCTTTCTGGTCGTCGTCGCGGCCCTGTATTACGTGGGAGCCGGCTTCCTGACGGGGATGTTCATGGACAACCCGGAGATCGTGGCGTACGGGACACGGTTCCTGCGCGGCTTCTGTCTGGGACTTCCCTTCCTGTGCATGGATTTCCTGGCCGTGGGCGTGTTCCAGGCGGTGGGGCTTGGAAAGAACGCGTTTCTCTTCGCGGTGCTCAGGAAGGTGGTGCTGGAGATCCCGGCCCTCGTCATCCTGAACGCGCTGTTCCCGCTGTACGGCCTTGCCTACGCGCAGTTTGCGGCGGAGATCATCCTGGCGGCCGCGGCGGTCGTGGTGCTGATCCGGCTGTTCGGAAGGCTGGAACGGGGGGAGCGGGCGTAGGAAAGGCTGCCCGGCAGAAGTCACGGCACGAAAAAAAGGGACGCCCGGCAGAAGCGGCAGCCGCCCGGGGAAGGTGGGTGGCTGCGGTGCTTCTGCCGGGCGTCCGGCTCAGTGCGGGAGCCAGGAGGCTGGCTTATGGCTCCCGCGCGAATTCGATCACAAGACTTTCATACTGCTTCAGGATGCGGTTCGGGGTCAGTCCCGCGCCCATCCAGGAAGCGCCGCTTCTTACCGCTCCATTCATCAGGCAGCGGTATTTTTTTGCGGGATCCAGGCCCTTTACGTCCGTATGGATGGGGATGGGATTGCCGAAGCTTTCCGTCTGGACGATGGTGAGCATGGCGTGCTCCTGGTTTTCATCCACGAATTCCCAGGCCATGAAATCGCCCTTTCCCGGTTCGGTCAGGCGGTAATAGTCGCCCTCATGGGTGAGGGAGTAAAAATGCCGGAAGGCTTCGATCTGTTCCTTCACCTGCTCTTTTTCCTCCTCAGAAACCTGATTCAGATCCAGCTCATAGCCGAAGGAGCCGGCCATGGCCACGTCGCCGCGGGTGCGGAAGGGAACGCTTCTGCCTGTCTGGTGGTTCGGGCAGGCGGACACATGCGCGCCCACCGCGCTGACCGGATAAAAGAAGGAGGTCCCGTACTGGATGCTCAGCCGGTTGACCGCGTCCGTGTTGTCGCTGCACCAGATCTGCGGGGAGTAGTAGAGCATGGCCGCGTCGAACCGTCCGCCGCCGCCGCTGCAGCCCTCCAGGAGGACGCCGGGGAAGCGGGAAAGGAAGCGTTCCATCAGATCATATACGCCGAGCACATACCGGTGGCAGACCTCGCCGGTCCGTTCCGGCCCGAGATAGCTGCTGTAGGCGTCGCAGATGCTCCGGTTCATGTCCCATTTCACATAATCGATCTGAGCGTGAGACAGGATGTCCGTCATCCGTTCCAGAAGATAGGAGCGCACCTCGGGATTGGCCATGTCCAGAACCAGCTGGTTGCGTCCCCGGTTGGGCTCGCGTCCCGGAATGGTCAGCGCCCAGTCGGGATGGGCCCGGTACAGGTCGCTGTCTTCGGAAATCATCTCCGGCTCAAACCAGAGGCCGAATTTCATGCCCATGGAGTGGATCTCTTCGGAAAGAGCGCCCAGGGCGCCGCCAAGCTTTTCCGTGTTTACGAACCAGTCGCCCAGTCCGCTGTTGTCGTCGTTTCGTTTCCCAAACCAGCCGTCGTCCAGCACCAGCATTTCGATGCCGAGCCTGGCCGCCTGGGAGGCGATGGAAAGGAGCTTGTCCTTATCAAAGTCAAAATAGGTGGCCTCCCAGTTGTTGATGAGGACCGGGCGGCGCTCATGCTTCCAGGGGCCTCTGCACATGTGCTCCCGCAGGATGCGGTGATAGTTCTGCGACAGGGCGGAAAGCCCGCAGGAGGAATAGCTCAGGATCGCCTGCGGCGTCGGGAAGCTTTCTCCGGGCTCCAGGCGGAAGGAGAACCGGTCGGGATGGATCCCCGCCTGTACTCTGGTCGTGCCTCTCTGATCCTGCTGGGCAGAGGCGGTGAAGTCTCCGCTGTATGCCAGGCAGAAGCCGTAGCAGTCTCCCGCGTCCTCGTCCGCCTGCGGGCTGCACAGGATCAGGGAAGGGTTGTAGTGATGGCTGGAAGTGCCGCGGACGCTTCCGATGTGGACGCCGGCCCGTTTAACGGGAAGGCGGCAGAGGGTGCGTTCCATGGCGTGCCTGCCGGCAAAGAAGATCATGTCATAGTCTCCGAAAAGGATATCCATGCTCATGGAAAGGGCCTTTTCCAGAACGATGGGGGTCTTTCCCGCATTCACCACCTTCAGCGCCCTGGTGATGATGTCGGACTGCTCAAAAACGCCGTAGAGGAGCTGGACCCGCACGTCTGAGCATGCCTCCCGCAGGGTGATGGTCAGGGTCTGTCCGGATTCTCCCGCCGTGTCATAAAGGGCGGGCATGCCGGGGATGGAATAAGAGCCTTCCGTCACCTGGAAGGAATCGAACAGGAACTGAGCGGCGCAGCTGCCGTCCGAATGACGGATGCGCACACAGTCGTCCCGGTAGTCGCCCACCCCGCTGGAGGGAAGCTCCTGGGGCAGGTAATCCAGGGAATAGGTCCGGTCGGATCCGGCCTGGGGCGGATTTCCGGCAAAGCCCATGTCCGTGCGAAGGATCAGGTCGGACAGGTTTTCCCCGTCCGTCCTTTTCCCGTAATACAGATGGAGCAGCGTGCCGAAGGGATCCGCGTACATCTGATAACTGCTGTTTCTGGTATGAAGGGTAAAAAGCCTTCCGTTTTCTGAAATCTGAACTGCCATAGGTTCCTCTTTTCTGATAGCTGTCCGACGCAGTCCTTATTCCTTTACCGCGCCGATGACGATGCCGGATACAAAGTATTTCTGCAGGAAGGGATAGATCACCAGCAGCGGGATGGTGGATACCACGATCTTGGCCGCGTTGAAGGTCCGGTTGTTCATGGAGGACAGCTGCTTGAGCTGGTTGGCGTCCGTAACCTGGGTCAGGTCCACGGTAAGCTGCTGGATGTAGGTCTGCAGGGGATACATCTCCGCCTTGGTCATGTAGATCAGGCCGCTGAAGTAATCGTTCCAGTGGTTGACGATGGCGAACAGAGCAACGGTCGCCAGCGCGGGCAGGGAAACGGGAAGGTAAACCTTCAGCATGATCTGGATCGGGCTTGCGCCGTCGATGCGGGCCGCCTCATCCAGGGATTCCGGAACGCCCTTGAAGAAGTTCACCAGAAGGATCACGTTGAACACGGGAACCGCGCCGGGAAGCACCAGGGCCCAGATGGTGTTGAGCATATGAAGCTTGCTGACTACCATGAACAGAGGGATGATGCCGCCGTTAAAGAGCATGGCAAAGATGACGATCTTCATGTAGATGTCTCTGGCATGGAAGCGGTGCCTGCTCTTGGAGAGCGGGTAGGCCATGGTCACCGTGAAGAACATGTTGATCAGGGTGCCGAGGACGACCCGGCCGACAGAGATCAGGAAGGATCTCCAGAACTGGGAGTCTCCCAGCAGCTTCTGATAGGTGGAGACATTGAAATCCCTGGGGATCAGTCCCACTTCGTTGGCCGCCACGGCGTCGCTTCCGGAGAAGGAGATGGCCACCATGTTAAGAAGCGGCAGCAGACAGCTTAACGTGAGGATGATCACGACGGCCCAGATGATGCACTGGGACAGAATGGTGACCGGATTCATTCTTTTTTTCACGGAAAATTCCTCCTTTCGCTCAGAAGATGCCGGAGCCGGTAAGCTTCTGGGCAGCCTTGTTGGCGCCGATGATCAGCAGGAAGCTGATCACGGACTTCATCAGTCCGACCGCGGTACCGATGCTGTACTGACGCTCCACCATACCGATACGGTATACATAGGTGTCGATGATGTCCGCCGTCTCATAGACGATGGGGTTATACAGGTTGAAGATCTGGTCGAAGCCCGCGTTGAGGATGTTTCCCAGGTTCAGGGCCGTCATCAGGACCACGGTGGGAAGCAGGGCGGGAACGGTGATGTGCATCGTCTGCTTGAAGCGTCCCGCGCCGTCGATGCTCGCGGCTTCATACAGGCCGGGATCGATGCTGGTGAGGGCGGCGAGATAGACTACGGAGTTGTAGCCGAATTCCTTCCATACGTCGGTTCCCACGATGACGGTCCGAAACCAGCGGTTGTCGGCAAGGAACTGAATGGGTTCGCCGCCGAACATGGTGATCACCGCGTTGAAGGGGCCGCCCAGGGAGAACATGTTGGTGACGACCGTTGCCAGAACGACCCAGGAAAGGAAGTGAGGCAGATAAACGATGGTCTGGAAGGTGCGCTTGAAAAATTTCAGGCGGATCTCATTGAGCAGGATGGCGAAGGTCACGGGAACGAAGATGTTCACCACCAGCTTGGCGAAAGCGATGATCAGGGTATTCATGAATACCTGGCGTCCGTCCGGCAGGCTGAAGATGAATTCGTAGTTTTCCAGGCCCACCCATTTGGAGCCGAACAGGCCTCTTGCCGGAACATAGTCCTGGAATGCCATCAGCGATCCGACCAGAGGGACGAATACGAAGATGAGAAGGATGATGAGTCCGGGAAGGAGCATGAGGTGAAACATTTTTTCCTCTTTGGTCAGCCGGTGTCTGGCGGCCGCAGTTTTTTCCTTCATATGATTTCCTCCGTTCGGGAGCAAAAAGCCCCTTTTTTTAAAAAGGGCGGCCGGCACAGGCCGGCCGCCCCTGTCTGGGATTCACGATCGTGAGTGAGGGTCGCAGTTATTTCTGAATGGCCGCGTTCACTTCTTCGGTGATGGTATCGCCGCCGGCGCTGGTCCACTCGGATACGAACTGGTCGAAGTAGTCCAGATCCTCTTCTCCGACGATGATCTTCAGGATGGCCTGCATTTCAAGCTTCTCCAGGGAAGCCCAGCGGGTGGACATGGAGTCCGTGGTCTCGAAGAAGGAAGGGGTCAGGAAGTTCGCGGGCTCCTCGATCATGCGGTCCATGGCCACGATACGGGATACATACTGGGAGTAATCCGCGCTGTCCGCCTTCTGGCCGGCAGCCTCAGCTTCCAGATATCTCTGGGCCGCGTCGTAGTAGCCCTGTTCCTCGGTGGTCAGGGTGGAAACATCGGCGCTTCCGTCCATGACGGCTTCCACATGCTGGGTCATCAGCTCCGCGTTGTTGCCGGGCTGAACCTCGCAGTAAAGCGGCCAGTTGAAGTAGGCGATGGTCTGGTTCTCACGGATCTCCTTGGAGGCATCGGAGAAGTCCTGCTTGGAGTATTCGGAGTTCACGTTTACGATCTTCATGGCAACTTCGGGATGCTCATAGCCCTTGCGTACGACGACGAAGCCGCCGTAGGACTTGGTGTTGATCGCGTTGATCTTTCCGTCGGAGCCGACCGGAGCGGAGATATTGATCCATTCCGCGTCCTGGGTGCCGTAGGTAGAGGTCTGAGCCGGATTGAAGGGAGACCACCAGGGGCCGATGTAGGCGCCGCACTGTCCGCTGGAGAGCAGGGCGACGATGTCGTCATAGGTACGGGTGGTGAATTCCTTATCGATCAGGCCTTCCGAATACCAGTCTCTCATGAGCTGAAGGGCATCCTTCATTTCGGGCTGTACGGAGCCGTATACCGCGTTTCCGGAGCCGTCGTCGATCCATACGGCCGGATAGGCGTCAAAAGCGGTGAAAAGGTTATCCACGGCGAAGGTGTTGTTGGGGTAGCCGCCGTACACTTCGTTATGTACCACAAGGCCTACCGTATCATCCTGGCCGTTTCCGTCCGGATCTCCGGAGATGAAGGCGCGCAGCAGATCCGCCATCTCGTCAATGGTGGAGGGCTCCGTGAGGCCAAGCTTATCCATCCAGTCCTTGCGTACCCACAGGAAGTCCTGGCCGTCGCTCAACTGGGTCTTGGGGATCGCCATGATCTTTCCGTCAAAGGTGACGGTATTTAACGGATTGTTGTCTTCGCCGTAGCTGGCGTAGGCTTCCTTTACCGTATCGCAGGCGATGTTGTTGTATACGTCGGTCAGGTCGGCGACCAGATCGTTTTCCACCAGCTCCACCAAGGTGGAATACTCGGATACGTACATGATGTCCGGGATATCCTGGCTGGCGATGGCGAGGGAGACCTTCTGGTCATAGTCCGCGCCGGTGATGGCTTCAAATTCGTTCTCGTTCTGAACGTTCAGCACCTCCTTCAGATAACGGGTGTAGGCGTTGTCGGAAGGGGTATCGTTCTCATAGGGCGTGCCGGAGAGGGTATCCGCGCCCTGGTTGGTCAGGTTGTAGCCCGTGGTATAAACCACCGTCTCCGGATATTTGCCGTAGGGATCGTTCGCGGCGGCTTCCCAGGCGGCCTTTTCTTCCTCTGACATGTTTGCCGTGGGATCAGAGGAACCGCAGCCGGCCAGCATGGCAGCGGCGAGCGCGGCGGTGAGCATGAGGCCCAGTGTTCTCTTTTTCATTTTGCTTCCTCCATTCATGATAACGATGTAAGCAGCGCGCATTGCTTTCTGTCTTGTATCATAGCAAATCCGGGAAAACGGGTATATATCAAAAAAACGGAAAACATGTCAGTTATCCGGCTTTCTTTCCGGAAAACGATGGTTATGTTTTACAATGCGGGATTTTTATTCTATACTAACTGTGTACAAAGTGCCGGAGGAAAAAAGAACATGTATCGCATTCTGGTGGTAGACGATGAAAAGACGGAAAGAGAATGTGTGCGCTTCCTGATCGCGGAATCCGGGCTTGCCTTGGAGGTATCGGAGGCGGGAGACGGGCTGGAGGCGCTGGAAAAGCTGAAGGAAACAGGAGGGGCGGACATCCTGTTCACCGACGTGCAGATGCCCCGGATGGACGGGCTGGAGCTGATCCGTCAGGCGGAGAAGCTGTTTCCTGAGATGAAGCTTCTTATTTTCAGCAGCTATGCTGATTTTGAATACGCGCGTACCGCGCTGACGCTGGGTGTGGTAAACTATATTCTGAAGCCGGTGGTCCCGGAGGATCTGAAAAGCAGTCTGGAGGGGCTGATCGGACAGCTGGACGAGGAGGCGGCGTCGCGCAGGGAGCGGGATGAGAGGCAGACCTTCCTGCTTCAGTACGCGCTGCAGCTTTCCATTTCGGGAAACTTTGACCACACGAAGGCGGAGCCGGCTGTCCTTGACCAGCTGAAGCGGTTTCGGACCATGGTTCTGGTGGATTTTGACGGCGATTTTCTGGAGAACAATTCCTTCGTATTTTATGAGAGCCTGCGCTGCGTCCTGAAGCTGGACATGGAATCTCTGAACCTGTCTCCGAATCAGGCGCTCCTCATGCTGCGCACGCCTGGGGAAAGCCCGCAGGAGCTGGGCGGACGGATGTTTTCCCATATCCAGGAGACGTTCCGGATCCCCTGCTGGCTGTCCTTCAGCCGTCCGCTTGCGGAGTTTTCTTCCCTCAGGGACGCCTACGCGGAGGTGGAGCAGCAGATGGAACGGCGGTTCTGGGCTCCGCAGGAGCATGTGTTTACGGCGGAAACGCCGGCGGACGCGAAGGAGAGCGCGGATGGCGAAACGGATGAAAACCGGCAGCTTCTCCAGATCAGAAGGGCGCTTGGAAACCGGGACGGGGCCGCGCTGCAGGAGGCGCTGGACAGCCTGTTTTCCAGATACCGGTCGAGGCAGAATCAGTCCCAGATCTATGTGAAATTCATTTTTTCCAACCTTCTCACCACCCTGTATCCTTACGCGGACGGGAAGGGCGGAGAAAAGAAAACGCTGGACGCCATGATCTCCGAGCTGTATCTGCAGCCGGATATTTCCGAGATCGTATCCATGGTGCAGAAGCTGGCTTCCGGCATCATTCGGAGCTTTTCCGCCGGGCCGGTCATGCGGCGGGAGATCCTGGAGGTGCTCGACTATATCGGCGCGAATTACGGGAAGGAGCTGTCCGTGGAGCATCTGGCCTCCATCGTATACCTGACGCCGGACTATCTGAGCAGGCTGTTCAAGAAGTCCATGGGAAAGAGCATTTCCCAGTATATCAGGCAGTTCCGTATGGAGCGGGCAAGGGACCTTCTGACCGGGACCAACCGAAAGGTGATCGACATCGGAGAAGCGGTGGGGTATCCGAATTATTCCTATTTCTGTCAGAGCTTCCGGGAATACTTCGGCTCCTCCCCGGAAAAGTACAGACAGGAAGAGAGGAAGCCTTCGGGACCGGTCTCCTGACAGAAGAATAAGCGTCCCCGGGGACGCGGAAAAAGGAAATGAGGAAGGATGAAAAAAACGAAGATCGGCGGAAAAATCGCAGCGCTTCGTACAGGCCTGCTGAACGGGTTCCAGCGGATGAAATACCGGAAGAAGCTGGGGGTCATCTGTTTTCTGACGGGCATGCTCCCGCTGAGCGTCATGGGGATCTTCTGCTATCAGCAGACGGTGCGGCTTCTGTATACGAGAGAGTACCGGGCCATGGATTCCGCCCTTCAGACGGCGGTGGCGTCCACGGATACGCAGATCCGGGTATACGAGGGGCTTCTGGCCTATCTGGCCTCCTCCAACGTGGTGTTCACCATTCCCTTTCAGGACACCTCGCAGCTCGTGGATACCTATTCGCAGCTCAATTATGAGTTCGATGTGTTCTTGAACAGCATTTACGTGCTGCACCCGGAGGTGCTGCAGATCACCGTGTACAACGCCCAGTCCGGGCTGGCGCACGGAAAGCAGCTGAGGCCGGTCTCCGATCTGGAGGCGCAGGGCTGGTACACGCCGGAGGCGGTCACGGCCAAACCCGCATGGTATCTGAATGAGGACGGCACGCTGTGCGTGATCCAGAAGCTGCCGGAGCCCTATGAAAAATATGTGCGCTCCTATTCGGAAAACTGCATCAGCATCACGCTGGATCCGGAGCTTTTTTTCCAGGTGCTGGAAAGCGTTTCCAGCGACAGCAGGGTGGAGGTATCGTCTCCCGGCCAGCTTCTGTATTCCTTCAGCGCCGACACGCTGGACGAAGAAAGGGAGCGGGGAAGGTGGTATTCCCTTACCAGCGAGACCACGCTGGCGGACTGGGAGATCCTTCTGGAAAAGCCCGCCCGACTCCTGACGGAGCCCATTTCCCGGATGAGCGCGGTGATCGTCCTGATCATCCTGGCCTGCCTGATCCTGATCGTGGTGATGAGCGGATTCTGGGCGGCGCTTTTCATGAAGCGGATCAATCTGTTCTATGGGCATATTCAGGAGGTCAAGAACGGAAACCTGGCCGTGGACGTGCGGGACGACTGCCCGGATGAGATCGGCGATCTGACCAAGAGCTTTCAGGAGATGCTGGACCGGCTGAACCGGCTGATCCAGGAGGATTACCAGAATAAGATCCTGCTGCGGGAGGCGGAGCTGAAGGCCCTGCAGGCGCAGATCAATCCCCATTTCCTGTATAACTGCCTGTCCCTGATCAACAGCAGGGCGCTGCTTGCGGGACAGGAGGAGATCAGCCGCATGTCCCAGCTATTGTCCGTTTTTTACCGGACGACGCTGAATAAGGGAAGGTCGGAGACCACGCTGGAGAGCGAGCTGAAAAACGTGAGCTCCTATCTGGATATCCAGAAGCTTCTGCATGAGGAGCTTTTCGATGTGACCTGGCAGGTGGATCCGGGGCTTCCCATGGTCCATGTGCCGAATCTGCTGCTGCAGCCGCTGGTGGAAAACGCGCTGGTGCACGGGATCCTGCCGAACAAGCCGAAGAAGGGACGGCTGTTCCTTTCGGTGTCAAGGGTAATGGATCAGATCCGCTTCACGATCCTGGACAACGGCGTGGGAATCCCGCAGGAGAAGCTTCCCACCCTGCTGAAAACGGATTCCGGCGGCTACGGGCTGAAAAACGTGGACGAGAGGATCCGGCTCACCTACGGAGAGGAGTACGGCCTGAACATCCAGAGCATTGAAGGAGAGAGCACCCTGGTGACCTTCTGTATCCCTGTGGACGGGGAGAAAAAGGGCGCGGAGGGAAAGGACGGGGAGAAAACAGACAGACGGACAGAAGGAGAGGAGAGAGTATGACCAGAACAGGACTTTTTGCGGAGCGCCTTGCGCGCCATGAAGCGGAGCTTCACGGGATCTACGAAGAGCTTTATCACGACGAGGCGGGATACGGACGGCTTGTGGAGAGCATGCGGGATTTTTACGCGAAGCGCTCCGCAGCGCTGAAGGAGCTGGACAGAAAGAGGGAGGAGACGCCGGACTGGTACCGGGAGAGCCGGATGCTTGGGATCACCATGTATCCGAAGCTGTTCGCGGGCGGGCTGAAGGGACTTACGGAGAAGCTGGATTACCTGTCGGAGCAGAAGATCACCTATCTGCATCTGATGCCCCTTCTGAAGATGCCTCACCCCATGAACGACGGCGGCTACGCGGTGGAGGACTTCCGCACGGTGGATCCGCAGATCGGGACCAACCGCCAGCTTTCGGTCCTCACGGGAAAGCTGCGGGAGCGGGGGATCAGCCTCTGCCTGGACGTGGTGATGAACCACACGGCGGACACCCATGAGTGGGCGATGCGGGCGAAGGCCGGGGAGAAGGAATATCAGGACCGGTATCAGTGCTACGATACCTATGACATTCCCTCTCAGTTTGAGCAGACCATGCCGCAGGTATTTCCCGCCACCGCGCCGGGCAATTTTACCTGGTGCGGGGAGATGAAAAAATATGTGCTGACCACCTTTTACCCCTATCAGTGGGATCTGAACTATCAGAATCCCGTTGTATTCAACGAGATGACGGCGAACATCCTGTTCCTTGCCAACCTGGGCGTGGAGATCTTCCGCATCGACGCGGTCCCCTATATCTGGAAGGAGCTTGGGACCAGCTGCCGGAACCTTCCGCAGGTCCACCGGATCGTGCGCATGCTGCGCATGGTGCTGGAGGTGGTCTGCCCGGCCGTGATCCTGAAGGGAGAGGTGGTCATGGCCCCGAAGGAGCTTCCCGCCTATTTCGGGACGCCGGAGCACCCGGAGTGCCACATGCTTTACGGCGTTTCCAGCATGGTCAATCTCTGGGCCGCGCTTGCCACCCAGGACACCAGGCTTCTGAAGCATCAGATGGATGTGATTCACAGCCTGCCGGACAACTGCTATTTTGTCAATTATCTGCGCTGCCATGACGATATCGGCTGGGGACTGGACGAGGAAGAGGAAAAGCGGCTGATGATCGACCCGCTGCTTCACAAGGAATATCTCTACCGTTTCTATGAAGGGTCTTTTCCCGGAAGTTTCGCCAGAGGGGAGCTTTACAATTTTGATCCGGTGAGCAGAGACGCCAGAAGCTGCGGCACCACGGCCAGCCTGTGCGGCATAGAGAAGGGCGGCTTTGAAGGGGACAGGGCGCAGGTGGAGACCGGCATCCGCCGGGATCTTCTGATGCACGCGGCCTGCATGAGCCTGGAGGGCTTTCCCATGCTGTCAAGCGGCGATGAGATCGGACAGGTGAACGATTACGGCTATAAGGAAAATCCGGATACGGCTCAGGACAGCAGATATCTGCACAGAAGCCCCTTTAACTGGGAGAACGCGGCGCTTCGCACCGTGCCCGGGACCGTGCAGCAGGAGATCTGGGACGGGCTGAAAGAGATGGAAGAGCTCCGCAGGAAAGAGCCCTGCTTCGGCCCCGGCGTATGGGTGACCACCTGGGACACCCTCACGCCGAAGGTATTCGCCATCCGGCGCACCCTGGAAGGACGGGAGCTGGTCTGCCTCGCCAATTTTTCCGATCAGCATCAGCAGGCCCATCTGCCCGCCCTTTCCGGGGAGTACCGGGATCTGTTCACCGGCGAAGGCCTGCAGCCCTCCGCGGTGCAGCTGGCGCCCTACCAGTACCGGTGGATGGTGAAGGGCTGATTTTTCAGGAAAAGATGCGCTCCAGCCAGGCGGGCAGGTTCCAGATCAGCGGCAGGGGCAGATTCAGCACGCCATCCCGGTAATCCAGATTCCGCAGGGAGGTTTTGATGGATAAAACGGGAGCGTATTTCAGCCGGAACTGTTTCAGGCTCTGGGCGTGAACGGTAAGTCCCGCCTAGGCTTCAACCGGGATCACATTGCCGTTATAGTCGAACAGAAAATCCACCTCAGCTTCCGAGCCCGGCGCGCTCCAGTAATAGATGCTGCGCAGGAACCGGTGCTGGCTCAGCTCCTGCAGGACGAACTGCTCCGTCATGGCGCCCTTAAATTCCTGAAACACTCCGGTTTTATCCAGGATAGAAGCAGGCGATAATTCGCTCATTCTGGCAAGCAGGCCGATATCCAGATGATACAGCTTGAATGCTTTCAGGTTTTCGTATGCCTTCAGCGGGACATGGCCTGCCGTCACGCAGCTCACCCTTCGGATCAGGCCGGAATCCTCCAGCCACAGCAGAGCGTCCTCATATTCCCGCGCTCTTGCACCCTCCCGGATCAGGCCATAGACGAATTTCTTATTTTCTCTGGCAAGCTGGGACGGGATGCTGTTCCAGAGATAGCGGAGCCTGGGGATCAGGCTGTTCGGCGCATGCTTGGAGAAGTCATTCTGATAGGTTTCCAGAATATTGTCCTGTACGCTTCCAACGGCGGAAAAATCCCGTGTGTTCAGCCATGTCTGGACTGCCTGCGGCATTCCGCCGATCAGGAAGTACTGCTTTAAAAGGTCAGAGAGCGTCTCATAAACAGGTTCCGGGAGCTTTTCATCAGGAGTATCGTGTATAAATGAGCAAAGGGCTTCTTTTCCGTTTGCGATCAGAAATTCCCGAAAGGAAAGCGGCTGAAGAGAAAGAAATTCAACCTTTCCGACCGGAAAAGAGGTTTGCGAATGGAGCGCGACGCCAAGCAGGGATCCGGCACAGCAGATGGCATATTCCGGAGCCTGCTCGGCAAAATATTTCAGGCTGGTCAACGCGCGCGGAACCTCCTGTACTTCGTCGAAGATCAGCAGAGTCGTCTGAGGCTCGATCCTTTTCCCGTGCATCGCTCCAAGATAGTCAATGATCCGCTGCGGCTCGATGACACCGTCAAATATCTGTCCAAGGTTTCCGGCGTTTTCAAAATTGACATAGACGACATCCTGAAAACAGGTTCGTCCGAATTCCAGCAGGAGCCAGCTCTTTCCAACCTGACGGGCGCCCTTTAATATAAGCGGGAGACGCCCCGGCCTGCTTTTCCATTGTTTCAGATCTTCTATTAAAGTCCGGTACACGGAATCACTCCTTTCCAACGGCAGTCTTAATTTTTATATATCTTATCACAAAAAACGGACCGTGAGAACTAAGAATTTGCCACTTTTTCGGACCATAATTCGACTGGAATCAATCGGACGGGGGAAGGAACTTCCCCTATCCGATTTTGCGATGCGCACAGCTCACGGCATAAATGCCGCTCGCTGTCCGTTGCCCGTCGGATGTCCATATGTCTGTGCAGGCAGGCCTGCCCATCCATTTGGACGCCCTCCGGGCTTATCGCACAAAAATCCCACCCTTCCGACAAGCGCAGAAGGGCGGGATTTTGAGTATCAGCCAGGCCGGTGGGGCATGGCCGCATGGACAAAGACCTGCCCGGCGAGGCATTACAAGCGGCGAAGCATCACGATTTTTCAGCCAAACAGCGAGAACGCCGCGAACAGGCCGGAAAGCAGGGAGGCCACCAGAGACACCACGGTGATCTGGGTGTTGATGGAAGGGCCTGCCGTATCCTTGAAGGGATCGCCCACGGTGTCGCCGGTGACGGCGGCCTTGTGGGCGTCGGAGCCCTTGCCGCCTTCATTTCCCGCTTCCACGTATTTCTTGGCGTTGTCCCACAGGCCGCCGGCGTTGGACATGAACAGGGCCAGCAGAAGGCCGCTGACGATGTTGCCCAGCAGGAAGCCGCCGATGGCGGAAGGGCCGCCGATGAAGCCCACCAGGATGGTGGCGAGGATGGCGACGAGCCCGGCGGGGATCAGCTCCTTTAGGGCCCCGTCCGTCGCGATGCCGATGCAGGTATCATAATCGGGCTTTACGCCCTTCTTTCCTTCCTTCAGCCCGCGGATCTCCCGGAACTGGCGGCGGATCTCCTCCACCATGCGCTGGGCGTTCTTATCCACGCCGAGGATCAGCATGGCGGAGAACACGGCGGGGATGGAGGCGCCTATGAGGATACCGAAAAACACGGTGGGATCCATGATATCAAAGCCGGTCAGAAGCTCCCGCCCCATTTCGGAGAGGGATTCGTTGACCTCGGACATATAGGCTCCCAGCAGGGAAATGACGGTCAGTCCCGCCGCGCCGATGGCAAAGCCCTTGGTCACGGCCTTGACGGTATTTCCCGCGCTGTCCAGCTCGTCCGCGATGCGGATGGTCTCTTCGCCCAGGTCTCCCATCTCCGCAAGGCCTCTGGCATTGTCCACGATGGGGCCGTAGGCGTCGTTGCTGATGATCATGCCCACGATGGAGAGCATGCCCACAGCCGCCATGGCGATCCCGAAGAGGGCGTAGCCTTCTCCCAGCGGATCGCAGAGCATGTAGGCCGCAAGGGCGGAAACGGCGATGCCCACCATGGCGGGCAGGGCGGAAATAAAGCCGTAGGAAACGCCGGAAAGCACGGTGAAGGCTGAACCGGAGCGGGAGGCACGCGCCACCTTCTGCACGATGGGCCTGGAATCATCCGTGAAATAATCCGTGGTGATGCCGATGATCACGCCCACGATCAGGCCCACCGCGGAAGCGCCCCAGATGCGCCACTGAAAGCCCTCAAGGAAACCGGTGGCCGCAGCGGTCAGCACCAGGAAAATGGCCGTGGTGGAATAGGTGGAGGCATTCAGAGCGCCGGTAGGATTCCCCTTTTTCCCGACCCGGGCGCAGGCGATGCCGATGATGGAAGCGATCAGGCCGAGCGCCGCGTAGCAGAAGACCATGGCGGTGTTCGCGCCGAACCCTCTGTCCAGAGCCTGGCTCATGACGAGCGCGGAAGCCATTGCGGCGACATTGGAATCGAACAGGTCGGCCCCCATTCCGGCCACGTCGCCCACATTGTCGCCCACGTTGTCCGCGATGACCGCGGGATTTCTCGGATCATCCTCCGGAATCCCAAGCTCCACCTTGCCGGTCAGGTCCGCCGCCACGTCCGCCGTCTTGGTGAAAATGCCGCCGCCGGCCTTGGCAAACAGGGCCAGGGAGCTGGCGCCGAAGGAAAAGCCGAGCAGGATGGTGGCGTCCGCCGTCAGAAGAAGTACGGCCATGACGCCGAGCAGGCTGAAGCCCACCACGGCAAGGCCCATGACGGAGCCGCCCCGGAAGCCGATCAGAAAGGCGGTCTTCAGATCTTTTTTCGCCCCTTCCGCCGTCCGTCCGTTGGCAGAGGTTGCCACCAGAATGCCGATCTTTCCGGCGATGGCGGAAAGGACGGTGCCGGCCAGATAGGCGATGACCATGGAAATATGCCGGATCAGGATACCGTCCGGCCCGGTCAGCTTCCCGGCCCAGAGAGGCTCCGGCAGGAACAGGAAGATCAGAACGGCCGCCGCGCCCGCGAACCTGGCGAGGATGCCGTATTCCCGTCTCATAAAGGTGTTCGCGCCCGCGTGGATCAGAGAGGAAACCTCAATGATCCGCTTATTCTGTGAAGGCTGCCTTTTCACCCATAAATACAGGTAGACGGCGAAGGCAAAAGCGATCACCACGGCAAAAAAGGAAAGAATGACAACAAGCTGCATCAGCGATTCCATAAATTCACCCCTTTCTTTCAACGACTGCTGGAATCTGTGCACAGAAAGGCTTCTTTTGAAAAATCCCCCGAAAAAACCTTTCAAAATCAATTATATTACAGGAAAAAACGGAAGAAAATCCTGTTTGCACAGGAAAAAAGGGAGAAAAAAACGGCGCTTTTTTGGGCTTTTTGTATGGGGAAAAGCGTACCCGGGGAAGGCCGTTTAGAACCCGCCGGGAAGCCCTCAGCCGTCCTTCTGCTGCCGCCCTTCCGCGTTCATGTGGTAGCCGTCCCGGTAGATCAGTTCGGAAACGGGAACGATCTCATAGCCCTGCCCCTTCAGATTGGTGATCAGCGTATCCAGAGCCTCCGCCGTGAATTTCGCCCCGTTGTGGCAGAGGATGATGGAGCCGCAGCCCAGATGCTTATGATTGCAGACGGTGGAGATGATGGAATCCGCGCCGTAATCCTTCCAGTCCAGGGAATCCACGTCCCACTGAATGGAATAGTAGCCGCATTCGGCGGCGGTGCGGATCACGTCGTTGTCATAATCCCCGTAGGGAGGGCGGAACAGGAACATGTCATAGCCCGTCAGCTCCTTCACCTTCCGGTGGACGGATACGATTTCCTGGCGCTTTTCATCGTTGGAGATCTGACTCATGTTTTTGTGGTTTTCGCTGTGGTTTCCCAGATCATGCCCGGCCGCCAGGATGGCCTTCACGTCCTCCGGATAGGAATCCACCCAGCCGCCCGTCATGAAAAAGGTGACATGTACGTTGTGCCTGGAAAGGATATCCAGGATCTTTCCCGTGTCTTCGTTTCCCCAGGCGGCGTCGAAGGTGAGGGCCACTTTTTTTTCCTGCGTATCCACGCAGTAGATGGGCAGCTCCCTGCCGTTGATGGTGCTGGATACGGAAACCGCGTCGGGAACGAAGGCGGTGATGCACCGGACGAAGGCAATGACGCCGAAGAGGAACAGGACGGACCTGATGATCTGCGCCCGGATGACGGCCTGCCCGTTTTCCATTTCACGGAGCCGCTTTATCCTGCACTGTATGAGATGGACAAAATCTTTCCACATGATCTCTGATACCCGGAAATGTCTGTTGCTGCAGTATATGCGGAAGACGGGAAGTCCCATGCGCCGCATTTCCTGTACCGGCAGGCGGCGCGGTATCCGGCGGCCTGGGATACGCCAGTCCTTGCGGACGGTTTAAAAAGGATAATTTGTGTTCTGAAACCGTACTTTTTGACTGCCTGTACGGAAAAAAACAGGTTTTTTGCTGTGAGACCCGTAGAGAGAGGTCATTTTATACGGATAAAAACAGGCTTTCCGGCCTGAGGCCCGTATCGGCATTTTTTTGTATGGCTGGTTTGCATGGCTCGAAAGGAAGAAAAGGAAGATTGCAGCATTTCGACCGGAAATCTGCCGAAGGCTGAACAGTAACGCTGAGTGACAGAAAAATGAAAGTACTTACATCAATGTCTCGACAAACGGCGGAGATTGGATTAGAATAACCAACAGCAGATGGAAAAGATGGAAAATGTACGGCGGGAGCGGAATGCACCCCGCATGGATGCAGCGCAGACCGGGGTGCCGCAGATTCCCGGATGAACCGGTTTCCGGCAGAACCGCTCGATGGATGATCGTTCTCTGGTTCGATTGTTCGCCTGTTCGCCCGGCGCGCGCACTTCAGAATGAAATGCTTCGGCACGGAGGGGAAAATGGCGGAAAAAGCAAAGGAAAAGGCAGGGGGAGAAATGGCGGAAAAAGCAAAGGAAAAGGCAGGAGGAAAAATGGCGGAAAGAACAGTGGAAAAAACATCGGAAAAGAAAGGAAGCAGGCAGCTTCTCCGGGCGATCGAAAACCCGCCGGAGGAGTTCACCCCTGTTCCGTTCTGGTTCTTCAATGACAGGCCGGACGAGGGGAAAATCCTGCGGGAACTGAAGGATTATAAGGAAAAAGGCGTGGACGCCATCGTGCTGCATCCCAGGATCGGGATCCCGGAGGATATCCCGTATCTGTCGGAGACTTATTTTCAGGCGGTCCGCTTTATCGTAAAGAGCGCGGACAGTCTGGGGATGAAGATCGTCCTTTACGACGAGGGGATGTATCCTTCCGGCTCCGCGCACGGAATGGTCGTGGCAGAGAATCCGGACTATGCCTCAAAGGGGATCACCCTTTCCGATAAGCCGGAGGGCGGGGAGGAGATCACGGAATTTTCAGATGGAAAATATCTGGTATACGGCTTCACAGGAGGAACCATCCGTGGAATTCATTTCGGGGAGGACGACGGGGAGGCGGGCGCGCCGAAGTCGGCGGATATCCTGAATCCGGACGCGGTGGACGCCTTTATCCGGCTGACCCATGACCGCTATTATGAGGAGCTGAAGGAATACTTCGGAAATACCGTCGTCGCCTTTTTCACGGACGAGCCCTGTGCGCTGGGGCGCAATGCCGCCGCGTACCGGGAATGGGTGCCGGGACTGGAAAGAGAGCTTTCCGAAGGCGGAGGCAGCCTTCCGGAGCTGGAAGGACTTTTTACAGGAGAGGAAAACCGGACGACGGCGCTCTATCGCCGGCTGATTAAAAAGCATCTCCGGGAAACCTTCTATGCCCGGCTTTCCCGCTGGTGTGAGGGGCACGGGATCGCGCTCATGGGCCATCCGGAGGCCAGCGACGACGTGGAGGAGGAGCTGTATTTTCAGATTCCCGGACAGGATCTGATCATGCGCAGGGTCGCCCCGGAGACCGGCGGCCTTCTGGAATTCGATTCCGTACAGGCGAAGCTGTGCGCGGATATCGCCAGGCACCTGGGCAGACGCAGAAATGCCAACGAATGCTTCGGCGTGTGCAGCAGGCGGCCGTATGACTGGCATTTCACCGGCAGGGACATGGTTTGGTACATCAACTGGCTGACCATCCGCGGGGTGAACCTGCTCGTCCCTCATGCCTTTTATTACAGCACGGACGGAAAACGGAAGGAGGAACGCCCGCCGGACGTGGGGCCAGCCAACATCTGGTGGCCCCATTACCGGAGGCTTTCCGATTATGTCAAGCGGCTTTCCTTCCTGATGACGGATTCCGTCAACGGCGCGCGCATCGCGGTCCTGTGCGACAACAACCGGGTGCCGTACCGGGAGACCGCCTGCCTGTATGAAAATCAGACGGAGTTCAATTATCTGCCCATCGCCCTGCTTCCGGAATGCAGGGTAAGGGACGGAAGGCTCTGCATCCGGGAGTACGCCTATGACGCAGTGCTGGATGTAAGGGATTTTCTGGCAGAGGATCCGGACAGGAAAAAGATGCTTTCCGGCGTCCGGGTGGTTCGTTCCGCGCAGGAACTGACCGGGGAGCCGACGGGCGCCGAAGGGGAGAAGCGCCGCGCTTACGGCTTCCGGAGCGTGCTGACGGACGCCGCCTGTCCCGGCCTGCGCGCGGTCCGGCTGGAAAAGTGGGGGACGGTGATGTATCTGCTTTCCAATGAGGGGACGGAAAACATCCGTACGGAGGTCACCGTGGCGGAGCGGGGCGGCCTGCTCCTTGCGGATCTGTGGACCGGGAAGGCATACCGGGCGGCTTCCCGTCAGACGGAAAACGGGACGGCTTTCCCGCTGGCGCTTCGATCCTGCCAGGTTCTGCTGGCCGCAGCGGAGCGGGAAGAAGCATGCGCTGCGGCTGCAGAGCCGGCGGAAACGGCCGCCGGTTCGGAAATGACCGGACGGGAAAGAACGGTTCAGGCGGAAACGGAGCGGTTTCCGGCGCAGCTCCTGCAGGAGCCGGAGGACTGGACAGACCGCTTTGTCCTGACGGAGAGGTCGGAGAACCGGGCCGTATATGAATACCGCTTCCGGAAGGAAACGCGGGCGCAGGAGCGGTTTCTGGTCCGGGGAGAGGAAATGGCGGAATGCTTCTGCAACGGGAAGTCCGCGGGCGTGAGCTTTTTTGGCCCTCACGTGTTTGAGATCGGAAAGCTTCTGCAGAACGGGGAGAATGCTGAGAATGAGGTGCGGCTGATCTTTACCGGAAGCGCGGCGAATGTATATGAACATGCCGGCCTTCCTTACGGGATCGACGTTCCCTGACCGAGCGGTCTTTTCACGCGCAAAAAATCGCAATGAAACAGCAGAGAAAAGGAATGCGCCGAAGGACGGTTTCCGATATGATGAGAAAAAAGAAGGCGTTTCGGAGGAGGAGACGCCCTGAAACGGAGGTCGGACTGAGAATGACGAAGGAACTGAAAAACTGGATCTTTGCCGCGGGACAGGATCCGGACTGCCTGAAAAACGGAAGGGAAGTGACCCTTCCCCATACCTGGAATGTGGAAGAAGGACTGGAGGAATATCGGGGAACCGGCTGGTATTCGTATACGCTGGATGTTCCCGGGGAATGGGCGGACAGACGGGTACGCCTGCGCTTCGGCGCGGCCTTTCACGAGGCGGCCGTATATGTGAACGGCAGGGAGGCGGGACGGCATGCGCATTCCGGCTACACGCCCTTTACGGTGGAGCTGACCGGGCTGTTAAGAGCCGGGGAGGAAAACCGGCTGACGGTCCGGGTGAGCAACGGATTTACCGATGAGCTGCTTCCCTTTCAGAGAAGCTTCGACTGGGCGGACGACGGCGGCCTGATCCGGGGCGTGACGCTTCTGGTCACGGGCGCGCATTTTCTGGACCGCGCGGCGGTAACCGCCCGGCCCATCCTGCTGAAGACGGCGTCTGCCGGAGGAAGAACGGAGAGCTGCCGGATGGAAGGCGGCCCTGCCGTCCTGGGTGTGAGCGTGCGGCTGAACTGCCCCGACGCAGAGGAGGCCGGATCGCCCGTCGGAGCGTGCATCGGAGAGGAGGCCGGATCGCCCGCCGGAGCCAGTCTCGCAGAGCAGTCCGGGTCGCCCGTCGGAGTTCGCACCGGAGCCCGGCCTGAAGCGCCCGCGGCGGGCCTGACGCTTGCCTGGGAGCTTTTCCGGGAAGGAAGGGAGGAATGCGTCCTGCACGGGTCCGCCCCCTGCGCCATCTTCGGAGAACGGAAAAAAACGGCCGACTCTTGCGGGACGGAGCGGGAGATCACGCTGAAGCTGCCGGAACGGATCCTGGAAAACGTGGATTACTGGCATTTTGACCGGCCGGCCCTTTACCGGCTCCGCCTCACCCTGAAAAACAGGGGTGTGACGGAGGATGTATGCGAGACGGTGTTCGGCTTCCGGGATTTTCATACGGAGGGCAGCGCGTTTTATCTGAACGGAGAGCGGGTGCGCCTGTGCGGCACGGAATGGATGCCGGGATCGGATCCGGCGTACGGAGCGGCGGAGACGCCGGAGCAGATGGAGAAGATGCTGAAGCTGTTAAAGGAAAGCAACTGCGTGTTCACCCGGTTTCACTGGCAGCAGGATGACTTTATCCTGGACTGGTGCGACCGTCACGGGATCCTGGTGCAGGAGGAGGTTCCCTTCTGGGGAGCGGATCCGCAGGACGCCGGCCCGCTGCAGAGAGAGATCGCCTTCGCGCAGCTGGAAGAGATGATCGCCGCCCACGGAAATCATCCCTGTATCTTCGCCTGGGGCGTGGGAAACGAGCTGTATGCTCAGGGAGAGAAAACCATCCGCTATATCCGGGAGGCTGCGGCGCATGCCCATGCGCTGGATCCGGCCCGCTGCGCCGACTATGTGAGCAACACCTGGTTTGAAAATCCCATGACCGACGGGACGGCGGACGGGGATATCCTGATGATCAATGATTACATCGGAACCTGGCACGGGGACCGGGATGAGCACGCGGAGCTTTCCCGGCTGATCGCGGACAATCCCGGCCGTCCGATTGTCCCTTCCGAATTCGGTCTCTGTGAGCCTGCCTTTGCCGGCGGAGACGAAAGGCGGGAACAGATTTTTCTGGAAAAAATGGAAGCCTACCGGCAGCATGAGGAAATCGCGGGAACCATCTATTTCTGCCTGAACGATTACCGAACCCAGATGGGGGAGGACGGAGAGGGAAAACTGCGCCGCCGGGTGCACGGCTCCGTCTCCATGGACGGAACGCCCAAGCCCTCTTATTACGCGGTGCAGCGGGAATGCGCCCCGTTTACCCTGCGCCGGGAACAGGATCAGCTGGTCCTTTCCTGCCGGGACGGTCTTCCCTGTTATGAGATGAGGGGATATCTGGTGACGCTTCTGGATGAAAAGGGAAAACGGCTGGGACAGACCCTGATCGAGCGGCTGCGCCCCGGGGAGAGCATGAGGATACCGGCGCAGGGCGCGGCCTCTGCGGCAGTGTACCGCCCGACGGGAGACTGCGCGGGGAGTTACGGAGTGTAAAATACGCAGGTACGCCCGGAGGCTGCGGCGGCAGCCGGACGGATGACGTTGCAATTCACCCCGCGCCATTCGCAAAGCCGCGCTTCGCGCTTTCCGCTGCTTCGCAGCCCTGCTCATTAAACGGGCGCTCCCTTTGTCCGCTCAGAGCCAGTCATCTGTTCGTGCAAGAACGACATCTGCCTGGTTCTGGCGGATGAGTGAATTGCAACAAAATTTCAGATGCCAATCCTCCCGTTCTCATGTATAATAGAAATAACGGTTCCGGTCAGAGGGAACCGGACAAGGGAAAAAGCCGTCCTGGATACGGCGGAAATACGGAGGAAGGAAGATGAAACAGGATATGATCGTTATTCTGGATCTGGGAAGCACGGAAAACACCGTGCTGGCGCGCCGGATCCGAGACCTTGGCGTGTACAGCGAGATCCATCCCCACGACATCACCGCGGAGGAACTGAAGGCGCTGGACAATGTGAAGGGAATCATTTTAAACGGCGGAGAAAACAGAGTGGTGGACGGAAAGGCCGTGGAGATCCGTCCCGAGCTGTACGGGCTGGGATACCCGATGATCTCCGTGGACTATCCGCAGTCCGAATGCGGGACCCGTCTGGCGCAGCAGCCGGACGAGGAAGCGCTGAAAGCCTTTCTGTTCGATACCTGCGGGGCGGAAGCCAACTGGAACATGAAAAACTTCATCGAGGATCAGGTGGAGCTGATCCGCCGCCAGGTGGGAGACTCCAAAGTGCTCCTGGCGCTGTCCGGCGGCGTGGATTCCTCCGTGGTGGCGGCCCTTCTGATCCGCGCCGTCGGGAAGCAGCTGGTCTGCGTGCACGTGAACCACGGACTGATGCGCAAGAATGAATCCGAAAGCGTGATCCAGGTATTCCGCGACCAGCTCCACGCCAACCTGATCTATGTGGACGCCTCCGAGCGTTTCCTCGGGAAGCTGGAAAACGTGTCCGATCCTGAGCAGAAGCGCAAGATCATCGGAAGCGAGTTCATCCGCGTGTTTGAAGAGGAAGCCAGGAAGCTGGAGGGCATCGAATTCCTCGGCCAGGGAACCATCTACCCGGATATCATCGAGAGCGGGACCAAGACCGCCAAAATGGTGAAATCCCACCACAACGTGGGCGGCCTTCCCGAGGATCTTCAGTTCAGGCTGGTGGAGCCCTTAAAGCAGCTGTTCAAGGATGAGGTGCGCGCCTGCGGCGTCGAGCTGGGCCTGCCCCACAGCATGGTCTACCGCCAGCCCTTCCCGGGACCGGGACTGGGCGTCCGCTGCCCGGGAGCCATCACCAGAGACCGCCTGGAGGCAGTGCGCGAATCCGACGCCATCCTGCGGGAGGAATTTGAAAAGGCAGGTCTGGACAAAAAGGTATGGCAGTACTTCACCGTGGTGCCGAACTTCAAGTCCGTGGGCGTCAGAAACAACGCCAGATGCTTCGAGTATATGGTGATCATCCGCGCGATCAACACCATCGACGCCATGAGCGC
>DXDD01000039.1 GCA_019115665.1 Candidatus Eisenbergiella pullistercoris | reverse complement strand
CTGCTTTCCATGGGACGGGACGGAAGCCGGGCCTATTATAAGGATCTGCGCATAGAAAAAGCCCCCTTCCTGCAGAAGGGGACCATAGAAACCACAGGCGCAGGGGACACCTTCGGCGGCTGCTGCCTGCATTTTGTGCTGAAATACGGCCTGAACGGCCTGAACGAGGAAAGGCTTACCGAAATGCTCACGTTCGCCAACGCGGCGGCCTCCATCATCACCACCCGGAAGGGCGCGCTGAGGGTCATGCCGGAGGCGGAGGAGGTGGAGCGGTTCCTTTCCGGGGCCGGCTTCTGAAGCGGCATTCCGGAGCGTCTCCCGGGCATCTCCGGAAGCGGCGTCGAGGAGACGCCTCCGGAGGCTGTCAGGTCGCAGCTTCCTGTAAAGTCTGCTGCTTCTCTTTCAGCTCCGCCAGCTCCCGCAGGGCCTCCTCCGGGAGTCTGCTTTCCACGCCGTCCAACCCTTCCAAAAGCTGTTCCTCCGTCCGGAAGCCGCCGATGGCAGCTGCGGGAAATTCCGCGTGGGTCACATACTGCAGAACGAAGTCATTGATACGGTATCCTTCCTCCTGATACCGCATCAGCTTCCGCAGAAGCTTTTCATTTCTTTTTTCCGGATACATCCGTTCCTGGTTCCTGGAAACCGGACGCCCCGCCGCCTTTTTGGTAAAATATCCGCCCGCCTGGCACATAAAAGACATCAGGCCGAGCTGCGTTTCCTTATGATACTGATAATATTCCCGGTCCAGCACCAGCATCTGCGTCTCTCCCGGGACTCTTTCATCCACTTCTGCCAGCGTGAACATGATCTGATTGCAGGAAAATCCCTGCAGGCCGTGCGCGGCCGCATAGTCTGCCGCCTCCTTCACGCGGGAAAGGCTCCAGTTGGAACAGCCGTAATAACGGATATTCCCACGGCTCACCTCTTCCTCCAGAGCTTCCAGAATCTCCCCTACGGGCCGCTTCGGATCATCCCTGTGCAGAAAATACAGATCGATGCAGTCACAGCCCAGATTTTTCAGGCTGAGCCGCACATCCTTTCGGATAGCGTCCGCATTCACCCTGCTTTCCGACATGTCCTCAAGCGGCGGGTGACAGCCCTTCGTGGAGATAACGACCTGAGAGCGCTTTTTCCGGGAAGACAGCCAGCGGCCGATCACCCGCTCGCTGCAGCCCCTCTCCGCACATCCCCAGTCCCCATAGACCAGAGCCGTATCCAGAAAATTCCCGCCCCGTTCCGTATACAGGTCCATCTGCCGGAACGCCTCCTCTTCGGATATCCCCGTTCCGTACTGTGCCGTCCCCAGCGCCAGAACGGAAACCTCCGGGCCTCCGGGGCTTAAAAAAATTTTTTTCATATTCTCTACTCCACATTCCGGATGAAAATGCTCCGGTCAAACTCGGTGTAGTCCGTAAAGTACAACGTGAAGCAGTTGGGATCGACTCCCTCGCTTCCGAACATCCCCGCCAGGTAGGAATGGGTTCCGAAGCCCGGCCCGATCTCCAGGCAGTCCTCCCGGTTGGTAAAGCGGATCATGCCGTCCTTTGCCAGGATCTGGCCGCCCGCCAGCTTCTGCATGCAGAAATGCTCCCCTTCCGCGTGATCGGCGCCAAGCACGGCGGCCTCGATCCGGAAGGGCGCGCCCTCCACTCCGTGCAGGTGGAAATCCACCCGGACGCCGTCCGGTACCTCATGCACCTCCACCTCGATGGAAAGATCCGGCCCCAGCTTCCTTTCCCGTTTCGTATGATCCATCTTCCACCAGTCGCTGGTTCCCTGCGGCTCCTTAAAGGGCAGATAATACCAGCCGTGCATCACCTGCTTCAGCCGGAAGCCGTCCTCCGTCTCAATCAGCTCCTCCGCCTGAAAGGCGCGATGCTCGCAGATGCAGCCGCCGATCTTCAGCGCCACATCGATGGACGGATTGCTGAAATACAGGAAATTGCTCTTCCCCTTCATCAGCGTATAGGTAACATTTCCCTTCCGGGCCCGGACGATCCCCGATTCTCGGTACAGCTTCCGGAAATCCTCCGGCTCATATCCCGCGCCGCTCTCATAATCGATCAGCTCCGGATGGGTCATGTATTCCATCAGGCAGTCCGGCGCATCCAGATGATTCTCCTGCGTCAGCTCATAGATCCGGTTCGCGAACGCCACAAATTCCGGGATTCCCCTCTTCCTGCCAAGGTACAGATAGGGCCAGTAATAGCCCGACGGGTAGGAACGCTTTCCGTTATCCTGCCTGGTGGAGTTGGCCGTGAACACCGTCCCGTCCGGCTCCATGTAGGTGAGCATCATGCGCAGGTTCCGCACCGCATGGTCAAAATATTCTTCCTTCCCGGTGCAGGTTCCCAGATCGATCATGGCATTGTTGTTGACGCAGTTGTAGATCGCCGCCGACCGCTCCGCGTATTCTCCGTCTTCATTGCAGTCGATGCCCTCCGCCAGGTAGCTTTCCGCACCTTTCGCGTATTCGTCCTTTCCAAAGAAATCCGCGCTCACCACCAGGCTGGAGGCGATCACCCAGCGGTGGTTGGGCGTATGAAAGCCGCCGCACAGAAGCCCGTCCGCCGCGTGTCCGGCTATGGCGTACATTCTATGGTATATCTGCTCCTCATAAGCATCCCGCTGTCTGTCCCGCAGATAATACAGGCAGGGCAGCAGCTCCTTCAGATTAAAGCCCGTGTCCGGCGCGGAATGGAAATTGCACTTGATCAGGTCAAAAAGCCCGTCCTCATGCTGGTTTCTTTCCACAAAGGAAAGCCCGGAAAGAATCCGCTCTGCCACCCTTTCGTCCTTAAAATAAACGCTCTGTTCATTGCAGTACGCCGCCGTCATGTTCTTTAACAGATACAGCGCGTATCTGGCGTGATACAGCCCGTCCTCATCCGGGAAGCCCCCGCAGAATGCGCTCTGTGCATCCCGGTTCTGGATGCGCAGAGCCTTCTTCACCTTCCGGTCATTGTCCTGGATCATCGTCTCATAATGCGCTCTCATTGCCTTTTTCTTCCTGTCCTTTCTTACACCTTCAGCTCACCACATTCCGCGGCTCCCCCGCCAGAAAAGCCTCGATATTCTTACAGGTTTCCGTCACCACACGGGTCCTGGCTTCCAGGCTGGCCCAGGCCATATGCGGCGTGATCAGAAGCCTGCTGCTGTCCTGAAACTCCAGAAGCGGGCTGTCCGGAACCATGGGCTCCTTCTCCAGCACGTCCAGACCGGCTGCCGCGATCCGTTCCTCCCGCAGCGCCGTGCACAGATCCGCCTCCTTCACCACCGGGCCTCTCGCCACATTGATCAGGATCGCGGAGGGCTTCATTTTTTTCATGGCGGAAAGATCGATCAGTCCCCTCGTCCGGTCGCTTAACGGACAGTGCAGGGAAAGCACATCGGACTGCGCCAGCAGGGTATCAAAATCCACCCGCTCATACTCCGTGCAGGAGCTTTTGCCGGAAGCGGAATAGAAGATCACCCGGCAGCCGAAGGCCTGCGCGATGGAGGCCACCCTTCGTCCGATGTTTCCCATGCCCACGATGCCCCAGGTCTTCCCGTCCAGCTCCTGAAAGGTCCTGCCGAAATGGGAGAAGCTGTTCTGGGAAGCGTATACGCCGTTTTTCACATAATCGTCATAGTAACGCAGCTTTTCCAGCAGGTAAAGCGCCATGGCGAAGGTATGCTGCGCCACCACCGCCGTGGAGTAATTGCGCACGTTCACCACGGTGATGCCCCGGCTGCGGCAGTAATCGAGATCGATGTTGTCAAAGCCCGTCGCAAATTCACAGATCAGCCGCACGTTTTGAGCGCCGTTTAAGGTAGATTCGTTCATGGGCGTTTTGTTCACCACGATGACATCCGCGTCCTTCACCCGCTCCGGCGCTTCTGCCGCCACGGTGTTGGAATACAGAGCCACCTCTCCGTATTTTTCAAAGGGCGCTACCGATACGTCCTCTCCCACACTGCTTCTGTCAAGTACCACGATTTTCATTTTCCGTCTGTTCTCCATTCTGTTTCCGATCTGACGTTTGCCTGTTTCCGCATTCCGCCCGGCCGTTTCTGACCGACGGCCGCTCATGTGGGACCGCAGCTTCGGCGGGCAGGCCGCTCATGCGCCGCCTGCCGGATTTATCACGCCAAAACTGCGGGCCCGCAAAGCGCCCGCAGTTCTTCATGCAAAACGGATTTCCCCAAAGCCTATTCCGGCTGTGCCGTCAGAAATTCGCTGATGCAGTTTATCAGATCTCCGTCCAGCTCCATTGCCTGAAGCTGGCTGAGGATGACCAGAGGATTCTTTCCGCTTCGTACCAGGGCGTCGATCGCTGACTTTTTGTCAAATTCCATTTCCGCCTGATCCAGGAAACGGGATACGTCCTCCGCCGCGTTGTTGTGCGCAAGGAAAAGAGGCTGGCTGAAGGTCACGGTCTTTTCCGTCTCCGCATCCGTCGCAGGGATCTCCACGATCAGGCAGTGCTTCTGCTCGTCATACGACTGCGTCAGGGAAAGCTCCTTTCCATTCTCCAGGCAGCGCGCCTGCGCGTCCGTGCAGCCGTACAGCTCTATTCTATACGATCTCTGCTCAGGAATCAATTCTTTTACCGAAGCGACATTTTTTCCATGCGCCGGATGGATCACGATCTTCTGCTCTCCGTTCCAGACGAGCTCATATTCCGTCTCCGCGCAGATTTCCTTTTCATAGTCGCAGGAAACGTTGTCGTCCTCGTACAGCGTAAAGCTGCCGTCCGCTCCGGCGAACATTTTCAGAACCAGCCGGTCCGGATTGGCGCTGACGCTGTCCGCGTCCGTCGCCTCCTGCATGGGAACGATGCCGCCGGCCTTTGCCAGGACGGGAATGTTCTCAATGCCGCGGTACATTTCCATGGTACGGCCGCCCTCATAGATCATGCCGGTAAAGAAATCGATATAGGTGCCCTCCGGAAGCCATACCTTCTCCTTCGCGCGGTTCAGTCCTCTGATCCTGGGGGAGGTCACCGGCATCACGATCAGCTCCGTTCCAAAATAATACTCGTTGGGAACCCGGTACGCCTCATCCTTGCGCGGCTCATAGTAATACATGGGCAGGACCAGAGGCGTATCCTCCGCCCACGCGCGATGATTCATGGTATACAGATAGGGAACCAGCTGATGGCGCAGGCGCAGGAAATCATCCATGGCCGCGCGCACCTCCGCCTTAAAGCGCCAGGGCTCCTTGCCGTTAAACTCATTTTTCGTGCTGTGCAGCCGGTTGATGGGAGAAAATACGCCCAGCTGATACCAGCGCCCCTCCAGCTCGTCATCCTTATAGCCGCCCATATGCCCGCCGATGTCGTGGCTCCACCAGCCGTAGCCGATGTTGGACGCCGTGCTGGTGAAATAGGGCTGGAACTGCAGGGATTCCCAGGTGACCACCGTGTCTCCGGAAAAGCCCACAGGATATCTGTGCGAGCCCGGCCCCGCGTAACGGGAGAAGGTCATCGGCCGCTTTCCGTCCCTGGCATTGTCCAGAAAATGGAAATGATTCAGCATCCACAGCGGATCCAGTCCCTCCATTTTGGTGATGCCGCCCTGCTGCCAGTCGATCCACCAGAAATCCACGCCCCGCTCTTCATTGGGATGATGGAGATATTTAAAATAGGCGGAAAGGAAGGCGGGATCCGTGATCTCAAAGGAAACCGGTTCTTCCCTGGAAATATCCTTTCCCAGCTCCTTCGCCATGGCCTCATACATTTCCTCAAAGGCGCGCACGCCGTCCGCCGGATGCACGTTCAGCGTGATTTTCATGCCCCGCGCGTGAAGCTCATCCATGAACCGCTTCGGATCCGGGAAGAAATCCGGATTCCAGGTATAACCCGTCCAGCCCGTTCCGTATTTGGGATCGATATGAACCAGATGCCAGTCCATATCCACCACCGCCACGGTAAAGGCGATCCCTTCCTCGTCAAACCGGTTCATCAGCTCCAGATAGCTCTTTTCGGTATATTCATAATAACGGCTCCACCAGTTCCCCAGCGCATAACGGGGAAGCATGGGCGTTTTGCCGCACAGATGATAAAAATCTCTCAGGCAGCCCAGATAGTCCGAGCCGTATCCCCAGAAATAAAGGTCCTTCACGCCCTTCTTTCTCGGCTCCACCCAGCCGTCCTCATTCAGCGTCAGAGACGCGGAATCATCTAGCAGGGAAAAGCCTTCTCTGGAAACCAGGCCGTGTCCCAGCTCACAGGCGCCGTCCACCGTATCCAGCGTCCGCGCCGTTCCCCTCAGATCATGCAGCTCGTCCCCGTAATGCCAGGTCGTTCCCGCTCCCACGCCGTACACCTGCACCATCAGCCCTCTGGGATCGAAGGCCTTCCGGTTATAGGTGAGCCGCAGCCGCTTCGTCACAAGGACCAGCTCTTCCTCCGTCTCCTTTACCTCATAATCCGTCTCCGGAAAATCCCGGTTCAGAACCGTCTGCGTAGCCCGGTCCTCGAAGACGCCGTCCTCAGAATACTCCAGACGCAGGAGTCCCTCCGTCAGCACCGTGATCCGGTACTTGTCCCCTTTTACCACATTTGCCTCTTTTGCTTCCGGCTTTGCCGGAAGACGGTAGATCTTGTCCATCTTATCCTCCATTCCGGAGCGCAGCGACAGTTGAATGGAAATCGCGGATGCGGTTTCCCTTCTGCCATCCCTGGCCCTTCTCCTTTTTGAAATGCCGCCGCGCAGACGCCCGGCCCCCGGGATCCCACCCCGCAGGAACGGACTCCTACGCGCCGTCAGACTTTTCCTGCTGACTCCATTATATGCATAAAGCGGCAGGGAATCCAGCACAAAACGAGGATAAACTAACACGATTGTTGGATTTTTTGTATTATGCCATCACTGCCATACATTCCTTCTCATAAAAGGCGATTCCATATTTCATGATCTTTTTCATGCCCTGGCGCTTCAGGCCTTCCGCGTACTTCTTTTCTTCGATCTGCTTCAGCGCTTCACTGCACGCCTTCTCCAGCTTTCCGTCATCCGCATATTTCAGTTCGATTACGATTCCCATTCTATCCGGCGTCTGGATGGAAATGTCGCTGCAGCCCTCGCCCGTCTCCGCGTTTGACTTCACCAGCCAGCTGTCCTGATTCTGCAGAAGCCCCAGCAGCATCCCATGATAGAAATTTTCTTTCCTATTTCTGCGCACTGCCGTGTCCCGCACACTGATGGAATCCCACAGGTAATCGTCGAGCATTTTCTGAATCGTATCCGTATCACCGGCCGGAAATGCGGCGCAGAAGCGGCTGATCCTTGGAGCATCGGAACGTGTCGCCTCGCGGAACCAGTCTTCGACCAGTTCATAAAACAGTTTCCGGATCTCTCCATTGGGGATCCACAGACGGAATATGTCCGCATCCTCCCGCTCCACATGCATCCCTGTCAGGTAGCCTATAGAATACAGCACGCTCCACACATTTTCAATCCTTTCACCGATCTCACGGCATGTCAGTTCCTGTCTGATGCGTTTGATTATCCGCCCGCCGTTTAGCAGCTCTTCCACTTCGTTTTTCGTGGTCAGGTTCGCTTTCTTCAGCAGACGGCGGATCAGGTCATTTCCGCTGGTGTTGGCCCAGTAGTTTTGGGGCGGAGCGGATGGATCTGCCAGCAGTTCATCACAGTAATTGATCACATCCCAGGGACAATACACATCTGTATCTCCAAAACGATACCCGTCATACCAGTCCCGGATCACCTCCTTACAGGCGGACAGGCCATAGAATTTAAGGATCTCATCCACATCTTCATCGGTAAAGCCGAAATACTCATCATAGCGAACATCGGAAATCGTGTGGACTTTCGGGTTGTTCAGCCCTGTGAAAATACTTTCCCGGGAAATCCTCAGGCATCCGGTCAGTACCGCAAAGTACAGGCTGTCGTTGGTTTTCAATGCATTGTCAAAAAGACTGCGGATGAGCGACACCATCTCATCGTAGTATCCTCCCTGAAATGCCTTATCCAACGGAACGTCATACTCATCGATCAGCAGAATGACCTTCTGGCCGTAATGTTTTTCGAGAAGCCGGGAGAGTGTCTTGAGACTATCTGTCAGAACATCATCTGTCATGAGAAATTTTCCGCCTTTAACTGCTGTCAGCCCCAGGTACAATTCTTTATCACTCCGGCCAAGCCGCTCACTTTCATGCAAAAAATCAAAGCGGCATGCCTCGTTCCCAATAACTGTTCTCAATGCTGCCGCCGCTGAATCATATTGCAAACCGCCCACGCTCTTCAGACTGATGGAGATCACGGGGAACTTTCCCATATACTTCTCACACAGGCCCTTTTCCCGCATGATTTTAAGGCCCTCGAACAGCGCCGGATCCGTTCCGATCTCAAAATAGCATTTCAGCATACTCATGTTGAGAGACTTGCCAAAACGCCTGGGACGGGTAAAGAGGTTCACCTCACCCCAGTTTTGCAGCAGTTCCTTAATGAACAGCGTTTTATCCGCATAGTAAAAATCATTGGTCCTGATCTTTTCAAACCCATCGATTCCAATGGGGAGTTTCTTTCTCACCATAATACCTGTCCCACGCTCCATTTTCCACCTTATACTCATCAGCTCCTATCGATTTAATTGCTGCCTTCACCCTTC
>DXDD01000038.1 GCA_019115665.1 Candidatus Eisenbergiella pullistercoris | reverse complement strand
TACTTCTCCGTTGCATCCGGCGGCGGCACCGGCCGTACCCTTCATCCCGATAACATGGCTGCAGGTCCTGCTTCCTACGGCATGACCGATACCATGGGCCGTATGCATTCCGATGCGCAGTTCGCAGGTTCCTCCTCCGTTCCCGCGCACGTGGAAATGATGGGACTGATCGGCGCGGGCAATAACCCGATGGTTGGTATGACCGTTGCAGTTGCTGTTTCCATTGAGGAAGCTGCCAAGGCTGGGAAGTTCTGATCGAAAGCAATTAAAATAGCGAAGTAGATACACCGCACTGGCCGGATAATGGCTGGTGCGGTTTTTTAAATCAATGTAAGTAAAGAAGAAAAAAATGGAAAAAATATGGTTTGACGAAGCCTGGCAAGACTACCTTTACTGGCAGCTGCAAGATAAAAAAACACTGAAGCGCGTGAATCAGTTATGAAAGGACATTGAACGTGAGCCTTTTTCAGGAATTGGTAAACCAGAGCCGCTAAAAGGAGAACTTGGGAGGGATGCACCGTGAAAAAGAAGATTGGAATCGCCGCAGCGTTGTTTTTATTGATTTTGCCGGAGCTGCCCTGCATGGCCCATGGCGCGGGAGCATCCGTGTCTTCCGCTGCTGTCGGGGTTCGGGCGAACGTCTGTCTTTACCAGGAACTGATCCTGGGCGTGACAGGGACTGCGCTTTCCGGACGGCCGCAGGCAGAGTCTGTGCAAAAGATTTATGGGGTTTATCCATCCGGTTCTTTTGTCGCGGCAATAGGTGCGGACATACCGGAAGGCTGGGAAGCCGTCATATGGGAGTCAGAGGCGGAGATCCCGGACTGGGGGATAGAGATCCGGGCGGAGGGGAAAGAAAATGCGCGGATCATGGTAACAGGACAGCATGGGACGCTGAATGCCGCGCAGTTCTATCCGGAGCAGCCGGATCCCTTTGTTACGGAACAGGGGAGGGAAGGGCTGTATTATAAAGGAGAATACGAATCGGAGGGAGAGCGTTTTGTGGATCAGCAGATCGTATTCGGACAGCTGGATTCCGGCTTCTACGGGATCAGCATTCAGATGCCGAAAGCGGTTTTTGAGGAGAATCAGGAAACGATCCTGGAAATGCTCAGATCGGTGGAGATCATGGAAAAGAAAAACTGACCGGATGCTGCGGCACAGACAAACCGCATCCACCCGAACAGACTTTACAGGCAGATGCGGTTTGGTATGTTTTTGCCGGGAAGCGGACGGCTCTTTTATACCAGAAACAGCGCCGCAACAGCGGTGACCACGATCCCCGTGACAACGGGGATCATGTTTTTTCTGGCGAGCTCCGCAGGGGAGATGCCGCAGATGGCGGCAACGGGAACCACGCCCCAGGGGATGATGGTGCCGCCGCCCACCCAGACGGTGGTGAGCTGCCCAAGAGCGGCAAGGCTGGCGGTATCAAGGCCGGCGGTGGCGGAGAAGGTTCCGGCGATGGAGCCGACCAGCGGAAGTCCGGAGAAGCCGGAACCGTCAAGTCCGGTGATGATGCCGACCAGAACCTCCACGATGACGCAGAAGACGCTGTTTACCGGTACGTGGTCGGAGATGAAAAAGCTGATGTCGTTCAGGATGGCGGGAGCGCCCTCGCCGAGGATCCGTACGGCGTAATCCTCGCTGCCCAGGAAAAAGAAGGCGGCGATGACCAGAACCGGCGCGAAGATGCGGACGGAGAAAACGAAGCCCTCCTTCAGATAATCCACGGTTTCGCTTAACGCCGCCTGGAAGCCGGAACCCGCGATGGTGATGACGCAGGTCAGGATCAGAGCCGCGCCCGCTACCAGCGCGGTCGCGTCGCCTCCCTGGATCTTCAGGGCGATCATGGCGATGATGATGGCGGCAAAGGTGACCGTCACAACGATGGCAAGCACTCTGGCAAGAACAGGGCGGGTGATTTCCGAAACGGCATATTCCGAAGAGATCTCCGCCTGTCCCGCGCCTGCGTTCTTTTTCATTTCCCGCTTCATCATGAAGAAGGAGACGGCCGCCACGGTGACGGACATGACCGCCCAAAGGGGAACGGAAGCGGAGATGACGGAGGTGACGGGAATGGAAGCGCTGGCTGCGGTGATTGCGGGCGCGCCCTGGATGAAGTAGTCGGAAGAAAGGCCCATGCCGTGGCCGAAGATGTTCATGGCGACGGCGGCCCAGATGGCGGGGAGCCCGACCCGGCCTGCAACGGGAAGAAGGAGTGCGCCGATCAGTACCACGGCGGGAGAAGGCCAGATGAGCCAGGAAACGATCAGCATACAGATGCCGATGCCCCAGAAGGCGCCCGAGGGCCTGCGGATGATCTTCCTGACCGGACGGATCATGAGCTCATCGATGCCTGCCGTATGCATGGCCTTCGACATGGCGGTCACCAGGGCGATGACCAGCATGATGCCAAACAGCTCGCTGTTGGAGGTAATGATGGCGCTGTTGAGGATCTGAACGGAGGTAACCACATTCCCCGTATAGGCCAGACCGATCAGCAGGATCCCCATGATGCAGGGGATCACGATTTCCTTTTTGAAAATAAGAAATCCAAGGATGATGACAGTCATGATAATAAAGATATAATGCACCAGAGACAGAGTAACCATAAGCGTTCTCCCTTCCTAATCGTTAATGCAGACGCAGAACACCAAAATGCAGGCGATGATCCCCCTCGGATACTCTGCTCCATTAAAGTAAAATGTTAGCATAGGGACGTTGGAAAGTCAACAAAGGTATTGACAAAAGGACGGAAAAAAATTATGGTGAATGCAAATGGAAGTAAAGGAGAGAATGACCATGAAAAGAGTTGTCATTTCAGGAGGCGGCTGGTCCGGATGCGCGGCCGCCGTTGAGGCGAAAAAGCTGGGAGCCGCGGTGACTCTGCTGGAGCGGACGGATATGCTTCTGGGTACGGGCCTGGTGGGCGGTATTATGAGGAACAACGGCAGATACACCGCTACGGAGGAGATGATCGCCATGGGAGGCGGAGAGCTGTTCGGCGTCATCGAGCAGAATCTCCGGCACAAGAACATCGAGTTCCCGGGCCATGCGCACGCGGATCTGTACGATGTAGCCACCATTTCCGGAGCGGTGACAGGATATATCCGCTCCCTTGGGATCGAGGTACATACCCAGGCGAGGGTGACGAAGCTGGAAAAGGACGGAGACCGGATATTAAGCGTTTCGGATGCGGACGGAAACGTTTACGAGGGCGATGTTTTCATCGACACAACGGGAACGGCGGGGCCGATGAACAACTGCTCGAAGTACGGAAACGGCTGCGCCATGTGCGTGCTCAGATGCCCCAGCTTCGGGGGCCGCGTGTCCGTCGCGGGGCTTGCCGGAGTGGAGGAGATGCAGGGAAAGAAGGCGGACGGAAGCATCGGCTCCATGAGCGGCTCCTGCAAGCTTCTGAAGGAATCCCTCGCGCCGGAGATCGTGGAGGAGCTGGATGAGAAGGGCGTTGTGGTCTATCCGATCCCTCAGGAGCTGAGGGAAGATCATCTGAGCCTGAAATGCTGCCAGCAGTATGCGCTGCCGCAGTTTCGGGACAACATCGTTCTGCTGGATACCGGCCATGCCAAGCTGATGACCCCTTTCTACAATCTGGAAACGCTGCATCAGATCCCCGGATTTGAAAATGCGCGCTATGAGGATCCGTATGCGGGCGGGAAGGGCAATTCCATGCGGTATTTCGCCATGGCGCCCAGAAGCAACGCGCTGAAGGTGGAGGGCGTGGATAACCTGTTCTGCGCCGGAGAGAAGGCGGGCCTTCTGGTGGGCCATACGGAGGCGATCGTGACGGGCGTTCTGGCCGGCTGCAATGCGGTTCGCCATGCGGAAGGAAAAGAGACGGTCACGCTTCCGGAAAGCACCCTGATCGGCGATGCCATCGCCTATGTAAAGAAGGAAATGGAGACGGAAGAGGGACGTTCCAGAAAGTATACCTTCTCCGGATCCGTATATTTTGAGCGGATGAAGGAGATCGGCCGCTACAGCACGGATATGGCCGAGATTCGCGGATGGGTGGAGCAGGCCGGCATGCTCGGCGTATTTGACAGGAAGGCATGATCCCTTATGAACCGGCGGCCGTACAGGCTGCCGGTTCAGGAAAGGACCGGTATGGAAAGAAACGCGGAAAATACACAGATCAATATCGTCACCATCAGCCGCCAGTACGGAGCGGGCGGCGGGGAGCTGGGGCATATCCTCTCCGAAAGGCTGGGGATCCCTCTGTATAATCATCAGATCCTGTCCGAGATGTCCAGGGATACGGGAATCCGGGAAAATATTCTCCGGGCGGCGGATGAGAGCATGAACAATTTTCAGGCGAACCGGCTGATGGAGTTCCTTCCGGCGAAGGAACGCAGCGCTCTGGAGGCGGATACGGTTTTTAATCAGAAAACCCTGTATTCGATTCAGGAAAAGACCATCCGCAGCCTGGCGGAGAAGGGACCCTGCGTTTTCGTGGGCCGGCTGGCCGATTTCGCGCTGCGGGAGAGGGACGACGTGATGTCCGTTTTTCTCTATGCGCCCAGAGAATGGCGCGTGGAGAGGATGATGCGGCTGGAGCATATGTCCCGGGAGGAAACGGCGAGGAAGCTTCGCAGGATAGACCGGGAAAGACGGAGCTACTGCAAGTATTATACGGGCAGGGACTGGAACGACTGCAGCAGATACGGCTGTATGTTCAACAGTAAGTTCATGGATCTGGAAACCATAGCGGCGATCATCTGCAGGAGGATGAAAAAAGGTACGTGAGGAGCAACGAAAAGGGCGGCGGAGAATGGAAAAAGAAAAAGGCGGTATGAAAAACAAATATCTGTTCTGGAGTCTGGTCGCCATCGAGCTTTTCATGTCCTTTTCCTTTTTGGGCTATATCCATATCGAACCGATCTCCCTTACCTTCGTTTATATTCCGGTGCTGGCCGCCGGCTGCGTCCTCGGCGCGAAGGAGGCTGCGGCCGTGGGCGCGGTATTCGGGCTTGCGTCCATGTGGAAGGCGTCCGCCTTCTATGTGGCTGCGGGAGACGCGGTTTTTTCTCCTGTCATGAGCGGAAGACCGGTGGAAAGCGTGATCCTCAGCGTGGGGACGAGAGCGCTGTTCGGCTTCCTGGTGGGGCTTCTGTATCAGGCTGCGGAGCGGGGAAGGCACCCGGTGGCCGGCGTGATCGTCGTTTCCAGCGTGGGAAGGACGATACATACCGTCCTGGTATATGCCTGCATGGGCATCCTTTTTCCGGAAACGGGATTTGGGATTGCAAGTACCCTGGACGATATCCTGCGGTGGGATTTTGTGCCCTTCCTTCTGATCGTGGACACCATCATCGTCCTCTGCTATCTGTTCGTCCATTCTGATTTGCTGCAGCGTTTCTTTTTCCGCATCCAGCTGATGGATGAGGCGAACGCTTCCGTCCTTCACAGGGGAAAGGATTCGGCTGCGCTTGCGCTGCTTCTGGGTCTGGTTCTTCTTGCCTCCTTCAGCGTGGCGTTTTATTTTACCAACCGGATCGGAAGCGTGATGTCCCGGCACGGGATCGAGCTGTCGCAGGAGGCCTCCTACGACGTGCTTCATCTGCTGATCCAGTTCCTGCTGGGAATGATCGCTCTGGCGGTGATGGTCATCATCGGGATCATCCTGTATCAGAAAAATTTCAACTATCTGTATTACCAGGCAAGGCTGGACGGCCTGACGGGGCTTCTGGGGAGAAACCAGTTTTTCCAGATCGGCGAACAGCTTCTGGCCGCCGCAAAATGGGACGGACCGGGGAAGACGGGCTGCTTCATCATTCTGGATGTGGATCATTTTAAGGAGATCAACGATAAATTCGGCCATCCGGAGGGCGACCGTGTCCTGAAGAGGATCGCGGAGAACCTGCAGAGGATATTCGGCGGCAGGGGAATCCTGGGAAGACTGGGCGGAGATGAATTCGTCGTTCTGGTGCAGGAGCCCATGACCAGGAAGGAAGCGGAGAAGCTGCTGAACGCGCTGAAGGCGGACGTAAGGAAGATCCATGTCCAGGGAATGGAGATAACCTGCAGCGTCGGCGTGATCCCGCTGGAGGAGGGATACAGTATCGACGAGCTGTACCGCAGCGCGGACCGTCTCCTTTATGAAGCAAAGAAAAAGGGAAAGGATCAGTTTGTCTTTGGATACCGGTTTCAATATCTGGAATCAAAATAAAAGAGAAAGCTTCAGAAGTCTCCGACGGCTTCGCTGGGGACTTCTGTTTTTTTGTCTGCCGTTTGCCCTCCTGATGTTTTCCGGCTGCCGTCCGTCTGAGACGGCTGAAAAGGCGGAGATCAGCTTTTTTTCCATGAATACGCTGATGACCTTTTCCGCTTACGGAGAGAACGCGCGGGAAGCCCTTTTGGCGGCCAGGGCGAAGGCGGAGCGGCTGGACGGCCTCTGGTCCGTGACAGACGAAGGAAGCGAGGTCTGGCGGGTCAATCACAGCGGCGGGAAAACGGTGGAGCTTGGAGGGGAGACGGCGCAGCTGGCAGCCTTCAGCCTCAGGATGGCGGAGGAAACGGACGGGGCGCTGGATCCGACCATTTATCCGGTGCTGAAGGCCTGGGGCTTTACCACGGATACCAGACGGGTGCCTTCGGAAGAGGAGATCGCCGGCCTCCTGGAACGGGTGGATTATGAAAAGATCGATCTGGATGGAAATCTCCTGACGGTGCCGGAGGGGATGGAGCTGGATTTCGGCGCCGTGGGAAAGGGGTATGCAGGCGACCTTGCGGCGGAAGCGGTCCGCGCATGCGGAGTAAAGTCCGCCCTTCTGACTCTCGGAGGGAATGTGCAGGCGGTGGGAAGCCGGCCGGACGGGACCGACTGGCGCATCGGACTCAGAAGTCCCTGGGGCGACGGAGGCCTTGGCGTGCTCAGGGTCAGCGACTGCGCGGTGATCACCTCCGGCGGCTATGAAAACTTTTTCGAGGACGAAGCGGGCCATGTGTACTGGCATATCCTGGATCCAAAGACCGGGTACCCGGCGGATACCGGCCTTGCCTCCGTCACGGTCATCTGCCCGGAGGGCAGGCTGGGGGACGCGCTTTCCACGGCGCTGTTTGTGATGGGGCCGGAGAAAGCGGAGGAATACTGGCGGAGGGCCGGAACTTTTGAGATGATCCTGGTCATGCAGGACGGCAGGCTTCTGATCACGGAAGGGGCGGCGGAGCGCTTCACTTTGGATGAGGGACAAAAGGAAGCGCTTACGGTCCTGTCCCGTGAGGCGGACCGGCCCGCCGGATAGGGAGGAGGAAGATCTTATGCTGACAGCGGCGGTCCTGCTTTTTATTTTTTTATGGTTTTACCGGAAAAGGAATGTCTACAATCCCTATGACGCAAGATACAGCCGCAGCTCCTATTATGACTGCGCCTTTTTGGGGCCGGAGAAATGCACGGACCGGATCCAAGGCACGCTCCGCCAGCTGGCCGGCTGCGGCAGGCTGATCCCCGCCGGCCGGCTGTCCGCGCAGCCGGATCAGAAGGGAGCCGACCTGCTTTTCATCCATGAATCCGGCATTTACGCGGTCACATCGGCGGATCTTGCGGGAGCCGTCTCCGGGAATCCGTCCGGTCGGTACTGGATCCAGTCCTTCCGGGACAGATTTCCGGGCTGCAGGAATTATGTGTACAGTCCCTTTCTCATCAATAAGAGGAGTCTGGACTTCGTACAGTGGGAATGCCGGGATATGCCCGCGCTTCCCTGTTATTCCATCGCCGTGTTCGGCCCGAAGGGGATCCTTCTGACTTCAGGCAGCCTGGGAGAAAACCGCTGGGCGGTAACGCTGGCTGATTTCCCGCTTCTGATGGCGGATATCATGCGGCGCAACAGACGTTATCTGAAGCCGGAGCAGGTGGAGCTGATCGGGGAAAGGCTGTCGCGGACAGGCTGAGCCGGAGGCGTCTTTTTGCCCTGCGAAAAGCGCGCCTGGATACGGCCTGGAGCCGCCCGGCGCGTTTTTTGCAAGAAAAAGTCGGAAAACCTCTTTGCAGATCGTGTCAGAAAAGGTATAATTGCCTGGTACGGCAGTCGTTTGTGGAAGAATGCCGGTTTTGGTTGGAGGAGACATGACGAACGATATCATCATCAAGAGCAGCAGATATGGCGTAAATCTGATCCTGAATGACAAAATTCCGTTTCCCGAGCTTGCAAAGCAGGTAGGAGAGAAATTTAAGGGGACGGAAAAGTTTTTCGGAAATGCGAAGATGGCGGTTTCCTTTGAAGGAAGACGGCTTTCGGAGCAGGAGGAGAAGGAGCTGATCGACGCCATTACGGAAAATTCCTCCATTCAGATCGTCTGCATCATGAATCATGATCCGCAGATGGAGGAGGCGATGCGCCGGCGCGTGGAGCAGGCGCTTTCAGAGGACGGGCGCGGCTTTCGGAAAGCGGCCGGAAAGGCGGAAAGCCCGGCGGCCCGGGAGCAGGCGGGACCGGAGTCGGATTTTTATAAGGGAAATCTCCGTTCCGGACAGGTCCTGGAAAGCGCGTCCAATGTGACGCTGATCGGGGATGTGAACCCGGGAGCGCGGATCGTATCCCAAGGGAACATCGTCGTCCTCGGCTCCCTGCGGGGCAATGCCTGGGCGGGAGCGGGCGGAGACGACAGATGCTTTATCTTTGCCCTGGACATGAAGCCGATCCAGCTTCAGATCGGGGATTATATCGCCAAAAGCCCGGACCGGGAAAAGGAAAGGAAGAAGCTTTTCGGCAAGGGCAGGAGCGGGGAGGCGGAAGCGCCCCGGGTCGCTCTGGTACGCGAGGGAAACATCTGCATCGAGCCCATGACGAAGGGATGTCTGGATCAGATCTGAAAAAGAAAGAAGAACAGCAGGAGGAATCGGAGAAATGAGTGAAGTAATCGTAATTACATCGGGAAAGGGCGGCGTGGGAAAAACCACCACCACGGCGAACGTGGGATGCGGCCTGGCGATGCTGAATAAAAAGGTGGTCATGATCGATACGGACATCGGACTGAGAAACCTGGACGTGGTGCTCGGCCTGGAGAACCGGATCGTCTATAACCTGGTGGACGTGGTGGAAGGGAAATGCCGCCTGAAGCAGGCGATGATCAAGCATAAAAAGTTCCCGGAGCTGTGCCTGATCCCGTCCGCGCAGACGCGGGACAAGGACGCGGTGACACCGGAGCAGATGAAGGAGCTGGTGGACGAGCTCCGGCAGGAATTTGACTATATCCTTCTGGACTGTCCCGCGGGGATCGAGCAGGGCTTCAAGAATGCCATCGCCGGGGCGGACCGGGCGCTGGTGGTGACCACGCCGGAGGTATCCGCCATCCGTGACGCGGACAGGATCGTAGGGCTTCTGGAAGCCAACGAGATGCAGAAGATCGATCTGATCATCAACCGTATCCGCATGGACATGGTGAAGCGGGGAGAGATGCTGAAGGTGGAGGATGTGTGCGATATCCTTTCCATTCCGCTGATCGGCGTGATCCCGGACGACGAACAGATTGTCGTTTCCACCAATACCGGGGAGCCGCTTGTGGGAGGAAACAGCCCGGCAGGAAAGGCCTATTCCAATATCTGCCGGAGGATTGGCGGAGAAGAGGTTCCGTTCATGGATCTGGATGCAAGAAAAGGCATGTTCAGCGTGATCAGGGGACTGTTGGGAATGAACTGATAAGGGGGAGAGGCAGTTATGGGACTTCTGGATTTTTTTAACAGGAAAAGCTCCAGCGAGGTGGCAAAGGACCGTCTGAAGCTGCTTCTGGTGTCTGACCGGGTCAGCTGTTCACCGGAAGTGATGGAAATGATCAAGAATGATATCATTGAAGTGATCTCCAGATATATGGATATCGACGCGCAGGGGCTGGATATCCAGATCTCGGAATCCGATAAGGAGGCGGACGGCGGCGCTACGGGCCCGGTGCTGTTTGCCAATATCCCGATCAGAGAGGTAAGGCACAACGCGGGAAAGAACCGGAAAAAGCGGGGATAGGGAAGGAAACCGGCCCGTGTCCGGTCTTTGAGAAAATGCAGGCGTACGTTTCCGCTTTCAGGCGGACGGTACGCCTGCTGTCGTTTCAGACGGCGGAAATTCGGACGGCGGAAATTCAGACGGCGGAAATCTGACGGCAGGAGGGAGCGCAAGGCAGTGGCGGAACAGAGAAACGTATTTGACGGAGTCCTGGAATTTCAGGGAAGCTGGAGAAGCTATCAGAAAAGGATCCTGGATGAGGCTAAGACCTGCCTTCAGGACGGAAAGATCCATATCGTGGCTGCGCCGGGCGCGGGGAAGACCACTCTCGGCATCGAGCTGATCCGCCGGACGGGAAAGCCCTGTCTGATCCTTTCTCCCAGACTGGTGATCCGGCAGCAGTGGCTGGAACGGGCGGAAAACGCCTTTATGAAAACGCCCGCATCCGGCGGCGCTTCCGGGGAAAAGCCCTTCCTTTCCAACGACATCCGCAGGCCGGGGCTGATCACCTCGCTGACCTATCAGACGCTGTTTGCCGCGATGAATGAAACGGAGGAGACGGAGGAGGACGGGGACGGCGCATACCGGGAAACGATGGATTTCCGCGGCTTTTCCTTCGTGGAAAAGGTGAAGGAGGCCGGAATCGGAACCATCTGTCTGGATGAGTGCCACCATCTGAAAAACGAATGGTGGAAGGCGCTGGAGGCCTTCCTTTTGCAGATGGAGGGCGCTGTTGTGATCTCCCTTACCGCCACGCCGCCCTATGACTCCACGCCCGCGCAGTGGGACCGCTATATCGGCATGTGCGGCCCCATCGACGCGGAAATCACCATTCCGGAGCTGGTGAAGGAGGGAAGTCTCTGTCCCCATCAGGATTATGTCTGGCTCAGCTATCCGGACCGGGAGGAGGAAAAAAGGATCCGGGAGTTCCGGCTGGAGGCGGATCAGATGTTTCAGAGCCTTCTGGAGGACGAAACGCTGCGGGCGGCCGCGGCTTCTCATCGGGGGCTTTCCGACTGTGAGAAAAACGCGGACCGCATGCTGGAGGATCCGGCCTATCTGTCGGCCCTGCTGATCTACTGTCAGGCGGCGGGGATCCCTTTTTCCGGGAAATGGCTCCGGCTGCTTACGGTAAAGAAGCTCCCGGAGCCGTCAGAGATGTGGATGGAAAGATTTCTGCAGGGCTTTCTGTTTGACGATGCGGAAAGCTTTTCCTGCCCGGAGGAATACCGGAAGGAGCTGATCCGGCGCCTGAAGGCTGCGGGCCTTCTGGAAAAGAAAAGGGTCTGTTTTCTCTCCAATGACAGGATCGAAAAAATGCTCATCAACAGCCGGGGAAAGCTGGAGAGCATCCGGCAGATCGCGGAACTGGAGGAGCAGTCCATGAAGGAGCGTCTGCGGCTTCTGATCCTGACGGATTACATCCGCCCCGAATACCGGAGCGCCGTGGGCGATCCCGCAAAGGAGCTGAAGGCCATCGGCGTGCTTCCCATTTTCGAGCTGCTGCGAAGGCAGGAAGGGGACCGGCGGCTCGGCATCCTGTGCGGAAGCCTGATCGTGCTCCCGCAGGATGCGCTGGAAGCCTTTGCAAAAGAGGCCGGAATGGATCCGGAGGCGTTCGCGGCCTCCTGCCGGCCGCTTACGGACCCGGAGGGCAGGGAAACCGGGTATGCGGAAACAGACCCTCAGGGGAGGCTGTCTGTGTATACGCGGACGATGACCGCGCTTTTTGAGGCGGGGAGGATCCGGATCCTGGTTGGAACGAAATCTCTGCTGGGAGAAGGGTGGGACGCGCCCTGCGTCAATGCCCTGATCCTGGCAAGCTTTGTGGGATCCTATGTGCTGGGAAATCAGATGCGCGGGCGGGCGGTCCGGATTTATGAAAAGGATCCGGAAAAGGTGAGCAATATCTGGCATCTGGTCTGCCTGTCCAGCCCGGAGGAGATCCGGGAGAAACGGCGGGAGGGAGTTCAGGATCCGGAGCTTTCGGAGGATTTTCACACGCTGGAACGGAGGATGGAGGGGATCCTCGGCCTTTCCTATGACGGAACCGTGATCGAAAACGGCCTGGAACGGCTGAGCGTCCTCAGACGGCCCTACGACAGAAGGCATGCGGCGGAAATGAACGGGGAGACGGCCCTTCGCAGCGAAGACAGGGAAGCGGTGGCGAGGCAGTGGAGGACGGCGGTGAGCCTGTATGAGCGGATGGAAACGGCGGATCAGTGCGCTGCCTCCAAAAGAGCGCTTCGCCCCGGCCTGCTCTTCATCAACGCGCTGACGATGCAGCTTTTTCTGATCGCGCTGGAGGTGCTGAACGTGCTGGAATATATTTCTCCCGCCTCTCTGCACGGGAACGCTCTGCTCTTTTATTTCGGGACAGCCCTGTTCGCCGTGGGAACCCTGCTTTTCGGAGGCAGGCTGATCCGGCATCTCACGCCCCAGCGGCATTATGCCGCCATCGGAAAAGGGCTTCTCGCCTTCCTGAAGCAGGAGGGCGAGATCACCTCGGAATGCGCGGTGAAGACAGAGGAAGCGGACGGGATCTTTGCCGCCTGGCTGAAGGGCGGGACGGACCGGGAAAAGGCCGTGTTCGCCGACGCGCTCTCCCAGATGCTTGCGCCTGTGGACAACCAGCGCTATCTGCTCTGTCAGGGGAAGGGCGCGTTTCCCAGGCACTATTACTGCGTTCCGCAGCTTTTTGCCGGAACGAAGGAAAGGGCTGAAAGCTTCCGGAAGGGCATGGAAGCCTGTATCGGACATTACCGCCTGGTCTATACCAGAAGCCCGGAGGGCAGAAAGCTCCTTCTGAGAGGGCGCGCCCGGGCCTTCGCCAGCCGGAATGAAAGGCGGCTCGACCGGAAGAAGCGGGTCAAGAGCGCCCTGGAATGAACTGTAACGAATGAGCTGTTGTTTCCTGACAGCGAACGGCACTATATATTGACAGAAGCGCATGCATGCTATACCATATATGGTGCCATCATAATGGATGGACTGCGTGGAAAGAATAGTTTCAGAATACAGAATCAGGAAAACGGGAGGCATGAGAAAATGATGAACGTACGGAAACGGAGCGGGAAGGTGGTTCCCTTTGACGCCGGATTCATTTCCCGGGCGGTTTCCCTCGCGGCGGCAGCGGCAGGAGAGCACAGCGAGGAAGGGATCGAACGGATCACGGCGGCAGTGACGGAGAAGCTGCGCGCGAGGAAGGAGGAGATCTGGGATATCGAGACGATCCAGGATACGGTGGAGGAGACGCTGTTTGAGCAGAAGTATTATCAGACGGCGAAGGCCTATATCCGGTATCGCCTGGAGAAGGAAAAGGAACGGGCCGGCGGCGTGGAGAAGGAAGGACTTCTGACCCGTGAATTTCTGAGCCCCTACAAGCATGCGCCGAGTCCCATGGAGCAGCTCGGCGCGTTTGTGTATACGCGCACCTATTCCCGGTTCCTGCCCCGGCTCGGGCGCAGGGAATTCTGGTGGGAGACCGTGCGGCGGGCGGTGGAATACAACTGCTCTCTGGCGCCCACGTCCAGAGAGGAAGCGGAGAGGCTGTATGACAATATTTACCATCTGCGCCAGTTCCTGTCCGGACGTACCCTGTGGGTGGGAGGAACGCCGGTGGCGGATCAGTATCCGATGGCGAACTATAACTGCGCCTTTACCGTGATCGACAGCTTTTCCGCCTATCACGATCTGTTCTATCTGCTGATGGTGGGAAGCGGCGTGGGCGTGCGCGTGCTGAAGCAGGACGCCGAAAAGCTTCCTTCGGTGCGTACGGACCTGCGGATCCTGCACAAATCTTATGATCCCAAGCCGGCGGGGGAACGGCTGGAATACACGAATCTGACCTTCAGCAGGGATGTGGCTACCCTGACCATCGGAGATTCCAAGGAGGGCTGGGCTCAGGCGATCGCCCACTATTTTGACCTCCTTACCAGCCGGGAATACCGGGGCATCGACTGCCTGGTCGTGGAATACGATTCCATCCGCCCCAAGGGAGAGCGGCTGAAAACCTTCGGCGGAACGGCCAGCGGCTACGGCTCCATGATGACCATGATCGACAAGATCCATAAGGTGGTGGCGGCGGCCGGAAGCAGGGAAGGGGAAAAATGGGTGTCCTTAAAGCCCATCGATCTTCTGGACATCGCCAACATCATCGGGGAAAACGTGGTTTCCGGCGGCGTGCGCCGTACCTCGGAGATCGGTCTGATCGACGCGGACGACGAGACCTGCATCCAGGCCAAGAGCCATCTGTACCGCCAGGTAAACGGCAGGTGGGAGATCGACAAAAATATCGCCCACCGGCAGATGAGCAACAATTCCATTTATTACCGTCATAAGCCGACAAGGGAAAAGCTGCACTGGCATCTGCAGCAGATGCGCTATTCCGGAGAACCCGGATGGATCAACGAGGAGGCGGGGGCGAAGCGCAGGCCCAATTTCAGCGGCTGCAATCCCTGCGGGGAGATCCTTCTGGACAGCCACGGCCTGTGCAATCTGACCACGCTGAATGTGATGGGCTTTGTGAAGGACGGCGCGCTGGATACGAAGGCGCTTCTGGAGGCCCAGAGACTGTCCGCCCGCGCCGGCTACCGCATGACCTGCAGAGAGCTGGAGATGTACAGCTGGAACGCCGTGCAGCAGAGGGACCGTCTGCTCGGCTGCTCCCTGACCGGCTGGCAGGATATGGTGAACGCCGTGAAGATGACGAAGGAGGAGCAGATCAGCCTTCTGGAGCAGCTTCGCGAGACCGCGCACCGGGCGGCAAAGGAGATCGCGGACCGGCTGGGCGGCGGGACGCCCCTTCTTGTCACCACCATCAAGCCGGAGGGGACGCTCTCCCTGCTTCCCACGGTTTCCAGCGGCGTGCATTATTCCCATTCGCCCTATTATATCCGCAGGATCCGCATCACCGCGACGGATCCGCTCTGCCGGGTGTGCGAGGACCTGGGCTATCCGGTGCTTCCGGAGGTGGGACAGGATCCGGACGATCCCGTGACCAAGGTGGTGGAATTCCCGGTGAAGGCTCCTGCCGGGCGGGTGAAGGCGGACGTATCCGCGGTGGAGCAGCTGGAAAATTACAAAATGTTCATGCAGCACTATGTGGATCACAACTGTTCCATTACCGTCCATGTAAGGGATCATGAATGGGACGAGGTGGAGCAGTGGGTCTGGGACAACTGGGATGATGTGGTGGCCCTTTCCTTCCTGAGCTATGACGACAGCTTCTATGAGCTTCTGCCCTATGAGGCCATCGGCGAGGAAGAGTATGAGCGCCGCCGCGCGGCCATGCGTCCCTTCAATCCGTCCCTGCTTTCCCGTTACGAGCAGGACGAGACGGAGCTGGATATCGGGGACTCCGAGTGCGTAAACGGCGTGTGCCCGGTCCGCTGACGAAAAAAATGGAGAGAACAAACGTGCGCTTTGCGCCGGAAGGAGGGAATGCTTTGAAACAGATTACCATGGAATCCACGATCCTGAAGGGGATTGAGGTTACCGGAAAGCATTATGAGACCGGGCTGATCCCGGATGTAAAAAATTTTGAGATGGAGGTGGTCAACCTCTATCCGCAGAAGACCTATCAGACGATAGAAGGCTTCGGCGCGGCCCTGACCGAGTCGGCGGGACATGCGTTAAGCCGCATGAGCCCGGAAAATTTTGACCGGGTGATGCAGGCCTGCTACGGGCCGGACGGCCTGGGCTATACCCTGGGCCGGGTGCACATGGACAGCTGCGATTTTTCTCTGGGAAATTACTGCGCGGTCAGCAGGCCGGACGATCCGGATTTCGGGGATTTCAGCCTGGAAAGGGATGCGCGCTACGTGCAGCCCCTGGTGAAGAAGGCCTTCGCCGCGGCCGGAAAGCCGGTCAGCCTGCTTCTGTCGCCCTGGTCCCCGCCGGCCTTCATGAAGGAGACGGGCGTAAGAAACGGAGGCGGCCATCTGAAGCCGGAGTGCTATGCGGCCTATGCGTCCTACATCGTCAGATATCTGAAGGAATATGAAAAGGCCGGGATCCCCATCCGTTTCATGACCGTGCAGAACGAGCCTCTTGCCGTGCAGACCTGGGACTCCTGCGAATATTCGCCGGAGGAGGAGAAGAGCTTCCTGCGGGATCACCTGTATCCCGCCCTTCAGGCAAACGGTCTCGGCCATGTGGGCATCTATATCTGGGATCACAATAAGGAGCGGGTCTATGAGCGCGTGCGCGCCATCGTGGACGGGACCACGGAATCCATGATCGAGGGCGCGGCTTACCACTGGTATACGGGGGATCATTTCGAGACGCTTTCCATGGTGCGGGAGGACTATCCCGGACTGAAGCTGATGCACAGCGAGGGCTGCGTGGAGCTTGCCCGCTTCGGAGAAAATGCCGGCGGAGACATGCTTCACGCAAAGAAGTATGCCCATGACATCATCGGCGACCTGAACCACGGTATGAACAGCTGGATCGACTGGAACCTGGTGCTGGACGAGCTGGGAGGCCCGAACCATGTGGAGAATTACTGCGGCGCTCCGGTGATCTGCCATACCGACACCGATACGGTGGAGTATAAGCCCATGTTCCACGCCATCGGCCATTTCAGCCGGTTCATCCGGCCCGGCGCGGTGCGCATCGGCTGCTCCTCCTATTCCGCGGAAATTGAGGCCACGGCGGCCCGCAATCCGGACGGAAGCCTTGCGCTGGTGATGCTTCATACCGGAAAGGAGAGAAAGCCCGTACAGCTTCGCGTGGAGGGAAAGACCGCCCGTCTGATGCTGCCCGCGGAAAGCATTTCCACGGCGGTGATCCGGTAAGGGCGTGTTGTAATGATAAAAATCGGTCAATAATGATGGAAATTTTTCTTCCCTCATGATAAAATATCGTAAAAAGGCAGAGAAAACTGACTTGTTCAGGCTTGCGGATGAAAAATATGCATAAAAGCCAGCGGACTCTGCCTCATTTTGTCCGTTCTGAGAAGCAGCGAGGGGGTTTTTGGAAACGGACGGGAGCGGAAACCATATTTTTCAGGGAAAGGAAGGGAAAACTGTTTTTATGAGCCGATTGAAAATCAGTACGCCGGACCAGGCGCAGCTTACCGTGGAACGGCTGTACAAGGATCTGGAGCGTCACATCGTCGCCAGCCCGCCCGGACTGTGTCCGGTGGACCTGCAGCTTTCATTTCTGAAGCTGTGTCACGCGCAGACCTGCGGAAAATGCGTGCCCTGCCGGATCGGCCTGGGGCAGCTGCAGAATCTGCTGGAGCAGGTGCTTGACGGGACGGCGACCATGGATACGCTGGCTCTGATCGAGGAGACTGCGAACAACATCACGGATTCCGCCGACTGCGCCATCGGGTTTGAGGCCGCGCACATGGTGCTGGCCGGGCTGCAGGGGATCCGGGATGATTACATTTATCATATCGAGCATGGGAAATGCTCCTATTCCATCACCCAGCCGGTGCCCTGCGTGGCGCTGTGCCCTGCGGGGGTGGACATCCCGGGCTATATCGCGCTGGTGGGAGAGGAACGCTACGCGGACGCGGTGAAGCTGATCCGCAAGGACAATCCGTTCCCCACGGCCTGCGCCCTGATCTGCGAGCATCCCTGCGAGGCGCGCTGCCGCAGGAACATGATCGACAGCTCCGTGAACATCCGGGGGCTGAAGCGCATGGCGGTGGACAACGCCAGGGCCAATACGGTGCCGGTCCCGGAAAAGGCGCCTTCCACGGGCAAGCGCATCGCCATTGCCGGCGGCGGGCCGGGCGGCCTTTCCGCGGCCTATTATCTGGAGCTGATGGGGCACCATGCCGTGGTATTCGAGCAGAAGAGCCAGCTGGGCGGCATGCTCCGCTACGGCATTCCAAACTACCGCTTCCCCAGGGAGAGGCTGGATGAGGATATCGAAGCCATCCTTTCCACGGGAGTGGAGGTGCATACCGGGGTGAATATCGGAAACGGGGAAAACGATATTTCCCTGAGCCATTTAAGAGAGGAGTTTGACGCGGTCTACATCGCCATCGGCGCGCATGACGACAAGAAGATCGGCATCGAGGGAGAGGACGCCAAAGGCGTGATCTCCGCCGTGGAGATGCTTCGCAACATCGGAGACGGGAACCCGCCTGATTTTACCGGAAAGACGGTGATGGTGGTGGGCGGCGGCAACGTGGCCATGGACTGTACCCGTTCCGCCATCCGGCTGGGAGCGAAGAAGGTGGGGATCGCCTACCGCAGAAGACAGGACGACATGACGGCCCTTCCGGAGGAGGTGGAGGGCGCCATCGCGGAGGGCGCGGAGCTTTACAGCCTGAAAGCGCCCGTGCGCATCGAAGCGGATGAAAACGGGAAGGTAGCCGCCCTCTGGGTACAGCCCCAGATCATCGGCCCCATCGACGCCTGGGGACGGGCCCGTCCGGTAAAGGCGAAGATCAGCGAGCAGCGCATCCCCTGCGATATTGTGGTGGTGGCTGTGGGACAGGGCATCGAGTCCCGCCACTTTGAGGATTCCGGCGTTCCGGTAAAAAGAGGCGTCATCGAGGCGCTGGCGGAGAGCACGGTAAAGGACATTCCCGGCATCTTCGCGGGAGGCGACTGCGTGACCGGGCCCGCTACGGTCATCCGCGCCATCGCGGCCGGCAAGGTGGCGGCGGCCAACATCGACGAGTATCTGGGTTATCATCACGTCATTTCCTGCGATGTGGAGATCCCGCAGGTCAATTACGCGGATAAGCATCCCTGCGGCCGCGTGAACATGTCCGAGCGGGAAGCGGGAGAGCGCAAATGCGATTTCTGCGAGATCGAGCGCTGCATGACGAAGGAAGAAGCGGCGCAGGAGGCGGCCCGCTGCCTGCGGTGCGATCATTACGGATACGGAAATCTGAAAGGAGGCCGGGCGGCGATATGGTGACACTGACGATTGACAATAAAAAGATCAGCGTGCCGGAGGGCACCACGATCATGAAGGCCGCGGCCTCCGTGGGGATCATCATCCCCCATCTGTGCTATCTGGAGGGCATCAACGAGATCAGCGCCTGCAAGGTCTGCGTGGTGGAGGTGCAGGGAAAGGTGAAGCTGGTCACCGCCTGCAACAACCCGGTGGAGGAAGGGATGGTGCTTTTCACCAATTCTCCCAAGGTGCGTTCCGTGCGCAGGACCAACGTGGAGCTGATCCTGTCCCAGCACAACAGCAACTGCGCCACCTGCGTGCGCAGCGGCAACTGCAACCTGCAGAAGCTGTCCAACGATCTGGGCATTCTGGATATCCCCTACAAAAAGGAGATCACGGAGATGCCCTGGAATAAGGAATTTCCCCTGATCCGGGATTTCGGGAAATGCATCAAGTGCATGCGCTGCGTGCAGATCTGCGATAAGGTGCAGGCGCTCCATATCTGGGACGTACAGAACACCGGCTCCCGGACCACCGTTGACGTGTCCCGCAACCGGACCATTGAGGAATCGGACTGCAGCGTCTGCGGCCAGTGCATCACGCACTGCCCCACCGGCGCGCTCAGAGAGCGGGACGATACGGCGAAGGTATTCCGCGCGCTGGCGGATCCGGAGATGGTGACGGTGGTGCAGGTAGCGCCCGCCGTCCGCACGGCCTGGGCGGAGTCTTTGAACCTGCCTTCCTATATGGCGACGGAAGGACGCATGGTGGCTGCCCTGAAGAAGATCGGCTTCGACTATGTATTCGATACCAATTTTTCCGCGGACCTGACCATCATGGAGGAGGGAAACGAGCTGCTTTCCCGCCTTTCCGATCCGAAGGAGAAGCGCTGGCCCATGTTCACCTCCTGCTGCCCGGCCTGGGTGAGCTTTTTAAAGACCCAGTACCCGCAGCTGGCGGATCATCTTTCCACGGCGAAGTCGCCCCAGCAGATGTTCGGCGCGGTGACCAAGAGCTATTTCGCGGAAACGATCGGCGTGGAGCCGGATAA
>DXDD01000037.1 GCA_019115665.1 Candidatus Eisenbergiella pullistercoris | reverse complement strand
CATGTTAATTGCGATATATCACATACTCGAAGATGGCATTGTTTTCAAAGACCTTGGGGCTGATTATTACAATCAGTTTAACAGAGAACGAAAAATCAATGCATATCTCAAGAAACTAAAAGCACTTGGTTGGGAAGCTCCTGTAGTTGCCGCATGAGCCTCCAATTAAGCCCATAGTTCGTGACCAAAGGTTTGTCAGGGATAGTTTGCGCTTTTTTGGCTACCCGAAGGGTTTGGTTTCACAGTAAAAAACGGGCTTCCCGATCTGGGAATGCCCGCGCATGCAAACTCTCTGTTTCCCTACGTTGGCATTACCCAAATCAGGTTAAGGGTCAAAGCGATTCAGCTTACTCTCAGCCCGCTTGATACGCAGGCTCCCCGTTTTATATTCTTATCCCGTTTTCCGTTCGCCGGCAATTCGGACAGCCCGTCCGATGCGCCGCCGTCCGCCTCACGCATGCTTCGCTTCACACGTGCTTCGCCTGGGGCTCCAGATTGCCCAGATAAATGTCGAATACCTTCATCCGCTTCATGGCCGTTACTAGAACCACAGCAAGGATCGTCCCGCCGAAGCTGGATACGAAGAAGGGAATGATGAAGCCGTACACCGCGCTCTCGCTCCCCATCAGCCAGGTCGCCACCGGCCAGCTCAGAAGCCCTCCGATCACAGACGTGCCGAACAGCTCTCCCACATATGCCCAGGGCAGATGCTTTCCATACTTATACAGCATCCCGCACAGAAAAGCGCCGCACATGGATCCGGGAAAGGCAAGCAGAGTCCCTGTTCCCAGAAGATTGCGCAGAAGGCTTGTGACGAACGCCATTCCCACCGCATAGGCAGGCCCAAGGAACACGCCGCCCAGAATGTTGATGAAGTGCTGGACCGGAGCGCATTTTGACGCGCCCACCGGGATCGAAAGGGGCGAGCAGACGATCCCCACCGCCACCAGGATGCCCGCGAGGGCAAGCTTCCTTACGTTGACATGTTTCATTTTCTTCCTCCGTTCTTCCCACGCGGCAGCCGCCGCATGGTGGTCGATGCTTTCTGGCATCCTCTCACTCCGGAACACGGATTCCCTCGCATATTGTTTTTTGCACGCTGCTCCCGAAAAGCAGCCGTACCGTAAAACCCGAACGGCGCTCCCCGCCCGGTAAAACCGATTTCGGTGTTCCGAAAAACATGGTATCACTTTCCCGTGTTAAAATCAATCGTTACAATTCAGCCTTCGGCAGAATTGTAACGGCATCCGGCCATTCCAATCGCTTCGCGATGGGCCGGATGCTTCCTGCCGGTACATTTTCGTACGGTCTGCGCAGTAAATGCGCAGACCTGGCGGAACAGCAACCAGAATTGTAACGGCATCCGGCCATTCCAATCGCTTCGCGATGGGCCGGATGCTTCCTGCCGGTACGTTTTCGTACGGTCTGCGCAGTAAATGCGCAGACCTGGCGGAACAGTAACAATCAATCAGCAAAAATCCGCATTTCCCCGTGACGAAAAACTCCACGTCCGCTATAATGAACGGGAGACAGCGCCGAAGACGGGGATGGATCCGGGAAAGCTCCGTTCCGAATGCCCCGGCGGCGGCAACGCTGTTCAGAAAGGAAACGAAAAAATTATGAAGATCATGACTGCCTCCGATATCCACGGCTCCGCCCTTTCCTGCGAAAAAATGCTCGACGCCTTCCGGCGGGAGCGCGCTGACCGGCTCCTGCTTCTGGGCGACCTTCTCTACCACGGCCCCAGAAACGACCTCCCGGAGGACTACGCGCCCAAAGAGGTCATCCCCCTTCTGAACGCGGTAAAAAACCGGCTGCTCTGCGTCCGCGGAAACTGCGATACGGAAGTGGATCAGATGGTGCTGGAGTTTCCGATCCTGTCGGAGTCCTGCATTCTATGGCTGGGCGGGCGCATGGTGTTCGCCACACACGGACATCATTTTAATACCGGCTCCCTTCCGCCCCTGCAGCCAGGCGATATCCTGCTGCACGGGCATACCCATGTGCCGGCGTGGGAGACCTTTCTCCCCGGCTCCCGGGATGGATCCGATACGAAAAACAAAGAGACATGCCTTTATCTCAACCCCGGATCGGTCTCCCTTCCCAAGGAAAACAGTCCGCGCGGCTATCTGATCCTGACAGAGCAGGCTGTGGAATGGAAGACTCTGGAGGGGGAAACTTATCACCGGCTTTCCCTGTGACGGAAGAACGCCGTCTTCCCTTCTCCGCTGCGCTCCGCCCCGGCCTGTCAGAAGCGGGACGCAGCGGGGCCAAAGACGGGGACGGAGCTCATTTCCCGCCCTCTTCAAAATGCCTGTACAGCGCGTCGTTGGACACATAGGCACAGATCACCCATCTTCCGTTCTCATCCCCCTGGATCCTCACCATCGGATAATACCGCCGGAAGTGATCCGGGCATGCCTCCACATCGGCGAAGATCGCCTTCCACCTCTCCTCCATCAGAAAGATATCCGCATTCTGGCTGACCAGAAAGGCATTCTTCTCCTCCGCCGTACCCTTCATCAGCCGTTCAAAGCACTCCTCCCCGCAGAGACTTCTGTAAAAATCCAGGAACTTCCGGCAGTGCTCCTCCACCCCCGGCTCAATCCGGGCCCCCGGCTCATACTGAAGAAGTTCCCGGTACTCGCAGATATCATACGCCTCCTGGCGCTTTCTCAGGTTCTCCACCTTTTTATCCATCAGGTCGTTCAGTACGGACGACGGCTCCTTCTGCGCCGCCCGCTTCAGATAATCCGCCATGATCCCCCGCACATCGCAGTATCCTCCGATGAAGCGCTCCAGCGTTTCCCGGATCTCCTCCGGCGGAATGTAGCGGTTTACACTGTAATTCTTCGCGCCGGAAAGGGCAAACTGCGCCAGCAGCGTATAGATTGAATAGGGAGCCTCTTCCTCCCGATCAATCTCCAGACAGTCCCTCAGGTCCTTCTTTTTCAGAAACAGCTTCGACTTCATCAGCGCTTCCACAAACGCCTGATAATATTCCGTCCCGTCGCGGTCCACAAACTGTACGTAACGGCAGAGATCCTCCAGGCTGTTGCCAAGATTCAGATAATCCCTGAGTGCGGAGGCAAAGCCCGGCGAGCCGATCCGCAGCCCCCTGAACTCCCGCTTCCAGAAAAAGGACTGCTCCTCCCTGGAAAAATGCTCTCTGATAAAGCTTCCGTACGCGCCGTCCGGCTCCCCAAGATAAAGGTTATGGAAGACGTTCAGCGTCTCCTGCTTCTTCAGCGGCAGAGAACGGATGCGTCTGTACAGGCGCTCCGGCACGCAGCGGGCGGGCAGCCTCACTGGCCTGTCCAGATACCGGGTCGCCATCCGGACGGCCCGCCTGCACTGCCCGATGGTGATATCTCCATCCACACACGCCCTTCCCTCCAGCCGGTCTTCGATCATACAGCCAATGGCAAGCAGATAAATATGGTAAGCCTCTCCCTGCGTCTTATTCCCCCAGAAATGCAGTCCTCCCTCGCACCTGGGATCCCGGAAATCCAGCATGGTGCGGCCGGGGGCGGCCGCAAGCAGCGGATCGGAAACCACGCTCTGTGCAAACCGTCTTCCGGAACCGCCCCGGTATCCGTCAAGTCCTCTTCCGCATATGATGATTCTCCCATGCGCGCCCTTTCCTCCTGCCCCGTTCTGACCGGAAAGACTTTTCCGGCCGGCCGGATCGTTCTGACCGGGCGAACCGCTCCTTCCGGCCGGACCGATTCCCCCCGCCGCAGCGCTCCATCCGGCCGAACCGGGTCCCCCCTCTCTCTGCTCCCGCGCCCCGCTCAGCTTCGCCGGCAGGCTCTGCTCCTCCGCCCGCCCCATCGTCACGCTGTCTCCGACGGCGCGCCAGCCCCGCTCTCCGCCCTTCTGCCCCGACGGAATGCCGCAGACCAGCCTGTGCCCGTACATCTCCGGCGCCTGCGAATCCATCAGGTGAAAGGCCCTCGCCAGCTTCAGACTCTCCTCATAGACCGGAGCCCACTCCTCATCCGTCACATCCTCCGCAATATACAGATCAATAAAAATACCCATGCCGGCCTCCTTTCTTCCGCCGGAAAACATCTGTTCTCCGTGGTATGAAAAGTATAACCTGCATGGTTTCTTCTGTCATTGAACGCAAAATTCAATTTTTCCGCCGCGGCGTCCCGCCCCCTACGCCGCTCCGGAGCCGACGCACAGCGCCGCGCAGTATGTCAGCACTCTCCGGCGGTATCCGTCTGTGAAAAGCCAGCTTCTCCAGTCCCGCACCGGCCGCGCCGACCGGCTGTCCTGCGCATTCCCCGCGATCAGGTCGTCCATGTCCGTCTGAAGCAGGCAGCCCAGGGCATACAGATTGTCCACGCTGGGAATGTTCGTTCCGTCCAGCCACCTGTATACTGTCTGTACACAGGAAAGGCCGAGATACGCCTGGATATCCGCAGGGCTCAAACCTCTTTTTTCCATAAAATAACGAATCCTGTCCCCCGTCCTCTTCTTATCGATCGCAGGAATCATTTCCCCTCCGTTCCGGTCATCCGGTTCACCTCAATCTTATTCAGAATCCCTTCCGCGCTCACCCCCGGATGGGTGACACGGATCCTGCAGACCTCTTCCACAAAGCCCGCGTCCAGCTTCAGCTCCCTGCTGATCCTTTCGATCCGCCATCCTCTGTCCATCCCTTTGAGGATCCCTTCTATGGAGGGAAGGAGCCCATCCGCAGGGATCCGGCAGGACTCCGTCTCTCCGCTCTCCTGCGCGGAAAGCATATCCCCGATATCCACCCGCTCCGCCCGGAATTTTCCCTCTTCCATATAGAGAAACGCCATGGTGATCTCCAGGCCGAACCTCCGCTTTCCGCAGCTTCCCGGATTCAGCCACAGCCTTCCTTCCCTCTCCTCCTGCGCATACCTGTGGGAATGTCCGTAAATAACGGCCTGAACGCCGTCCAGCTTCTCCGGCACGTCCTTCTTTTTATGAACCAGAAAAAAAGAAACGCCGCCCAGCGTAAAACGCAGGCTTTCCGGGAGCTCCTCCCCCCATTCTCTGTCATTATTGCCGCGCACAAAATAAACGGGAACGTCCTTTCCCACCGCAGCCCGGATGTCCTCCGCCAGCTGCCTGCCGCCGATATCTCCCGCATGGATCACCGCATCGCAGCCCTTCAGCAGCGCTGAAACCTGCGGACGCAGCAGGTTATGGGTATCCGATAAAACCGCTGTCTTCATGCCTGTCCTCCTGTAATCCTCCTGCCATACCTGTTTTCACACAATGGAAATACGGGCGGGATCAGAAATCTGCCCATGGCAGACGCCCGCATGAATGCCGGCTGCTTCCGTTCCCGACCGGCAGAAAAGAAATGAAAATTCTGTAAGGAATAGAAAAAGTATATCTCAGTTTTCCCGCAAAAGCAACCGGAATTTCCGCTCCGAAGCCTCCTCTTGTTACCACACATTTATAGCAGCGTGGATTTACCTGTATACCTGAGACGGAACCTGCCATTGGCGCAGGAGCCGGGATCAAATGTGTCATCCTCGCGCCGGCTACTAAGCTTACCCCGCAGGGAAAGCAGATCAAAACGGATAAGCGCGATGCCCGTTTGATCGCACAGCGCCTGTGCTATGGCGGTTACCACCCAGTCTATATCCCTACCGGCGAAGACGATGCTGTCAAAGAGCATCTTCGGATGAGGGGTGACCGCAAGCTTGCGCTAGAAAAACTAAAGCAGCTGGAGCCAGCTCCCATGTATCGGGAAACTCTGGACGAATACATGGCGTCTTATGAGGAACAGGAGACAAAGTAACGGCTGAATCATGCTTCCGCGGCGAAAATCAGAAGAATAGAATGCTGACCTGCGGAAATCAGGATCTCACTACGGTCCAAATAGGGAATTCCGGTTTTGTACCGTAGATTTTGATGGTTTCCTACGGCAGGAATCCGGAAAACCGGATCATTGCCCGCAGCAGGCGGCTTTCTCGTGCAGCAATGGGAATGGCCGGACGCTTCCTCCCGATCCGTTTTCGTATGGTCTGCGCAGCAGATGTGCAAACCCGGCTGAGTAGTAACCTCCGCTTTTGTTGCAGGCCGGCAAATAGCTGTTCATGCAGGGCCGGCAGCCGCCTGCCGGATTTATCGCAATCGCAAAAAAGGCGCCGGCCGATCCTTTTCCGATCAGCCGGCGCCCGTCGCATTCTTTTTTCAGGTCTCTTTTCCGAAATCTCTCCGGAGGCGTCAGCTCCGTCTCCGTTTTCCTGTCATCGGGTCTTCTGCCCGTCCGCTTTCCTCCGGGAAATCAGCATATCTCCGGAAAATCAGCATCCCGGAAACGCGATCCGGAATCCTCATCCCGGAATCTTGCGGTTGTAGCGCTCCCTGCGGCGGTAATCCTGACTGTCCATCCTCATCCTGCGGCGGAACTCCTGCAGCCGCTCCTGTTTTCCGGCAAGGCTCTGCGCGCCGGACGCCGGCCGATGATAGCCGCGGCAGATACGCTCCACCGTGAGCTTCGCATATTCCAGACCCGAGGCGAGGGCAAGATCCGCCTTCATATAGAAAAGCAAAAGCATGTGATATGCCTTACTCCCAAATCCCTTTTCAATATCCGGATCCTTCATGATCCAGGCAAAAACCAGAAGAAGATAAACCGCGGCGAAAAAGATAATAAATGCTCCCATCATATGTATCCACCCCTTTCCCTTTGTTCATCAGGATCATATGGGAACCTGCGCGTTTCCTGTATTTTCTTCTTATTGTTATCATATCCTGTTTCTGCGCTTCCGTCAACACAAATAGCGCGTTTTTTCGTTTTTTCCCCTTCTTCCGCAGGCCATTTCCCCCGGTCTGTCTTATACGGAAACCGGCTCCTCCTGCGCGGCTTCGATCTTCCCGGCAATGTACTCCTTCACCTCGTCCGTTCCGATCTTCAGGCTCACGGCGAGCTCGGTATACAGGTTGTCCTGCGCGATCCGGAAATACTTTTTATCCATGGCCGTCTCTTTCTTCCCCCTGGCCGTCCGTTCCCGGTTCCGCTTCCACAGCGTTTTCAGCACCATGACCCACTGCCTGCAGTCGCAGTCGTTGACCGCCTGCCGGTAGCAGGCCTCTCTCTGCTTTTCATCCTCGATCCCCAGATACCCGATCTGCGGAATGCTCTCCACCAGCTTTCTGGCTTCCTCTCCCGTCAGGATCCGGCGCATCCGGAGCTTGTCGCTGTCAACCGGGATGAAGATCTTCCCGTCCCGGTCGTTTACCGGTCTGAGAAAATAATACAGCTTTTCCCGGTTCATCCCGCTGATGTCAATGGTGGAAATGTCCGTGATCTCACATACCCCTTTGCTTCCGTAAATTACAAATTCCCCTTTCTGAAACATATTTTTTCTCCTTTCCATATTATTTATTTTATCAGAAAATTTTGAAATAAATCAAATATTTTTTAAAAATTTCCATTTTAAGGCGTTTTTTACAGACATATATTTCAGATTTTATTACGGTCTCGCAGCAAGTCTTTTTCAATCATCACACTTTCTT
>DXDD01000036.1 GCA_019115665.1 Candidatus Eisenbergiella pullistercoris | reverse complement strand
GCAATATGAGAGCCATCACAAAGAGCTTTTTGATAGTAGAGATAAGATTGCCTTTCTACTTCACTCATATCAGTATCAGCGCAAAGTTTATTGGCTGCCCGTAAGACTTCTATTCTTGTTTTTACCAGGATATCTATATCTTCAAGAGTTGCTCTTTTATAGGTTAAGTTCATGTTGGATCCTCTCCTGCAAATTTCGATTGAACTTTGTCGCTTCGTTCCTTAAAAAAGTATATCACAGGCAAAGGGACCAATCCAGTTATTGTTCAGACCAGTGCCGGTCACATGCTGGCCTGAACCCAATCCACGTTACAGTTCGCTCCGCGCCATTCGCAAAGCCGCGCTTTGCGGCATTGACAGAACCTGTTTTCATGGCTTAAACTGGAAAGACGCAGAAGATGGAAACAGCTTTGCGCGCATGTACTTAAAACGGCGCGTTTTCATATGGAGGAAAAAATGTTTATTATCGCAGGATTGGGGAATCCCAAAAAGGAATATGAAAATACAAGACACAACGTGGGCTTTGAGGTGATCGACGCTCTGGCGGACCGTTACGGCATCCCGGTGATTGATAAAAAGCACCGGGCGCTTCTGGGAAAGGGCGTGATCGAGGGGCAGAAGGTGCTTCTGGCCAAGCCCTTAACCTATATGAACTTAAGCGGCGAGAGCCTGCGGGAGATCCTGGATTATTATAAGGAAGATCCGCAGACGCGGCTGCTGGTGGTCTGCGACGACATCAGCCTGGATGTGGGGCAGCTGCGCATCCGCAAAAAGGGCAGCGCGGGGGGCCACAACGGGCTGAAGAATATCATCGCCAATCTGGGGACGCAGGATTTCATGCGGCTGCGGGTGGGCGTGGGAGAGAAGCCCACGGGATATGATCTGGCGGATTATGTGCTGGGGCATTTTCCGGCGGCGGAGCGGAAGGTCATGGACGAGAGCATAAAGCTGGCCGCGGAAGCGGCGGCGGCGGTGCTGACGGAAGGGCCGGATGAAGCGATGAACCGGTATAATCAGAAGCGAAGGGAAACAGAACCGGAACGAAGGGAAACCGAACAGAAGCGCAGGGAAACGGAGCAGGAGCAGAAATAGAAACAGGGACAGAAACAGGAGCGGAAACTGGAATGAAGGCATTGACGGCGCCGCTTTATGAGCTGGCGGAGTTTGAGGAGGGGCAGTCCCTTTTAAAAAAGGATAGATCCAGCATCGGCTACACGGGCTGTACGGACGCGCAGAAGCTTCATCTGGCAAACGGGCTGAGCGAAGATTTTCTCTATAAGGTCATCGTTACCTACAGCGACCTGCGGGCCAGAGAAATCTATGAGGAATACCAGTTCTATGATAAAAGCACGGTGCTGTATCCGGCCAAGGATCTGATTTTCTATCAGGCGGACATCCACGGCAATCAGCTGGTCGCGGACCGGATGAAGGTGCTGAGAAAGCTGATCGAGGGAAGGCCGGTGACGGTGGTGACCACCTTTGCCGCGCTGATGAGCCCGCAGGTGCCGCTGGAGGAGATCGCGGACGCGGTCATCCACATCGATACGGACAGCACGGTGGACGAGACGGAGCTTTCCGAGCAGCTTTCCCGGATGGGGTATGAGAAAAACTGGCAGGTGGAAGCGCCGGGCCAGTTTTCCATCCGGGGCGGCATCGTTGATATCTTCGACCTGACGGAGGAAAATCCTTACCGCATCGAGCTGTGGGGCGAGGAGGTGGATTCCATCCGTTCCTTCGATCTGGGGAGCCAGCGGAGCGTGGAGAAGCTGTCCATGATCGATATCTATCCGGCGACGGAGATGGTGTTAGACAGGCAGCAGAAGCTGGACGGGTTAAAACGGATCGAGACGGAGGCGAAGGCGTTTGCGGCGAAGCTGCGGGAGGGCTTTCACACCGAGGAGGCGGCCCGGATCACCGGACAGATAAAGGAGCTTTCCGAGCAGGTGCGGGAGCTATCCGCGGCGGCGAATCTGGAGAGCTATATCCGCTATTTTTATGAGGATACGGTTTCCTTCCTGCGTTTTTTCCCGGAGCGGTATACCTGCGTGTTTCTGGACGAGCCGGGGAGGCTGAAGGAGCAGGGAGAGGCGGTGGAGCTGGAGTTCCGGGAGAGCATGAGCCACCGGCTGGAGAAGGGCTATATCCTGCCGGGGCAGGCGGACCTTCTGTACGGCTGCGAGCAGACGGCGTCCTTTCTGAACGGCCTGCGCACGGTGCTGCTTTCCGCGATGGATACGAGGAACAGCCTGGTCACGCCTCTGAAGCGGTTCGACATGAACGTAAAAAGCATGTCGCCCTACAACAACAGCTTTGAGGCGCTGACGGCGGACCTGAAGCGGTATAAGAAAAACGGCAGCCGGGTGCTGCTTTTATCCCCCTCCCGGACCCGGGCGAAGCGGCTTGCGGAGGACCTGCAGGCAGAGGGACTTTCCAGCTTTTACAGCGAGGACGGGGACCGGCTGGTGCAGCCGGGGGAGGTGGAGCTGTTTTACGGCCATGTGAGCCGGGGCTTTGAATATCCCCTGTTAAAATTCGTGGTCATCACGGAGAGCGACATTTTCGGGGCGCAGAAGAAAAAAAAGAAGCGCCGCAGGCAGTTCGAGGGTCAGAAGATCCAGGATTTTGCCGAGCTGAAGGTGGGAGACTATGTGGTGCATGAAACCCACGGGCTGGGGATCTATCAGGGCATTGAAAAGGTGGAGATGAACGGCACCGTCAAGGACTATATCAAGATTTCCTACCGGGACGGCGGGAATCTGTACGTGCTCGCCACCGGCCTGGATGTGATCCAGAAGTATGCCTCCGCGGACGCCGCGAAGACGCCTAAGCTGAATAAGCTTGGCACCCAGGAATGGACCCGCACCAAGTCCAGGGTGCGCAGCGCCGTGGACGAGGTGGCGAAGGACCTGGTGGAGCTGTATGCGGCAAGGCAGCAGAAGGAGGGCTTTGCCTTCGGCCAGGACACGGTCTGGCAGAGGGAATTTGAGGAAATGTTTCCCTTTGAGGAAACGGAGGATCAGCTTTCCGCCATCGCCGCCACCAAGGAGGATATGGAAAGCACAAAGATCATGGACCGCCTGATCTGCGGGGACGTGGGCTACGGAAAAACCGAGATCGCCATCCGGGCGGCCTTCAAGGCGGTGCAGGACGGCAAACAGGTGGCCTTTCTGGTGCCCACCACCATCCTGGCCCAGCAGCACTATAACACCTTCCAGCAGAGGATGAAGGATTTTCCCGTGCGTATCGATCTGATGAGCCGTTTCCGGACGCCTGCGGAGCAGAAAAAAACGGTGACGGACCTGCGCAAGGGGCAGGTGGATATCCTGATCGGCACCCACCGCATTTTATCCTCTGATATTCAGTTTAAGGATCTGGGCCTTCTGATCATCGACGAGGAGCAGCGCTTCGGCGTGACGCACAAGGAAAAGATCAAGAAGCTGAAGGAGGACGTGGACGTGCTGACGCTGACCGCCACCCCCATTCCCCGCACCCTGCACATGTCGCTGATCGGCATCCGGGATATGAGCGTGCTGGAGGAAGCGCCGGGGGACCGCCAGCCCATCCAGACTTTTGTCTGCGAGTACAACGAGGAAATGGTGCGGGAGGCCATCGTCCGGGAGCTTGCCAGAGACGGGCAGGTGTACTATGTCTATAACCGGGTGAACACCATCGCGGACATGGCGGCGGCCATCCAGAAGCTGGTGCCGGAGGCGAACGTGGCCTTTGCCCACGGGCAGATGAAGGAGCATGAGCTGGAACGGATCATGTACGATTTCATCAACGGGGAGATCGACGTGCTGGTTTCCACCACCATCATTGAGACGGGGCTGGACATTTCCAACGTGAACACCATGATCATCCACGATTCGGATCAGCTGGGCCTTTCCCAGCTCTATCAGCTCCGGGGCCGGGTGGGCCGTTCCGGCCGCACCGCCTATGCCTTCCTGATGTATAAGCGGGATAAGATGCTAAAGGAGATCGCGGAAAAACGCCTGTCCGCCATCCGGGAATTTACCGAGCTGGGAAGCGGCTTCAAGATCGCCATGCGGGATCTGGAGATCCGCGGCGCGGGCAACCTGCTGGGGAAAAGGCAGTCCGGACACATGGAGGCGGTGGGGTACGACCTGTACTGCAAGATGTTAAACGACGCGGTGAAAACCCTGAAGGGAGAGACCCGCACGGCGGACTTTGCCACCACCGTGGAGCTGGAGGCGGACGCCTACATTCCGCCCGCCTACATCGTCAACGAGCAGCAGAAGCTGGATATCTACAAACGGATCGCGGGCGTGGAGACCCCGGCGGAAAGCGAGGACATGAAGGAGGAGCTTCTCGACCGGTTCGGCCAGGTGCCCGTCTGCGTGGAAAATCTGCTGCGGATCGCCCTGATCCGGGTGAAGGCGCACTCCCTTTATATCACCGAGGTGAAGAGCCGGGACGAAGGGAAGAAACTGGAGGGCGCGCTGAAGCTTCAGCTCCGCCCGGACGCGCTTTTACGTGTGGAAAACATTCCCGGCCTTCTGCGTCTGTACGGCTCCGCGTTGAGCTTTTCAGCAAAGGGGACGCCCTATTTTCTCCTGCGCTATAAAAAGGAAGAACTGGCGGAAAAGGACGCGCAGAAGCTTCTGGAACTGACGGAGGAGCTGCTTTCCGATATGGAAAAGCTTCTGAAGATGGAGGAGAGTGTATGAAAAAAGTATTGGTGGTTGTGGACATGCAGAACGATTTTATCGACGGGGCGCTGGGAACGAAGGAAGCGCAGGAAATCATCGGCAGGGTGGCGGAAAAGATCCGGAGCTATCCGGAGGACTGCGTTTATGCCACAAGGGACACTCATGAGGAGGATTATCTGGAAACAAACGAGGGAAAAAACCTCCCCGTTCCCCACTGCATCCGGGAAAGCGAGGGCTGGCAGATTCGGAAAGAGATTCAGGAGGCCATGCCCCATGCGGTGATCGTGGACAAGCCCTCCTTTGCCTCTCTGGAGCTGGCGGATCTTCTGTGCCGGGAAAACGAGAGGGAGGAGCTGGAGATCGAGCTGGTGGGTCTGTGCACGGATATCTGCGTGGTGTCAAACGCCCTTCTGCTAAAGGCGCGTCTGCCGGAGACGAAGATCAGCGTGGACCCTTCCTGCTGCGCGGGCGTGACGCCGGAGAGCCATGAGGCGGCGCTTCTGACGATGAAGATGTGCCAGATTGCTCAGACTGAAGAGAACAGGATCTAAGAGGGAGTTTGTGTACTTATGAAGATCATTTATCAGATCGGGATCATTTTCGCGCTGTGCTGGGTGAGTGAGATCGTGGAAGCCCTTCTGCCCTTTTCCTTTCCGGCAAGCGTGATCGGAATGATCCTGTTATTCGTCCTGCTTGCCCTGCGGGTGCTGAAGGTGGAGCACATCCGGGAAAAATCGGATTTTCTGCTTTCCAACATGGCCTTTTTCTTCATTCCGGCGGGCGTGAGCATCATCAACTATTTTGACGTGCTGAAGGGAAATGTGGGGAAGCTTCTTCTGATCTGTTTTCTCACCACGATCCTCACCTTTGCGGTAACCGCGTGGACGGTCCGCGGCGTGCTGCTTCTGATGAACAGGAAGCGGACAGACGGCGGACGGATGGCGGCGGATGAAGCGGCAGGTGATGGACAGATGGCGGCGGACGAAGCGGCGGACGGAATGAAAGAACCCGGGAAATCGGGAAGGCAAAAGCCGGAAAAGAAAACAGAAGGGAGGCGGGAATATGTCTGAACAGGTTTTGTCTGAGCTGGTCAGCTCGCCGTTTTTCGGGATCGCCCTCAGCGTTGCGGCGTTTTCCATCGGCGTTTGGATTCAGAAAAAGACGGGGCTTGTGATCTGCAATCCCCTGATCATCGCCATCGTTCTGGTATCGGGCGTGCTTCTGCTGTTTAAGATCCCTTATGAGAGCTACAATGAGGGCGGGAGCATCATCAACATGTTTCTCGCCCCCGCCACCAGTTGCCTGGCGGTATCGGTTTATACGCGGGTGGAGCTTCTGAAGAAGAACTGGCTGCCGATCCTGGCGGGCTGCGCGGCGGGTTCTCTCACCTCCATGGGAAGCGTGTTCCTTCTCTGTCGCCTGTTCGGGCTGGATGAGGCGATGACGTACTCTCTGCTTCCCAAATCCGTGACTACCCCCATCGCGGTGGGCATCGCGGAGGGCCATGGAGGCATTTCCTCCATCACGGTGGCGGCGGTCATCCTGACCGGGATCATGGGAAGCATTCTCGCGCCCTTCCTGATCCGGCTCTTCCAGGTGAAGGACGCCATGACGGCGGGCCTTGCCATCGGCGCGTGCAGCCATGCGGTGGGCACCTCCAAGGCCATTGAAATCGGAGAGACGGAAGGGGCCATGAGCGGGCTTGCCATCGGCATCTGCGGGATCGTGACGGTGGTGTTCGCAATGGCTCTGTAGAGGCCGTTTGATTTCCGGCGTCAGAAAATTCGCCTCTCCATCCGAATGATTCAGGTATAAAATTCCTCCGTTTACAGATACTATTTCCAGACTTGGAAAGTACAGTAGACGGAGGAATTTTTTATATGAAAGCAACGGGAATCGTACGTAGAATAGACGATCTTGGGCGAATTGTAATCCCAAAGGAGATCCGCAGGACCCTGCGCATCCGGGAGAGCGACCCGCTGGAGATCTTTACCGACAGGGAGGGAGAGATCATCCTGAAAAAATATTCGCCCATCGGGGAAATGAGTACCTTTGCCAGACAGTATGCGGAGAGCCTGGCTCAGGCGTCCGGGCAGATGACGCTGATCGCGGACCGGGATCAGTTCATTGCGGCTGCGGGCGGCTGTAAGGCGTTTCTGGGAAAAAGCATCAGCAGCCAGCTGGAGGAGGCTATTGAGAGAAGGGAGAGCATTCTGGCGGCAAAGGGAGATCGGAATTTTATCCCGGTGTTCGGCGAGGGAGAGGGAGAAGCGGAATATGTCAATGAAGCGATCTGCCCGATCATCTGCGAGGGCGACGTGATCGGCGCGGCGGTGCTTCTGAACAACGACGCGAAGGGAAAGATGGGCGAGGTGGAGCAGAAGCTGGTCCTGTCTGCCGCAGGCTTTCTGGGAAGACAGATGGAACAGTGAAAGGCTCTGACCGATAGCAAAAGGAGGCTGCGGCCGTTGCTCCAAAGCGAGCAGCTGCCGCGGCTTTTTCGATTATGTTACTAAAAAATGTGTACATACACAAAAAAGGCTGTTTCACGACAGAATATACACAGCCCGAATGAAATATGGTAAAATGATTTAAAAGCACGGAGGTAAGTATGGTGAAAACCGGAATGATTGTAACCGATCCGGACGGAACGCTGTTAAGGGATGATAAGACCATTTCCGCTTTGCACGAGGAGGAAGCCCATGAAGAAAGTCAGTCTCTCCACACTTCTTGCCGTTGATGTCATTGCCCTTGCCATTGTGTGGCTGATGCCGTCCGCTCCGGCGGGGATGCCCGTCAGAAGGATCTTTCTCGTCATTCTGGCAGCGGCGGCGCTGTTTCTGATTTTTATGCTCGGCAGAAGCAGGACCACACAGCCTCATGCGAAGGTTGCGGGTATTGAGCCTGTCAGCCGGATCAACCCCGCTCAGTACCTGACCCGGAACGGGATGGTCTGCCCGGGTGGAGACGGCAGATGCCGGGTTACTTTTCTGCTTGAAGATGATTCTAAGGTGGAGCTGTCCCTGTCGGCCAGACAGGCAGGCGCGCTTGCCGTTGGCATGCGGGGGACGCTCATCTTTCGGGACGCCGTGTTTTTGTCCTTCCGGCCGGACTGATCTGCGGAGGCCTTATACAGGTGTGCCTGCGTGAAGAAAACAGGGACTGTCGCAGGGGGACTGGCGCGGCAAGGGAGGAAGACTGAAAATGATCGCTTTAACAAACCGGCAGGCAAGACAGTTTATTCTGCGAAAGCAGGGGCTTCTGGGAACGTACCGTTTCAAAGGAAAACAGGGAGCCCTGGAATATGTGCGGCAGGCTGGATGTATCCAGTTTGACCCGGTGGATGTCTGCGGCAAAAATGCGGAGCTGACGCTGCAGTCCCGGGTGAAGGGATTTACCAAAGACATGCTGTATGCGCTTCTGTATGAGGACCGCAGTCTGGTGGATTATCCGGATAAGAACCTGTCCATCTGGCCGGTGGAGGACTGGCCGTATTTTGAACGCTACCGCCGGGCAGCCAGGGAGGGCGGCAGGAGTTTTGAGGGGCTTGACAGGCTGGAGGAGCAGACGGTTTCCTGGCTTCGTGAGCATGGTCCGGCAAGCTCCGACAGTCTGCCAGTTGAGGGAGAGGTGTACTGGCATTCCCATATCCACTGGAGCGGAAACTGGGGAGGAAAGTCCAATGCCGCGCGGGCGGCGCTGGAGCAGCTTTACTCCACCGGCGAGCTGATCATCCATCATAAAAAGGGAGCGAGGAAGTTTTATGATCTGGCGGAAAAGTACCTGCCCCGTACCCTTCTCGATGCTCCCGATCCCCTTCCGGACGACGCGGCACATCAGCGTTGGCGCATACTGCGCCGCATCGGCGCGGTTGGCCTGCTGTGGGACCGGAGGCTGATTCGGGAGCTGTTCGGTTTCGAGTATACCTGGGAAATCTATACGCCTCAGGCAAAAAGAAAATACGGCTTCTACGTCCTGCCCCTGCTCTACGGGGACAGGTTTGCGGGACGTGTGGAAGCGGCGGCGAAGGGGGAAGAAACTTTTTCGGAAGGTGGGAAAAAAGAGAGGATTCTCCTGGTGAAGCATATCTGGCTGGAGGAGGGCATGCGCCGGACAAAAGCGTTTGATGCGGCGCTGGATCGGTGCATCCGGCGGTTCGCGGCCTTTAACGGCTGCGGCCGGACTGTGCGGCCGCAGGAGTAAACGGCGCAGCCGGAAAAGCGGAGACGGGCAAGCCTTCAGAAAAAACAGGCCGAGCTGCACAGCAGCCATATGGCGGAATAATAGAAAATGAGGACGAAGGCGGAAAACGTGTCGGAATGGTCCGGCCGGTAAAGGCGCAGACAGATCATGTTGTCGGAAATGTAAAAGAGCAGGGCCCCTGCGGCTGCTCCGGGAGCCTGGGGAAAAACGGCAAGGGCCGCGGCGGTCATGGCGGAAAGCAGGGCGCCGTAGAGGACGATGGGAAGCGCCAGCGCTCCTGTTTGGGGCAGCTTTCTTCCATGGAACAGGAGGCTTGCGGCAAACAGGAGGAGGAAGAAAATCAGATGCCGGCCGGAGAGCGGCGCGGCGGACAGCAGGGCGGCAAGGAAACAGACGTGTCCGAGGGCAAACACCCCCATTCCGGAGAGAAAATGAAGCTCAAGGAGCACATCCGCCGCCGCGCAGAAAAAAGCGCCCGCCGCGATCCCCATACAGACGGGATTCTGAAAACCGCCGGAAAGACAACAGAAAAAGGCCTCTCCCAGGGGCATGCAGGTGGCAGCCGCCTTGAAAGCGAGAGGCCATTTTTTTTCGTTTTTCCGGTTCCGGAAATAGACCGTTCCCCAGAGCGCCGTAAGCAGGGCGCTGATTATGGAAAGCGCCGGGCTTCCCATATCAGTCCAGATACTTCCTGTACTTTTCTTCCGAAGCGTCCAGGAAGCAGACGGCGGCGATGCCGCGGCCCGTATGCGCGCCGATGGCGCAGCCGACCACGGAGATCATGATCTCAGCGGGATGGAGACGTTCTTCCACCATTTCCGTAAGCGTATGAATGGCCTCCTCATCCTCGCCGTGGCAGAGGGAAAACAGCTGCTTTTCCGGCTCCGCGCTGTGCTCGGCGGCATAGTCCACCAGGGTTTTCAGGGATTTCTTGCGGCCCCGCACGGTTTTGAGCACCTGCAGGGAACCGTTTGCGTCAATGATCAGGATGGGCTTCATATCCAGCGTTTCGGCAATGTTTCCCTTAAATTTGGAAAGACGGCCGCCCTTGATCAGATAGGCCAGGGTGTTTACCGTGACCACATGGTGGATGTGGGCGCGGTAGAATTCCGCCGCCTCCAGCAGAAGCTCTTTGGACGCGCCGTGCTCCTGCATGATCAGGAGCTTTCTCACCAGCAGGCCGAAGCCGGCGGAAGCGCATTTGGTGTCGAAAATGGTCAGGTCAAAATCGGGATGATCCTCCAGAATGTTCGTCCTGGCGATATTCGCGGCGTTGAAGGTCCCGGCGATCCCCGTAGAGAAGCACAGATAGAGCACGCTGTCTCCCCGCTCGGCATAGGGGCGGAAAGCGTCCTCGAACATGGCCGGATTGATGTGATAGGTACGCACATTTCTGGAAGTGTCGTCCAGAATATGATAAAATTCCTTTGTTTTTATGGTTTTCCCGTCCAGATAATCCACATCGTCGATCACCACGGGGGTGGGGATGACGTGCAGTCCGTAGCGGTTTATGATCTCCTCCGGCAGATCGGAAGCGGAGTCGGTAACGATTTTCAGCATAAGGTTCCTCCCATTTCTATTGCGATCATCGGGGCAGGACCACGGCCTGCCCTCAAACAGCGGCAGCGCGGAAAGCGTCCGGCCCATTTTTTAAATCTGTCAGATCTGTCCCATCTGATCCAGCAGCCTCAGCTTGGTGTCATACAGCTTCTGAGAAAGGTCCACATAGACCTGATGGGGGTTGACGAGACGCCTGGTCTCATCCCACAGGGTATCCAGCTCCTTCCGGCAGTATTCCCGGATCTCCATGACGCTGGGCGAGGTATAGACGCATTTTCCGTCCAGAAAGACGGGGATCATCAGGTCGCGCAGGATGAAGCTTCCGGCCGGCAGAAGGGTTTTCTTCCAGGGCTCCAGAGGATCGAACAGGAGCAGAGGCTCGTCCTCCCGGAAGGTCTCGTCGGCCAGGGCGATGAGATCCGCCTTCAGCTTTCCGGTTTCCTTTTCATAGACCCGGTGGATGACCTTGTTTCCGGGATTGGTGATCTTTTCACTGTTCTCGGAGAGCTTGATCTTGGGAACGAAGGTTCCGTTTTCATCCATGATGGCGGCCAGCTTGTACACGCCGCCGAAGGAAGGCCAGTTCTTGGAGGTGATCATGTGGGTTCCCACGCCCCAGGAGGTCACCGTACAGCCCTGAGCCTTCAGGCTGTCGATCAGGTACTCGTCCAGGTCGTTGGAGGCGGAGATGACCGCGTCCGGAAATCCTGCTTCATCCAGCATTTTTCTGGCTTTCTTGGAAAGATAGGCCAGGTCGCCGCTGTCCAGGCGGATGCCGTAGAAGGTCAGGGGGATCCCCGCTTCCCGCATCTCGGTGAAAACGCGGATGGCGTTGGGAACGCCGGATTTTAAGGTATCATAGGTATCCACCAGCAGGATGCAGGCGGAAGGGTACATGTCCGCGTAGGTTTTAAAGGCGGTATATTCGTCCGGGAAGCTCATGATCCAGCTGTGGGCGTGGGTGCCCTTTACGGGAACGTCAAACATCTGCCCGGCCAGCACGTTGCTGGTGCCGATGCAGCCGCCGATCATGGCGGCTCTTGCCCCGTAGATGCCCGCGTCCGGCCCCTGAGCGCGGCGCAGGCCGAACTCCATGATGCCGTCGCCTCTGGCCGCATAGCAGACGCGAGAGGTCTTGGTAGCGATCAGGCTCTGATGATTCACGATGTTCAGAATGGCGGTTTCTACAAGCTGCGCCTCCATGATGGGAGCGATGACCTTGATCATGGGCTCCCGGGGAAACATGACGCTTCCTTCCGGGATGGCATAGACGCTTCCGGAAAAACGGAAGGTTTTCAGATAATCCAGAAAATCCTCATCGAAGATGCCCAGGCTCTTCAGATAGGAGAGCTCGTCTTCCCCGAAATGCAGGTTTTCAATATATTCGATGACCTGCTGAAGCCCGGCGCAGATGGCATAGCCGGATTCCATGGGATTATTGCGGTAAAAGGCGTCGAAAATGACCGTTTCGTTCCGGTCCATATTCCGGAAATAACCCTGCATCATCGTCAGCTCATACAGGTCGGTCATGAGGGTGAGATTGCGTGTTTGCATGAGGCTTTCCCCCTTCTTCCTGATTTTGCGGCAGGCCGGGCCGGAGGGAAAGCGGAAACGCCCCGCCGGTCCGCCGTGGCGGTTATCCATATCATACGCGCAATTTGTTTGGAACGCAAGCGTTTCCGGAGGAAGATGGGAATTTTGCCGCGCTCAGGTAAACCAGCTGCTGGTGGGCCGGTCCACGAAGCGGTTCTCAAACTTGGAGTAGGTGATCCGCTGGGTGTGGTAGAGGCTGAAGTAGCCGGAGAGCATGTAGCTGGTGGCGATGGCGATGAGGAAATAATAGGCGTCGCTGAAGCCGAACAGCTCAAAGGAGATGAGCAGGGAGGCCACCGGGCAGTTGGTGACGCCGCAGAAGAGGGCGACCATGCCCACGGCCGCGCCCAGGGAGGCCGGAAGGCCGATGAGGGGGCCAAGGAAGCAGCCGAAGGTGGCGCCGATGAAGAGGGAGGGGACGATCTCTCCGCCCTTATAGCCCGCAGCAATGGTGATGGCGGTGAACAGGATCTTCAGCGCGAAGGCCCATGGCAGGGCGCTCCCGGCGAGGGCCTGCTCGATGATGTCCATGCCGGTTCCCAGATAATCCTGGCTGCGGACAAGGAGGGTGAGCAGGATGATGAGAAAACCTCCGGCAACGACGCGCAGGTACAGATTTTTGAAAAAGCGGGCCATGAGCATGTGCATGAGCTGCAGCATGAGGCAGAACAGAATGCTCACCGCCGCGCAGCAGGCCGCAAGAAAGACCACCTTCAGGCCGGAGAGCAGGGAAAGCTCGATGGAATTTGGCGCACGGAATACGTCCGTCTCTACGCCCAGAAACAGGGCGGTCTGTCTGGCGATCAGGGCCGCGCAGATGCAGGGGACCAGGGCGGCGTAGTACATGATGCCCACGCTGGAAACCTCCATGGCGAAAAAGGAGGCGGTCATGGGCGTGCCGAACAGGGCGGAGAAGGCCGCCGCCATGCCGCTCATCAGGATGATCTTCTTGTCCTTCTCATCCAGCCGGAACAGATTTCCCACCGAGGTGCCAAGGGACGCGCCCATCTGCAGGGCGGCGCTTTCCCGGCCCACGGAGCCGCCGAACAGAATGGTGATGACGGTGGAAACAAAGATCAGGCCCGCCATTCTCAGCGGGATGGCCACCTTCGTATGGATGCTTTCGATGATGGAATCCGTCCCGTGATTGTTTTCATAATGAAAAGTCCTGTATAAAAAGACGATGACTAGGCCGCCCGCGGGAAGCAGGAGAAAGAGAAAGCGGTGAGCGGTGCGAAAAGCCGTCGCCAGCGTCAGGCAGTGGGAAAAGGCGGCTGCGACGAGTCCCACCACCAGCCCGGTTACGGCTCCCAGAAAGAGCCAGCGCAGATACTGGCCGATGTTGTATGCGACGGTTTTTCCGTGATGCATGACCGCTTCCTTCAGTGCTTCCATAATGACTGCTTCTCCTTTGTCTGATTCTTCTCTTTTTTAATGGATCAGCGCCCAGCTCATGGGCGTTCCTTTCCGGATGGCGCAGGCCGCCTTTTTCCCGAGGATCTGTTCATAGTACATGGTGTGCAGGCCGTTTCCCGGGCGGACGGAGCGCACGTTTTCAGGCGTCAGCTCCTCTCCGGCCGCGATATCCGCGGCTGCGAAGAGGGAGCGGCAGTCGCCGTGCTCCACCTCCTGAACGGGGGTCAGGTGATAGTCGGTATCGCCCAGCGCCTTTTCCACGGCGCGGATATTTTGGACCATCTGCGCGAATTCTTCCGGCTCCATGGAAAAGGAGCCGTCCGGGCCGCCGTCCGCGCGGCGCAGGGTCAGATGCTTCTCGATCATCCGCGCGCCCAGGGCGACCGCGGCGGTGGCTACGGCGTTTCCCATGGAATGGTCGGAAAGGCCGGTGAGGCAGCCGAAGGTACGGCCCAGGGTGGGCATCATGTTCAGATGGATGTCCTCATAGGGGGTGGGATAGGCGGAGACGCATTTCATCAGAAGCACGTCCTCGTTTCCTTCCTCCCGGCAGGCCGCGAGGGCGCGTTCGATATCCTTCAGGTAGGCCACTCCCGTCGCCAGGATCACGGGCTTATGCAGGCGGGCGATCCGGCGGATGAGGGGGATGTCGGTGATCTCATAGGAGGCCACTTTGTAGGCGGGCATGTTCATGGACGCCATGAAATCCACCGCCGTGGGATCGAAGGGGGAGGAAAAGCATTCCATTCCCAGCCGGTTCGCTTCCTCCATCAGCTTCGGCTGCCACTCCCAGGGAGTATAAGCCTCCTCGTACAGCCTGTGGAGGGTGGTTCCGTCCCAGACGGTTCCCTCGTTGATCTGAAAATCGGGGGTATCGCAGTCCAGGGTGATGGTGTCCGCGGTATAGGTCTGCAGCTTGACGGCATCCGCTCCGGCTTCCCTCGCCGCATGGATGATCTCCAGGGCTCTGTGGTAGTCCTGGAGATGGTTGGCCGACATTTCCGCCACGATGAAGACCGGACTGTTTTCGCCTATGGTGCGGGAGCCGATGGAAAACGATCTATTCATGAAGCATCTCTCCTTCCACGTGATTTTTCTGCAGAAATTCCTCCACATCCCACTGGTCCCTGGCTTTGAACAGGCTTCCGTCCCGCTTTGTCACCCAGACGGGAGGAAAATAATGGATGAACAGGGGATTGAGGCACATGGTATAGCCGCCGGCCGTGTCGTAGATGATCCGGTCGCCTTTTTTCAGGGCGGGGCCGTCCTTGATCTCAAACAGACGGTCATATTCCATGCAGGTAAAGCCGGTGACCCACTGGCTTTTTACCGTGGGGCGGCCCTCCGGCGCGTCCGCGTATTCGATGTGATGCGGGTACACGTGGCGGGTGACCAGGGGGTTCAGGTTGGTCCGGCTTCCGTCCGTCACCAGAAAAACATGGTCCCGGATATGCTTCACATCCAGCACGGAGGTGGCGAAGGTGGTGGCCCGGGAGATCAGGCTGACGCCGGGTTCGGCGATGAGGACGGTTTCCCTTGGATCGAAAACGGCGCAAAGCTCCCTGCAGATGGCGGGGAAATAATCCCGGTAATCCGGCTTGTCGTCCCGGCCGCCGAAATAGCCTCCGCCCATGTCCACATAGGAAAGCTTCAGATCGTATTCCCTGGCGATCTTCGCCGCCATGCGGGCCAGCGCCGCATAGACGTTTACCGTGCGGGACTGGGTGGAGGAGTGCAGATGCAGGCCGGCCAGACGGACGTTGGGAAGGGCGTTCAGCGCCCGGATGACTCCGGCGAGAGCGCCGTTTTCATAGCAGTAGCCAAAGCGGCCGCCCTCCTCCTCCACCAGCACCTCCTCCGGGCAGAGAGAGGCGATATCGCAGTTGACCCGTACGCCCACGGAAAAAAGGCGGTCGGGAAAACGGGCGGAAAGCTCCGAGAGCCACTGCGGCTCCTCGCTGGAGTCCAGGTTCACCAGCCCGCCCGCAAGCAGGATGTCCGTGAAAATCTGCCGGTCCTTGACGGGGCCGTTATAGATCATATGGGAATCCGGAAAACCCAGGCGCTTCGCCAGCCGGTATTCCGTGTCAGAGACGATCTCCGCGTAAAAGCCCTGCTCCTTCATATAGCACAGAAGCCAGGGGAGGGAGTTGGTCTTGACGGAATAGCCGACGATCCAGTTTCCCCAGCTGTCCGTAAGCGACTGCTTTAACAAGGAAACGTCCCGGTCCAGATCCGTTTCCAGAATGTGAAAATAAGGTGTGTTCAGCGTGGTATTCTGCAAGATGTTATCCTTTCCTTTCGTTCAGCCTGCGGTATTTCAGCTCCGCCAGCTCCCAGTCCTGTTCGGTATCGATATCCTGCACCTCCAGGTCGGAGAGGTAAACGGGAATCAGGTCCTCCACGTCCGTGGTGCTGTTCCGCAGAAAGGCGTCCGTGCGGCAGGCGTAGAACTGGCCGCAGTCATGATACATTTTTTCCAGATCCTGGGAGCGGGTATTCTGGTACTGGGGGAATCTGCGCCGGACGCGGCCGTTTTCCACCACCAGCCCCCGCTGGGGAGGGTAGGAAAAGGCGACGACGGGCATCACGGATTCCGCCGTGTCCAGAAGCTCCATGGCCTCCTTCAGCCGCGCCGCGGTGAGGAAGGGGGCGGTGGGATAGATGCAGCAGAAGCGGCGGAAGCGGACGCCTCTTTTTTCATATTCCCGCAGCACCTCCAGGATCACGTCGTCCGTGGAGGCGTAGTCTCCCGCCGTATCGCCGGAGCGAAGGAACGGGACGGCGGCGCCCCATTCTTCCGCGATCCGCGCGATCTCCGCATCGTCCGTGGAAACCATCACCTCGTCAAAGGCGCCGGATTCCAGGGCGGCCCGGATGGAATAGGAAAGAATGGGGCGGCCGCAGAAATCGCGGATGTTCTTATGGGGGATGCGCTTGCTCCCGCCGCGCGCCGTGATGATGGCGACGGCGTTTCTGCAGGTGTCTTTTCCACAGGTGCCTTTTGAGACGGTATCGTTTGAGAAAGTATCGTTTCTGTATGTGCGTTCCGTTTCCGGCATATCTCAGACCTTGCCTTTCTGCCGCGAAGCGCGGCTGTTCTGCTGTTATGTATGAAAATACAAATCTTATGATACGGGATCAAAAGAGAAAAGGGAAGCGCTGCCTCGCTGCGCCCCGGAGCGGCTGAAGGCCGTTACAGTTTGCCGGCCTGCCGGCAAACTGTAACGGGAAGTCTGCGCGCAAACACCGGATCAGAGCGCAAGCAGGGCGCGGGCGATCCTCTGCGCGCCTTTCCCGTCAACGGCGGCATGCATGGAGCGGGCCAGCGCATCCCGTTTCTCCCTGTTTTCCGCCAGAGAAAAAAGCAGGGACGCAAGCGTTTCGATGATCTCCTTTTCCTGTCTGGCGTCACCGGCGCAGGGAACCCCCGCGAAGCGCTGCATGTCCCGGGCGCAGGAAAGCTGGTTGTCCGCCAGGGTGAAGCTGACCGCCGGCACGCCTGCGGCGCAGAGCTCATACAGGGTGGTGCCTGCGGCGGATACCGCCAGGTCGCAGCCCGTCATGAGGGAAGCCATGTCCTTTACATTCTCATGCAGCTGCAGCCGGGACTCCCTTGCGGCAAGCGCGGCAAGCTCCTGCCTGTGCGCGTGCATGGGCCCTGTGAGAGCATGGATCCTCCAGGAGGCGCTTTGGGGAGCGCGGAGAAGGAAGGAGGCGAGCCGCCCCGCCACATTGCAGGCGTCCGTCCCTCCGGTGGAGATCAGAAGGCTTCCCACCCGCTCCCGAAACGCCGGGGCAAGCCCGGAAAACTGGCTGCGAAGGGGCGTGTACTGCCCTCCCAGCAGCGTCCTGCCCGCCTGAGAATAAAAATCCCGGGGCGGCAGGAAATCATAGTTGATCACCAGATCCGCCGGACAGTCGAAGGCCCTCAGGTCATCCAGATAAGCGGTCGGAAGGAGCCTTCTGAGCTCCTCCAGATACGGCGGCGTCACAAAGTAGGAGTCGATCAGAAGACAGTGGAAGCGTCCGTCCTTCTGCCCGGCAGCGCCGTTTTCCAGCAGCCGCTTCAGGGCCGGAAGCTCCGCGTCCGGCTTCCGATAGTCCGTATGCAGGACATGGACAGGAAAATTCTCTTTCTCAAAAAAAGAAGCGAGCAGTCCGGCGGACACCGGATCCGCGACGGCAAACTCCGCCTGCGCTCCCAGCTCCCGAAGCGCAGAAGCGATGGAAAGACACCGCATCAGATGCCCTGTGGCGATATCCGGATTTCCGTCCGTCCGTATCAGAACCGTTTTCCTGTCCTCCATGGCAGCCGTCCTTTCCTGGTTGATCCCGGTGATTTTGCGGGTCAGATAGAATCCCCGCGAAGCGGGGCGGCCCGATGCAATCGGGCCGGATTGCGCTTTGCGCAATCATAATACCGCGTGTGCAGAGGGGAAAGCGCCGCCTGCGGCGGCATTTTCCCCGCAAACCGCGGGTTGGATAGAATCCCCGCGAAGCGGGGCGGCCCGATGCAATCGGGCCGGATTGCGCTATGCGCAATCATTATATCATAGCGCAGCCGTGGGGTGCAATCAGGCAAAAACGAACGGCAAAAGGAATTTCCATGAATCTGTAACAGTTCTGCCGAGACGTTTTCGTACGGTCTGCGCAGTAGATGCGCAGACCTGGCTGAACAGTAACATCGGAGGACCTTCTACGGACCCTCTCGCATGGTCCTTCCATGAAACCCTTCCACCCATATACGGTTAAAAAAGCGAAAAAATGGATTTTGAACCGTACAAAAATCCATTTTTTACGGACCTAATTCCGGAAAATACTGTTCTGAACCGTATTTTTCATGGCGTGATACGGTTAAAAGATCGAAAAATCTGTTTTTAACCGTACCGAATAGCCCAAAAGTACGGTTACGGATGAGAAAATCAGATTTCTACCCGTATGGATATCGAAACTGGAGCAAAAAGTACGGTTAAGGATCGAAAAACCCCTTTTTTAACCGTCACTTACGACATTTTGTACGGTTATACAATGCAGATTTTTATTTTTAACCGTATTGGAGCATACTGTCGGGTGTCAAACAGGGGGCCGATATAGGAAAAGAAGCCAGCCGCAGTACTTTTCTACCCTATAAAAAGAAACCTGATTTTTGCCGAAAAAGAGGGACATCGGGCGTTTCCGGTTGTCTCCCGGCTGGAAAAGTGTTATACTTTCCTCAGTTTTCAGGCGGCGGGCGCGATCCGGCCCGCCGCAGCGCCGCTTCTTCCGGAGGCGGCGGACAACGAAATGGAAGGAATAACAGAAACAGTGCGGAAGTGGAACGGAAGGGGCTTTTTGTCCTGGCTGATAAAAAATATGGTCTGGCTGTCGGGAGCGGCGGTCGGCGCTGCGGCTTTTCTATGTATTTACGGGGTACGTGTGCTGGATGTTACCTATACGGACTGGCTGCTGGGAGGCGGGGACCTGACCCAGCATTACCTTGGCTGGTGCTTTTTCCGGGACAGCGCGTGGACCTTTCCTGTCGGGCTGATGGACCGGATGTCCTGGCCCTATGAGGTATCGGTGATCTTTACGGATTCTGTGCCGCTTCTTGCGGTATTCTTCAAGCTCTTCCGGGGGATCCTGCCGGAGCAGTTCCAGTATTTCGGGCTGTGGGGGCTGATGTGCTTTCTGCTGCAGGGAGCGTTCGCATCCCTTCTGATCCATCATTATGTGGGAAAAAAGGCCGAGGCCGCGGTGGGCAGCCTTCTGTTTATCCTTACGCCTGTCCTGCTGTCCCAGATGACGGTGAACATGGCGCTGGGGGCCCACTGGCTGGTGCTTCTCTGCCTCTGGCTCGGGATTCTGCGGGAAAGGCTGAAGCCTGTGCGTACAGCGGTCTGCTGGGGCGCGGCGGGACTTCTTGCTGCGGGCGTTCAGCTGTATTTTATCCCGATCTGCGGGCTGATTCTGCTCAGCTTTTTTCTGACGGATCTGGTGAAAAAAAAGGAAATCCGGCGGGGCGCGTCCGCTGTGGGAGCCTTCGCGGCCTGCAGCGTGGGGATGACGGCTCTTCTGGGAGGTTTTTCCCATGCGCACCTGGCTGATTTTACGATCCTGGGACAGGCGGCCTTTAATCTGAACGGCCTGTTCAATCCTCAGGGCTGGTCGCGGGTGATCGAAACCCTTCCGGTCCGCGGAGATGATGCGCAGGAGGGCCTGGCGTTTCCGGGTGTGGGCATCCTGCTGGCGCTGGCGGCGGGGCTGATCGGATGGCTCGGCCGGATCGCCTTCCGGCTGTTTGTCCGCAGAGAGAACCCCTTTCCGGCGCTGGCGGCAGGACTGCGCGGAGGGCAGGGATATCCGGGAACGGGCAGCCCTTACGGAAGAAAGGGGGAAAACGCGGGCGCTTTTCTCCTGCTTTCCGTCCTGTGTGTGATGATCGCGCTGTCTTCCCAGATTTCTCTTGGTTCCGATGTTCTGGTAAGCTTTTCCCTTCCGCAGTGGGCGGTCAGGCTGTGGGGAATGGTGGGAAATACGGGACGCTTCATCTGGCCGGTGGTTTACCTGGTGATCCTGGGCAGCGTGGTCTTTCTGGAAAAATCCATGCCGTATCAGAGCATGGCCGCTGTGCTGCTGGTGGCCTTTACGGTGCTCCAGGCGGCGGATGGGAAGTGGCAGCTGATGCAGCGCCAGGTGCAGTTTGGCACGGATTATGAGTACGCCAGTCCGCTGGATGATGAGAAATGGAAGGAATGGGCGGAGGATCCGGATATCGAGCACATGGTGTTCGTTTCCTATCTTCTGGAGGATGAGGACCTGGTCAGTGAGCTGTCGGTTTATGCCGTACAGAACGGGATGACGGTGAATGATTTCTGCAGCGCGTGCGTGACGATCCGGGCGGAGGCGGCGGAGGATCTGCTGGACGCGCTGGCTGATGTGAGAGAGGATACCCTGTATATTTATCGGGCATCCGACGAGGCCATGTGCGTCAGCCCGGATATGGATTATACCCACGTGGACGGGGTGATCGTGGGAACGGCAAAGAAAGGATGAACCGAATGACACAGAATACGGATCTGCTGAAAGCGCTTCTTGGGAAAATACCGTCCCGCATCCGCCTGTGCTTCTGCGCGGGGATGATCTCCGGCCTCCTGATCCATGCCTATATGTTTGCCAATAAGCTGCCCAACTGGGACGATATCAATAATATCGGAAGCTTCGGCGTGGGATCGGAATTCGGAAGGTGGTTTCTGAAATATGTCAATCCTCTGGACGGGATCTGGAGCGTTCCCTGGATCGGCGGCCTGTTTGCGGTATTTTTTCTCTCTCTGTCCGCCTGTATGGTGGTTTCCGCTCTGGATATCAGGAGTCTGACCGGCATCGTGCTCGTCCCTCTGATGATGCTTTCCTTTCCTTCCGTATGCAGCATGTTTACCTTTATGTTCACAGCGGACTGTTATGCGGTGGGCATTTTTCTTGCCTGTACGGCTGCCTGGCTGATCCGCCGTTATCGGTTCGGCTTCCTGCCGGGGATTGTGCTTCTGGTGCTGAGCCTCGGGCTGTATCAGGCCTATCTGTGTCTGGCGCTGGCGGTGCTGGTCTGCGGCCTGTTCCTGGATCTTTTGCAGGAGGATGGATGCGCCGCTGCAAAGGTACGGCAGGAGAGAGCGGAAACGGCCCGGGCGGAAAGCGGACGCGCGGCGGGCGGCCCGGCCGGAAGAACCCGCGTGGTTTTTCTGTCCGGCCTGAAGACTTTTGCGGTTCTGCTCGTCTCCGCGGCCCTTTACAGCCTGAACGCAAGGAGGATCTTTCCGGAGCTGGATTCCTACAACGGTCTGAATCAGATGGGACAGATCGATCCGGCCAGGCTTCCCCGGCTCATTCTGCGGGCGTACCGCTATGTGGCGGAGTATTTTATTCTGGAGCCGTACTCCTTTGTGACGGCGTTTGTCAGGGGGCTGAACGTGGTCTGCTGTCTGCTTGCGGCAGGCTTTGTGATCGTCTGGCTGATAAAGAAAAAACTGTGGAAGCGTCCCGCGGAAGCGGTTCTGTACCTGTTTCTCGCGGCGGCAGTGCCGCTTTCCATGGGCTCCATCATCATCATGGCGCCGGACGCCAGCGTCAGCATGCTGATGCTGTACCAGTATGTGATCCTTTATGTTTTCCTCGTCGCCATGCTGGAACGGAGCCTCCGGGAGAAGGACGGGCTGTTTTCTCATACGGCGTCCGGCGCTTCCGGCCGGGAGCGGACTGCGGAAGGGAAGATGGGGCTGATGCGCCGGGCAAAGGAGAACGCCTTTTCCCGGCTGCCCGGCTTTCTCAGTCTGTTTGTGACGGCTGTCCTCCTGCTTGTGGGATATGAAAATTTTCTGGTGACAAACGAGGCTTATTTCCGGATGGATATCGCCTATGAGCGGGCGTATGCCTGGTATAACCGGATCATGGAGCGGCTGGAGACGACGGAGGGCTATCAGCCGGGAGACGCCTATCTTGTGCTGGGAGAGTACGGCCTGAGCGATACGCCGGATCTTCTGGGAAGCTACGGCATGGATGGAGAGCGCTTTGACGATCTGTCCGGCGCGGCGAAGGAGACCGGCCTTCTCACCAGCGGCGTACGGCAGAATTTCATGAAGATCTATATCGGCATGGAGACGCCGGAGGTGAGCGAGGAAACGCAGGAGGCCATCCGGCAGTCGGAGGAATACCGCAGCATGCCGGCCTGGCCGGCCGACGGCTGCGTGCAGCGGATCCGGGACGTGTGGGTGATAAAGACCTGCGAGGAGACGCTGGCGGCGCAGTAAGGGCGGCGCGGCAAACGCGGCGCGGAAACGGTCGGACGGATGCGGGACGCGAAAAATGCCGGCCCGCAGGAGGAGAAGAGTGTGAAGGATCGGATCTATGTATGCCATACCTTTTATCATGTCTATGTGGCCTGCCTGAAGGAGCTGAACCTTCCGGAAAGGGAACGGGGCGGCGCGGATATGGTGCTGAGCACCATGTCCTGCGACTTCGGCTCTCTGCGGGAGCGGCTTTCGGAAAGCGGCCTGTTCGGGGAGGTTTTCATCTTTGAGGAGAAGGAGGAGAGCCGGATCCCCGGACTTGCGAAGTACCATCAGGACCGGGGAAATATCGTCCTGAACATGCTTGCAAGGATGATCTTCTGCAAAAAGCTGGGCGCGGCGCAGCAGGCGTATGTTCCCGTGGATTTCAGGAAGTACCGGGATATTTACGTGTTCTGCGATTCCGACCCCATCGGGTATTACTTAAGCTGGAAGAGGATCCGCTATCATGCTCTGGAGGACGGGCTGGACTGCATCCGCTATTATGATACGGCCAGATACGACAACCGGGGACATTTCAGGCTGAAAGCGTTCCTTGCGTCCCGGAACCTGATCTTCATCCAGAATGGATGGGGGAAATACTGCATAGATATGGAAGTGAACGACATCTCCGTTCTGCCTTATCCCTGCCCGAAATACATCGAATGCCCCAGAGAGAAGCTGGCAGAAGCGGTCACGCCGCAGGGAAGGGACTGCCTGCTTGGAATCTTTCTGGAAAATAAGGAAGCCCTGGTCCGTCAGCTGACGGGAGGGGCGCATCATGAGAAAAAGATCCTGATCCTGACGGAGCCCCTGTGCGATCTTGCTACCAGAGAGCGGATCTTCCGGGATATCATCGCGCAGTACGGACAGGGCGCGCAGGTGATTTTAAAACCCCATCCCCGGGATATACTGGATTATGAAAAGCTGTTTTCCGACTGTGTGGTGCTTCCCGGGAAGTTTCCCATGGAGATGATGAATTTCCTGCCGGACATTCAGGTGGAAAAGGTGATCTCCGTGTTCACGGTGCCGGATTCCATTCATTTCGCCAGGGAAAAGGTTTTCCTGGGAGAGGATTTCATGGACCGGTACGAAGCGCCGGAGATCCACCGGCAGAACGAGCAGATCGAAAAATAAAGAGCGGCGGCGCCCGGAAAGATTGGAGAGTTTCATGCAGAAGATACTGAAGAAAATGAATGTCCTGCTGGACGGCAGGCAGAAGGCGAAAATGGGCGGGATCATCGTGCTGATGTTCATCGGCGCCCTTCTGGAGGCCTGCAGCATCGGCCTGGTCATCCCTGTGATCCAGACGCTTCTGGACCCGGAGGAGGTGACGGGAGACGGTTATCTGGGGAAGATATACCGTTTTCTGGGGCTGGAGAGCGCCTCCCAGTTCACCATTCTGATGCTTGCGGCGATCATCGCGGCCTTTGTGCTGAAAAATATATTCCTGTATTTTCAGAACGTGGTGCAGCTGCGCTTCGTCTATACCAATCAGTTCGCCACCTCCCGCCGGATGATGATCAATTTCATGCAGAGACCCTATGAATATTATCTGAACGCGGACACCTCCGTGATCCAGAGGAGCATCACCTCGGACGTGAACAACATGTACGGCCTGATCCTGGCCTGTCTGCAGCTGACCAGCGAGATCATCATGTTTGTGATCCTGACCGCGGTGCTGATGGTTCAGGATCCTCTGATGACGCTGATGATCGCGGCCCTGCTTGTGGCGGTCCTTCTTGTCATCAAGAACATCCTCAAGCCCATCATGAAAAAGGCCGGCGAGGAAAATCAGGACTATTACAGCGGCCTGTACAAATGGATCGACCAGTCGGTGATGGGAATCAAGGAGATCAAGATCGCCAACCGGGAAAGCTATTTCATCAACGAATACGCCAAATGCGGGGCGGGCTATGTGGGAGCGGTGCAGAAGTACAACATCTACAACTCCACCCCCAGGCTTTTGATCGAGACGATCTGCATCGCGGGGCTGATGCTGTATCTGATCCTGCAGATCCTGGCGGGGCGGGACATGACGGACATGATCGCCCAGATCGGCGTGTTCGCGGTGGCGGCCATGCGGCTTCTGCCCAGCGCCAACCGGATCAACAATTATCTGACCTCCATTTCCTATTTCGAGCCCTTTTTCATGGGCGTGAGCGACAATCTGCAGGAGGAGATCCACGACGACAGCGTGAACTACGACGCGCAGGCTTATCTGCAGAAAAAAGAGGTGGAGAAGCTTCCGGTCCGTGAAAGGATCGAGCTGAAGGATATCGTCTATCATTACCCGAACAGCGACGTATTGATCTTTGACCACGCGCAGATGACCATTCCGGTGGGAAGCTCCGTGGGCGTGGTCGGCACCTCCGGCGCGGGAAAGACCACCATCATCGATATCCTTCTCGGCCTTCTTCATATCCAGGAGGGGCAGATCCTGGCGGACGGCGTGGAGGTCAGGGAGCATTATGAGGGATGGCTGAAAAACATCGGCTACATTCCCCAGACCATCTTCATGATCGATTCCTCCATCCGCAAAAATGTGGCCTTCGGCGTGCCGGATGAGGAGATCGACGATGACAAGGTGTGGCAGGCGCTGAAGGAAGCCCAGCTGGACGAATTCGTGCGCGGCCTTCCGGAGGGGCTGGACACCAGCATCGGGGAGCGGGGCATCCGCATCTCCGGCGGACAGCGCCAGAGGATCGGCATCGCCAGAGCTCTGTTTGAGGATCCGGAGGTGCTGGTGCTGGATGAGGCCACCTCCGCGCTGGACAACGAGACGGAGGCGGCCATCATGGATTCCATCAACCATCTGCACGGAAAAAAGACGCTGGTCATCATCGCCCACAGGCTGCAGACTATCGAGAAGTGCGACATGGTTTACCGGGTGGAGGACGGACAGATCCGGCGGGAACGGTAGACAGAGGCGCGGGCGGCGGAACTGCCCGGCGGGAGCGGCAGGCAGAGGCGCGGGCGGCGGAACTGCCCGGCGGGAACGGTAGACAGAGACGCGGGAGGCGGAACTGTCCGGCGGGAACGGCAGGCAGAGGCGCGGGCGGCGGACAGGGCTCTGGCCCGGGGGATCGCCGGTTCGGGCTTCGGAAAAAAGGAAAGGAAGACGGAATGGGTTCAGGCGGAAAAAGACAGGCAAATTATGAGCTGCTGCGCATCCTTGCCATGCTGATGGTGGTGGTGATGCACTTTCTTTCCCATACGGGAGCGCTGCCTGCGGCAGGAGCGGGGCGGCTTCCGGGGGAGAGGGAGATCTTCGGCGTGCTCCTGGAATCCTTCTGCATCGTAGCGGTGAACGTCTATGTGCTTCTGAGCGGCTTCTTCCTGTCGGAAAAGGCCTTTTCCTTCCGGCGGCTGGGACGGCTCTGGCTGCAGATCCTTTTTTACACCCTGCTCATCCCGCCGGCGCTGGCGCTGTTGGGAAAGCTTTCCTGGCGGGAGGCGCTGGATCCCTATCATCTGTGGACCTGTCTGTTTCCGGTGGAGAGCGGACATTACTGGTTCGCGACCGCCTATGTGGTGATGCTCCTGTTTTCCCCGCTGCTGAATGCGGCGGTGCGCGCGCTTTCCCGCAGACAGCTGAAGGCGGTCGTCCTGTGCCTGCTGGCTTTTTTCTGCTTTGGAAAGAGCCTGAGCGTGCTTCCCTTCGGGACGGACCGGTACGGGTATGATTTCGGCTGGTTCTGCTGCCTGTATCTGATCGCGGCTTATCTGAGAAGATACGGAAGCACCTTCCTGTACGGGAAAAAACGGGGCGGGGCGCTGTATCTGATCTCCTGCGCGGGCGTGGCTTTCCTTTCCCTGATCTGTCTGTATCTCTGCGGCTGGACGGGGGCGCTGGAGTATTACGCGTCCGTTCCCTTTCATTACAATTTCCTTCTGTGCCTGACCGGAGCGCTGGGGCTGTTCGCCTTTTTCTCCGGCCTCAGGATTCCGGAAAACGGGCTTGCGCAGGCCGTGCGGCGGATCTCTCCGGCCGTGTTCGGCGTGTATCTCATCCATGAGCATGTGGATGTGAGCGGAGGCTGGGCGCTGTGGATCGTGGGGGAGGCTTCGGAGCATTTCTGGGGATATCTGATTCAGCTTGTGGAGAGCGTGGTCCTTTTGTTCGTGCTGGCGGTGTGCATCGATCTGGTGCGGGCGAGGCTGTTTGACGCTCTGGGAAGGCTCCTTGCGCGGACCCGCCCGGGCGCGCGCCTGAACCGGCTGATCGGGGAGCTGGACCGGCTCATGAAGGAGTGAGGGCGCGGAAAGGACGGGGCGGGAAGGCAGAGAAACGGGGACGGATCAGGAAGAAACGCGGGAGGAACGGATGGAAAAAGGTCTGATACAGAAGAAAATGAACGGATTTTGGGAAAGCATGCGGCAGGGCTGGCCGCAGGCTTCTTCCAGATGGCTGTTTCCGCTGATCCTGCTGATCTATCCGCTGCTGTGGGCCGATCAGGGGATCGACGTGTCGGATCCCACCTACAGCCTGACCAATTTCCGCTTTTTCCCGGAGCTTTCCGGGACCTGGCCCATCGCCACCTGGCTGGCGAACGCGGCGGGCTTTCTGCTCATGAAGCTTCCCTTCGGGGATACGCTCCTTGGCATGAACCTGTACACCAGACTGTTCATCAGCGCCATGGCGCTCCTTTCCTACTTTTTCCTGCGGGGGAAGATGCCCGCCTGGATGGCTTTCGCGGGGGAGATCATCGCCGTCAGCTTCTGCTGGTGTCCGTCCACGATCCTGTACAATTATCTCACCTATTTTCTGTTCCTCGCCTGCTGCATCCTGCTGTTCCGGGGGCTGATCTGGAAGCGGAAGGGACTTCTCTTTCTGGCGGGGATCTGCCTGGGGCTGAATGTGGCGGTGCGTGTGCCGAACATCCTTGAGGCTGTCCTGATCCTGGCGGTGTTCTGGTACGGCAGGCTGGAGAAAGCGCCGGCGGGGGCGGTCTGGAAAAATGTGTGGTACTGCTTTGCCGGATTTCTGGCGGGCTTTCTTGCCGCCTTTGCGGCCATCAGCATCCAGTACGGTCCCGGCGCTTATTTCGGCATGTTCACGGGCCTTTCCGGCTATACCGGAACGGATGAGACCTATTCGGCGTTTTCCATGGTGACCTCGGTGCTTTCCGCCTATGCGGGAACCTTCCCCTGGGTGATGACGCTGGTGATCTGCGCCCTGGCGGGCTGGCTTTTTTTCCGGCTCCTTCCTCCGGGGCTGCGGACGGCGGGGAGGGCGGTCTACCTGTGCTGTATCCCGGTGCTGATCCGGCTGTTCTGGGGCAGGGGGATGTTCACCTTTACCTATTATAATTACCGGAGCATGTATGAATGGGGAATGCTGCTTCTGTATCTGTCGCTCGCATCCTGTGGGCTGGTGATGGCGGACGGAAGGGCGTTTCGGAGGGACCGGCTGCTTGCGGCCGTCGTCCTTCTGGTGGTTCTGGTGACGCCGATCGGCAGCAACAACGGCACCATGCCGGCGCTGAACAATCTGTTCCTTGCCGCGCCCTTTGCCATCCGGACCCTGTCGGTACTGTTTTCCCGGAACCGGAAAAGGCATTTCGCCTTTCCCGCTGCGGCGCTGACGGCGGCCGTTTTTCTGATGGCGGCGGCGCAGGGGATCGGCTTTCGGGCCTGTTTTTCCTTCGGAGACGGGATTTACGGAGAAAAAAGGGATGCAAAAGTGGAAAACAGTGCTATACTGACAGGTATGAAGACCAGGGCGGAAAACGCCGAGGGCCTGTCCGGGCTTGCGGACTATGCGAATGCCCATTCCCTGGCAGGAAGGAGTCTCATTACCTTCGGCAGCGCGCCGGGGCTGCATTTCATCCTGGACATGCCGCCGGGAATCTCCCACTGCTGGCCGGATCTGGACACCTATCCGGCGGCGCAGATGCAGGAGGAGCTGGACGGCCTGGCAGCTTCCGGGCAGGAGCTTCCCGTGGTGATCGTCTATAAGGAAAACGGAGAGCTTCCGGAAGAAACACGGAAATGGGAGATCCTGACAGGTTTTCTGGCGGAAGGCGGCTACGGGCTGCGCTATGAAAACGTCGGATATCAGGTCTATGAAAGCGGCGGCCGGGACTGAGACCGCGGCTGCAGGACGGCGGAACGCGGAAGGAAGACGGCGGAAGGCCGGCAGAACGAAAAAGGAAGGAAACGCTTATGATCAATTTTAACGTACCCCCCTTTACGGGAAAAGAAATGGAATATATGAGGCAGGCGGTGGAAAACCAGAAGATCTGCGGCGACGGAGCGTTCACGAAAAAGTGTAGCGAGTGGATCGAATCGCGCACGGGGACGAAGAAATGCCTGCTCACCACCTCCTGCACCCACGCCACGGAGCTGGCGGCGCTGCTTACTGGCGTAGGGCCGGGGGACGAGGTGATCATGCCCTCCTTCAATTTTGTATCCGCCGCGGACGCCTTCGTGCTGCGGGGGGCGGTACCGGTGTTTGTAGACATCCGTCCGGACACCATGAACATCGATGAGAAGCTGATCGAGGACGCCATTACGGAGAAAACGAAGGGGATCGTTCCGGTCCATTATGCCGGCGTGGGCTGTGAGATGGACGAGATCATGGATATCGCGAAACGGCACGGCCTGTTCGTGGTGGAGGACGCGGCCCAGGGGATCCTGGCGGAATATAAGGGCAGGGCGCTGGGAACCATCGGCGATTTCGGTTGCTTCAGCTTTCATGAGACCAAGAACGTCAGCTCCGGAGAGGGCGGCGCGCTTCTCCTCGCCCATGAAGAGGACATCGAGAACGCGGAGATCTTCCGGGAAAAGGGGACGGACCGGAGCAAATATTACCGCGGCCAGGTGGATAAGTACCGCTGGCAGAATTACGGCTCCAGCTACCTTCCCAGCGAGCTGAACGCGGCCTACCTCTACGCCCAGCTGGAGCTGGCGGATCAGATTACCGCCGCCCGTCTTGCCGTCTGGGAGCAGTACCGGGAAGAGCTTTCCTGCCTGCAGGAGGCGGGGATTGTAGAGCTTCCTTACGTGCCGGAGCACTGTAAGCAGAACGGGCACATGTTCTATGTGAAGACGAAGGATATGGCGGAGCGGACGGCGCTGATCGATTTCCTGAAGAAGAACGGCATTCTTGCTGTGTTCCATTATGTGCCGCTGCACTCCGCGCCCGCGGGCCTGAAGTACGGCCGGTTCCACGGGGAGGACCGCTACACCACGAAGGAGAGCGAGCGGCTTCTGCGCCTGCCTCTGTATTACGGGCTGACGCGGGATCAGGTGAGCGAGATCTGCGGCAGGGTAAAGGAATTCTATGGACGCTAAACGGAGAAAATGCGCCGGCTTTCTGAAAAAAGGGGAAGACTGGCTGATCCCGGGCTTCTGCTGCCTGATCCTGTTTCTCGCGGCGGGCCTGGCCTGGGATTATTATTATGACCTGAACGACGATGTGCTGATCCGGGACATCCTCTCCGGCGTCTACACCGGAGAGCCGGAGGCCCTGACCGCTCAGCTTCTGTGGCCGCTCGGCGCCCTGCTTGCGGGCCTGTACCGCCTGCTTCCGGGACTGCCTGTCTTTGGGGCCTTTCTCTGGCTGTGCCAGGCGGGGAGCGTTTTCCTGATCCTGCGGCGGAGCCTTCTCTGGCTGGAGGCGCGCGCGGGCGGGGAAACGCCGGCGCTCTCCGGACAGGACGGCGGGGGCTGTCCGCCCTGCCTGGTCTGGAAGAAGCTTCTGCTGTGCTTTCTGGAAACCCTGCTTGCGGCGGTCTGCCTGCTGTACCACCTGGTATTCGTCCAGTACACGGTGACGGCGGGGCTCCTTGCGGCGGCGGCGGTCTTTTATTTCCTGACGGTGCCACGAAACCTTGCGGTTTCGGGAAAGGAAGAAAGCGCCGTCTCCTTCTGGCTCCGGTGTCTGCCCGCGGCGCTTCTGTTCTGGCTCGCCTTCTGCCTGCGAAGCGAGATGGGGCTTCTCCTTCTGCCGCTGGCGGGCGTGGCGGGGATCTGGAAGTGGTCGGACTGCCGCCCTGTTTTCACGAAAAAGAAGATCGCAGCCTTTGCGGGATTTTTCGGCTGGATCGCGGCGGGACTTCTGGTCTGCCTGGGGGCGGACCGGCTGGCCTGTTCGGATCCGGGCTGGCGGGCGTTTGAGCGGCTGTTCGATGCCAGAACGGAGGTCTATGATTTTTACAGCGCCGGGCTTCGTTCCTGGGAGGATAACCGGGATTTCTACGAAGCGCTGGGGCTTTCGCGGGAGCAGTGCGAGCTGCTTTCCAACTATAACTACGGGGCGGACGACGCCATCGACGCCTCCGTGATGGAACAGGTGGCGGCATATGGAAGAAAAACGCAGGGAGCCTTTGCGCACAGCCTTTCGGAAGGACTGTGGCTCTATATCCAGCGGCTGAGAAACAACCGCGCCATTGTGCCGGACGACCAGCTTCCCTGGCTGCTTCCGGAAGCGGGGCTTGCGGCGCTGCTTCTCGCGGCGGCCGCAGGGGAATGGATCGGACGGCTCCGGCGGAGAAAGGGCGGCGTCGGGCAGACGGGGACTTCTGACGCGGCCGCCGGCCGCCGGGAAGGCAGTTCCGGCCGCCGGACCGGCATCCTCTGGAAGCTTCTGCTTCTGGGCGCGGTGCGAAGCGGCCTGTGGATGTATCTCATCCTGCGGGAGCGGGTGCCGGAGCGGATCAGCCATCCCCTGTATTTCTGCGAGCTGATCCTGCTTGGCTGGCTGCTTCTGGACGCCATAGCCGGCGGATTTCGGGCCGGGGCGGGAAGCCCTCAGGCCGGGATGGAAAGACTTCTGGCCGGGGCGGGAAGCCCTCTGGCCGGGACGGAAAGACCTCGTGCCGTGACGTCTGCGGCGGCCGGAAGGCCATCGGCTGTTCTGCCCACGGAGAATGGAAGGCTTTCGATGGCGCTGCCTGCGGCAGCAGCGCTGTTCTGCCTGGCGGCGGGGATCTGCTTTCTTCCCGGACAGGCGGAACGCACGCAGGCGGAGTCCCTCCGCAGACAGCAGGTGAACGCGGTGAATCTGGCGGCCCTTTCCTATTATGAGGATCACGGGGAGCTTCTGTACCTGGCGGATGTGATGTCAACCGTGGATTTTTCGGAGAAGCTGTTTTCGGAAAAATCCCGCCCGGGAAATTATGACCTTCTGGGCGGCTGGCTGTGCAAAAGTCCGCACAGTGAAAAGAAGCTTGCCGCCTTTGGATATGAAAGCATGGGACAGGCCGTCTCGGAAGGGAAAAACGTCCGGTTCGTGGGAGAGCCGGAGACGGACTGGAGCTGGCTGACAGGACTTTTGGCAGAACAGGGAAGGAGCGCCGTCCTGACGCCGGAGGAGGAGATCACGGCAGAGGGAAGGAGCCTGTATATCTGGCGGCTGGAAGGAGACGGATGAGGCCCGGCGCTGCCGGCATAAAGGAGCGGAAGGAAGCATGAAAAAGGAAGCAAGGATCGATCTCGGGCCGGTTTATTTCCGGCCGATCACCCTGGAGGATACGGACCGGATCATAAGCTGGCGCAATTCCGACCGGGTGAGGAGGAATTTCATCGACCAGAGGCCCTTCACCAGACAGGGGCATCTGAACTGGATGGAAACCAGGGTGGCCGCCGGAGAGGTGGTCCAGTTCATCCTCTGTGAGACGGGGACGGACAGGCCGGTGGGCAGCGTTTACATCCGGGATATCGACCGGAAGAATGAAAAAGGCGAGTACGGGATCTTCATCGGCGAAGCGGACGCGGCGGGAAAGGGCTACGGCACGCTGGCGGCAAAGGGGGCCGTCGCCTTCGCCCGGGATGTGCTGAAGCTTCACAAGCTGTCCCTGCGGGTGTTCGCGGACAATACGGCGGCGGTGAGAAGCTATGAGAAAGCGGGCTTTCGCCGGGAAGCCCTTCTGAAGGATGAGATCAGAAAGGAGGACGGAAGCCGGAGGGATCTGATCCTGATGGCTGTCCTGTTTCCGGAAAACAGATAGATGGAGAAAGAAAACGGAATGAAAAAGCTGGTCAGCATTGTGATCCCCTGCTACCGCTCGGAGACGATGATCGAGGGCGTGGTTGCGGATATCGACAGGGAAATGGAAAAATTAAAGGAAAGGTATGCTTACGAGATCGTCCTGGTCAACGACTGCTCGCCGGACGGAACCTTCGAGGCCATCCGCAGACTCTGTCAGGAGAAGCCCTATATCACCGGCGTGAACCTGGCGCGGAATTTTGGGCAGCACGCGGCGCTGATGGCGGGCTTCCGGCAGATAAAGGGAGAGCTTCTGGTGTGTCTGGACGACGACGGCCAGACCCCGGCCTCGGCCATCGGCGATCTCCTGCAGGGCCTGGAGGAAGGGAGCGACGTGGTGTATGCAAAATATGAACACAAGCATCACAACGCCTTCCGCAATTTCGGCAGCCGCATCAACGACTGGATGCTCTGCTTCATGCTGGGAAAGCCTAAGGATCTGTATATCTCCAGCTTTTTCGCGGCAAAGCGGTTCATTGTGGACGAGATGCTGCGCTATCAGAACGCTTTTCCCTATGTGATCGGGCTGGTGCTGAGGGCGACAAAGAACATCAAAAATGTGACAGTGGAGCACCATGACCGGAGGGCGGGCGAATCGGGCTACACGCTGGGAAAGCTGTTTTCCCTTTGGTTCAACGGATTTACCTCCTTCAGCGAGAAGCCGCTCCGCATCGCCACCATGGTGGGCGTGGGCTGTGCGGCCCTGGGCTTTCTCTACGGGGTGTACACCATCATCAAGAAGCTGGTGAACCCTCTGGTTCCCGTGGGCTTCAGCGCCCTGATGTCGGCCATCGTGTTCATCGGCGGGATGCTGATGCTGATGCTGGGACTGATCGGGGAGTATGTGGGAAGAATGTATATCTGCATGAACAATGCGCCGCAGTATGTGATACGGGAGATCGTGAAAAATGAGGATGACGAAGAAGAATAGCGGCGGGCTCCCGGCGGAGAAGGGAGCCGCTTCGGCCGGCCTTTTGCCCGCTCTCGCAGTCACGCTCGCAGGCGTGCTCTTTCTGCCGCAGATGCTCCTTCCCGAGGGACGCGGCTTGGGCTTTTCCAACAGCTTTCTGTCCGTAACGGTATTCCTTCTTGCTTTTCCCCAGGTGCGCCGCGGACTGCAGCGGGGATGGCAGGGAGCGGGAAGCGTCGCGACGCTGCTTCTTTCCTTCGGCTTTGTGCTGGCCTGTGCGATTGGAAGCCGGCTGGAGGCGCAGGGCTATCTGCTTCTGACGGACTGGAGGCTTTGGGTGTCTCTGCCCGTTCTGACCCTGTTCTTCGCCGCCCTGCTGGAACGGCTGTACGGGCTGGGGCAGGAGCGGTGTGCACGGGCCGGGGGACCGGGCCGAAAGGCGGCCGTGCGCGGGCCCGGGGGAAACGGACCGGAGCCTTCGGGAGGACGGACCGCCGAAGGGCAGCCTGCCGGAGCGCAGAACGGCGGGATCCGTTCCCTGCTTTCCGCCTGGGAGAGGCTGCCCTTGAGAAAGCGGCGGCTGATCGTCTTCCTCCTTTTCCTGCTGGTCTGGGGGATCGTGCTCCTCGGGGTATGGCCGGGCTTTTTCGTTTACGATGCCCAGGAGGAATTCAATCAGGTGGCGCAGAGGCGGTTTACCACGCATCATCCGCTCCTGCATGTGCTCCTGCTGGGCGGGATCGTCAGCGCGGGCAATAAGCTGTTCGGAAGCTATAACGCGGGAATCGCCTGCTACATGCTGTTCCAGATGGCCGTGCTGGCCTTTGTGTTTGCCTGGGTGACGGATCTTCTCAGAAAAAAAGGTGCGCCGCTCTGGCTGCGGGCCGGAGGGACTTTGTACTTTGCCTTTTTCCCGGTAATCCAGATGTACGTGCTCTGCTCCGCCAAGGATACCCTGTATTCGGCGGCGATGCTGGCGGTGACGGCGCTGCTTCTGCAGGCGGCGCAGGAGAAGGAAGCTTTTTTCGCAGACGGAAAGAAAATGGGCCTTCTGGCTCTCTGCATGGCGCTCATGGCTCTGATGCGCCATAACGGCCTGTATATCCTGATCCTTCTGATCCCGGTCCTTGCGGCGCTTGCCGGAAAGAGGATGCGGATCCGGGCCGCGCTTTTCGGCCTTGCGGCCCTGCTTCTTTCGCTGGGAACGAGCGCGGGGCTGAAGACGGTTTTCCATGCGCAGGATTCGGAAAACCAGGAGATGCTCACCGTTCCGATCCAGCAGCTGGCCCGGACCTGGACGCTGAGTCCGGAGGCTTTCACGCGGGAAGAGGAGGAAACGCTTTTTTCCTATCTTCCGGAGGAAGCGCTTCTGCGCTATACGCCAAAGCTCAGCGACAACGTGAAGATCGCCTTTGACAACGAAGCCTATGCCGCGGACAGCGCCTCCTTCTGGAAGCTCTGGCTGAACGTGGGGAAAAAAGCGCCTGCGTCCTATCTGAACGCCTGGCTTCTCACCTCCTACGGCTTCTGGTATCCGGACGCGGCGCTGGACTGCTATGAGGGAAATACGGTGTTTACCTTTACCTATGGGGAAAGCTCCTATTTCGGCTATGAAACGGAGCTTCCGGGGCAGCGGAAAAGCCTCCTTCCCTGGCTGGACGGCCTGTTTCGGAGGATGAGCCTGGAGCTGTTCCAGCAGCGGATCCCGGTTCTGGCCATGCTGTTTTCTCCGGGCTTTCTGTTCTGGATCTACGCGGCGGGAGCGGGACTGCTTGTCAGAAACCGGAGCTTCCGGACGGCCGCGGCCTTCCTCCCGGCGGGCCTGAACTGGCTGACCGTTCTGCTTGGGCCCGCCAGCCTGGTGCGCTATGTGCTGATCCTCTGGTTCGCGCTGCCTGTCCTGGCACTTGTTGTAAGCCAGGGAAAATTATGCTATACTAATACGACGATGTCGGAAAAAGGATAGAAAATACGTCATGAACAGAAAGCTGAAAAGAAGCCGGGCAATCGAATACGCGATTCTGTGCTGGGCGGCGATATTGATCCTGCTTATTGGCCCCGCAGGGATCCTGGACGGCGTCCGGACGGTGGCGGGAAATCAGACGACGGCCGGATGGACGGAAGCCGTTGGAGCGGATGACCGCATCCAGCAGGTTTTCCTCGCGGACGGCGGATATCTGAAAAGCATCAGCATTTTCGCGGAAAACGATCTGTCCCGGAAGGTGGTCAATTTTTCCGTTTCCAATGATCTGGGAGAGACGCTGTTTTCCCGGAACGTGGCGCTGGATGCCTACAGCGCTCCGGGATTTTTTACCATTCCGGTGGAGTTTCAGACAGAGGCGGGAAGAGCCTACGTCTGGCAGATCAGCCATCCGGAGGAGGAGCTGACGCTGGGCTGGCAGAATACCGGCGAATCGGGACTGACGGTTTACGGGAATTATTATCTGGTGAAGGAAGGCGGGACGCAGGAGCAGATCGGGAAGAACATCCTCATGCGCTTTACCTATGCGGATCCTTTCAGCCTTCCGGCAAAGGCTGCGCTGACAGCGGGGATCGCCCTGCTTGCCGGCTTTTTTGTGCTGCTTACGGAAAAAATGGCGGGAAGAGGCCAAAAGAGCCGGGAGGTCAGAGTGCAGTGGCTGTTTCGGGCAGTGGGCAATCCGCTGATCGCGGCGGGGACGGCGGCCGGACTCGCCGCCGTGCTGATCTTCGATTACTATGGGGGCGTCCGGGCGGACAAGATGGTGTACTGCGCCGGGATCCTCATTCTGGCGGCCCTCCTTTTCTACGCGGTGAATGCGAAGCGGGATGATATCCGTCCGCTGACTCTTACCGTGCGGGAAAATCTGCTGGATCGGGGAATGGATACCCTGCAGACGGTCTTCTGGGCCGGCGCGCTCTGGGGCTGTATCGATTACATGAACGCGATGTATAATATGCAGCAGGCCTATGCCTACCGGAAGGTGCTGATCTTTCTGGGGCTGGTGCTGCTTTCCATGTGTGAAAAGAAGGCGCTCTTTTCCATATGGAACCTGATCTGGACCGTCATCTCCGCGGCGGCCGGCGTGTTTTACTGGCTGCAGTACCGCGGCGTGCCGGAGCAGGACAGGCTGGCGCAGCAGAACGCCGTCCTTTTCGTGATCGCCGGGCTGGTGCTGATTCAGCTGGTTCTGATCTTTGTCAGGAAAAAGGCGGAATGGCGGAGGCTTTCCCCGGTTTACTGCGGGCTGCTTGCCGGCTTCCTGGCGCTTCTGATCCTGTTTCGCAATACCAGGGGCTGGCCCGTCTATCTGGCGGCGGCCTTCGGCCTTCTGTACCTGTTTTTCCTTGCCTGGGAGAGAAGGGAGCGGTTCTGCGCGGTCTTCTGCAACGGGATCATCCTGAACTTTGTCTGCGCCCTGATCTTCGCGATGGCAAGACGGCCGTTTCGGACCTGGTATTTTTACCGGTATAATTTTGTGTTCCATACGGTGACGGTGACGGCCTGTTACCTGACGCTGGTGCTCGCGGCCCTTCTGGTGCGGCTCCTGATGCGTTATCATCGTTCTCATAAGCTTTACGCCTGGTGGGGTACCGGCCTTCTGTTCGGCATGGCGGCCTCCCTGCTGATCCTCACCCTGTCCCGGACCGGCTATCTGGCGGCCGGCGTGATGGGGCTTGTGATCTGGCTGTTCGTATCCCTCTTCTGTTACCGGGAACGGGCGGGAGCCTTTTTTGCCAAAACGGGAATCCTGATCCTGATCGTGCTGGCGGCCTTTCCGGTGACCTATTCGGCGGTGCGGCTGATCCCTCCGCTGTATGACGATCCGTATCTGTTTGAGCTGGAGGCGGAGCCGGCGGAGTGGGCCATCCATAAGGGGGACCGGGCGGATTCCGAGAATTACATCACCTTTCCCCGGTTTGCCTACTGCTTTGACGGAAAGATTTTCGGCGACGAGCACCGGGTGCTGCGGGAATTCGTGGATACCTTTATGGCGCAGGCGGATACGCCCGCCGTCGTTTCGGAAGCAGCCGATGCGTCCGGTACGGGCGGCGCGGACGGGGCTGCGCCTGCCGGTACGCGGACGGCTGCCCCGGCTGTGAAAGAGGCCTTCGCTCTGACTGCCTCGGCGGATGAGACGGCCGGGAACCCGGCGGAGGCCGCGCAGGCGGACGGCGCACAGGCGTCGGAGGAGGCCGCGCAGGCTGCGGGCCAGGCGGATGCCGGGGCTTCTTCCGGGCCTGTGGAGGAGGAAGAGGGCGGCGATATTTCCAACGGACGGTTTGCTTTGTTTCAGAAATATATTGCTCAGTGGAACCTGACGGGGCACGAGCTGATGGGCGTTCCTCTGGAGGACGGGAGCCTGTCCGTCCATGCCCACAATACCTATCTGCAGGTGATCCACGATCACGGGCTGATCACCGGCGCGGTGTTTGTCCTTCTGGGCGCCGCGACTCTGGTGCAGATGCTCCGTTACGCGTATTATCATCTGTACCGGCTGCGCAGGAGACAGGAGAAGCGGGATGAATACGCGGCGCTTCCGCTGGCCGTTTTTGTGGCGTTTGCCGCCGCAGGCCTGGTGGAATGGCTGTTCCATCCCTGCAATCCCATGGGCTTTGCCGTCATGGCGGCGCTCGCCCCGCTTCTGATTTTTAAAAGAAAAGAGAAATAGACACAATGCAGGAAAAAGAGAAAACGAAGAAAAGATATTTTAATTATCAGCTTTTTTACCGGAGAACGGCGCTGATCCTGTATGATATCCTGAGCATTACCGCGTCCAGCTTCCTGGCGCTGCTTCTGCGCTACGACATGCATGTGGACGCCATTCCGGATGAGTTCATCCTTCCCGTCCGGAATTTTCTGCCGCTCAACATTCTGCTGACGCTGGCGATCTTCTATTTCTTCCGCCTGTACCACAGCCTGTGGGCCTTCGCGGGGGAAAACGAGATGCAGAATCTGGTGGCCGCCTGCTTTCTGTCGGCCATCGTATCGGGCGTGGGGCTGAATCTGTTTAAGATATCGGGACAGCCGGTGCCGGACAGCTACTACTTCATGTATCTGTTCCTGCTGATCACCTTTCTGTTCATCAGCCGTTTTTCCTACCGGTTTCTCCGAAGCCGCAAGCACCGGATCCAGAATAAGAAAAACAACATTTCCGTCATGATCATCGGGGCCGGGGAAGCGGGAAACGCGCTGATCAAGGAGATCGTCACCAGCAACTACAGCACCATGGTGATCCGCTGCATCATCGACGACGATAAGCAGAAATGGGGCCAGTTCATCCAGGGCATCAAGGTGGTGGGCGGCAGGGATAAAATCATAGAGTCCGCCGACCTTTACGATATCGACGAGATCTTCGTCGCGATCCCGTCCGCGCCCCGCTCCGTGATCAGGGACATCCTGGATATCTGCAAGGAAACCAGCTGCAAGCTGCGTTCCCTGCCGGGCATGTACCAGCTGGTCAACGGCGAGGTGAGCGTGAGCAAGCTGCGGGACGTGGAGGTGGAGGATCTGCTGGGCAGGGAGCCCATCCGCGTGGATCTGGATTCCATCCTCGGCTACGTGCAGAATAAGACGGTGATGGTCACGGGCGGCGGCGGCTCCATCGGAAGCGAGCTTTGCCGGCAGATCGCCACCCATAAGCCGGCGCGGCTGATCATCGTGGATATTTATGAAAATAACGCTTATGATATCCAGCAGGAGCTGCTGCAGAACCATCCGGATCTGCAGCTTGCGGTGCTGATCGCCTCCGTGCGCAACACAAAGCGCATGAACGCCATTTTTGCCGAATATCATCCCGATATCGTATATCATGCGGCGGCGCACAAGCATGTGCCCCTGATGGAGGTAAGCCCCAACGAGGCCATCAAAAACAACGTGTTCGGAACCTGGAAGACAGCCTATGCCGCGGCCAATAACGGCTGCCGCAAATTCGTGATGATCTCCACGGACAAGGCGGTGAATCCCACCAACATCATGGGGGCGAGCAAACGGATCTGCGAGATGATCGTTCAGACCTTCAACAAGCATTACGATACGGAATTCGTGGCGGTCCGTTTCGGAAACGTGCTGGGGAGCAACGGAAGCGTGATCCCGCTGTTCAAGAAACAGATCGCGGCGGGCGGCCCGGTAACCGTCACCCATCCGGATATCATCCGCTATTTCATGACGATTCCGGAGGCGGTTTCCCTGGTGCTTCAGGCCGGAGCCTATGCCAGAGGCGGAGAAATCTTTGTCCTGGATATGGGAGAACCGGTGAAGATCCTGGATCTGGCCAAAAACCTGATCCGCCTGTCCGGCTACAAGGTGGGGGAGGATATTCAGATCGAGTTCACCGGCCTCCGCCCGGGAGAAAAGCTTTATGAGGAGCTTCTGATGGACGAGGAGGGCATGCAGGATACCGCAAATAAGCTCATCCATATCGGAAGACCCATCGAGCTGGACGAGGACGAATTTTTCGTTCAGCTGAAAAAGCTGGAGGACGCCTCAAAGGACGAGGTGGAGGATATCCGGCCTCTGGTGCAGCAGATCGTCCCCACCTATGTCTATAAGAAGGACGGAAGGACGGTCCGGGCCGGGCAGGAAGCGAATCGGACGGGAGGATCAGCGTGAGAATACATCACATCGGCTATCTGGTAAAAAAGCTGGAGAAGGCCGCGGAAGAATTTGAAAAGCTGGGCTATGTCCGGCTGGGGGACGTTACGGACGACACATACCGGAAGGTGGACATCCTTTTTCTGGAAAAGGACGGCTATGCGGTGGAGCTGGTCAGCCCCAACGCGCCGGACAGCGTGGTTTCCGGGCTGCTGAAAACCTATAAGAACGCCCCCTATCACATCTGCTATGTGTGCGAGGATCTGGACGGGGAGCTGGAACGGCTCACCGGCTCCGGCTATGTGCAGATCGATCCGCCCGCGCCTGCTCCGGCCATCGGCGGAAGGCGGGTGTGCTTTCTCATGAACCGCTTTGCCGGGATGATCGAGCTTCTGGAGAAAGAGGACTGAGGCCGGGAGGCGGGAGGCGGACAGCTCTGCGTATGGCGCGGCAGCGCAGGGCTTTGACAGAGCGAAAGCCGCACGGAAATGGAGATGAGGATATGGGAAAAGAAAGAATTTATCTGTCCTCCCCCACCATGCACGGGGATGAACAGCGGTTTGTGAACGAGGCCTTTGAAACCAACTGGATCGCGCCTCTGGGACCGAACGTGAACGCTTTTGAGAAGGAAATGGCAGAATATACGGGCTGCGGCCACGCGGCGGCGCTGAGCGCCGGGACTGCGGCCATCCATCTGGCCCTGCGTCTGATCGGAATTCAGCCGGGAGACGTGGTGTTTTCCTCCGACCTGACCTTTTCCGCCACCTGCAATCCCATCTGCTATGAGAAGGGAACGCCGGTTTTCATCGACGCGGAGGAAAAGACCTGGAACATGGATCCGGACGCGCTGGAGGCGGCTTTTGAAAAATATCCGGACGCGAAGGCGGTGATCTGCGCCCACCTGTACGGCACCCCCGCTCAGATCGGCCGGATCCGCGAGATCTGCGACCGGAAGGGCGTGCCGCTCATCGAGGACGCGGCGGAATCCCTGGGCTCCACCTTCCAGGGGAGGATGACGGGGTGCTTTGGCGACATCGGCATCTATTCCTTCAACGGAAACAAGATCATCACCACCTCCGGCGGCGGCATGCTGGTTTCCGCCAATGAGGAATATGTGGATAAGGCAAGGTTCCTTTCCACCCAGGCCAGGGACGCGGCCCGCTACTATCAGCATTCCCAGCTGGGCTTTAATTATCGCATGTCCAACGTGACTGCGGGGATCGGCAGAGGCCAGCTGATGCATATCGAAGAGCATAAGAGGAAAAAACAGGAGATCTATCGGCAGTACCGGGAGGCCTTCGCGGATATCCCGGCCATTGCCATGAATCCCATGAACCCGGACGGGGAGGCCAACAACTGGCTTTCCTGCATCACCATCGATCCCGCCTGCGGCGTTGCGCCCGACCGGGTGATGGACGTGCTTTCCGATGAAAACATCGAAACCCGGCCCATCTGGAAGCCCATGCACATGCAGCCCATTTTCGCGGACGCGGACTTCTTCACGAAGGACGGATCCCGGAAGGGGGCGGACGGCCGCAGCATGCAGTCGCTGGATCTGACCGCCGCGCCGGAGAGCGTGGGAGCGAAGATCTTCTATCACGGCCTGTGCCTTCCCAGCGATATCAAGAATACGCCGGAGGATATGGAACGGATCATCGGCCTGGTGCGCGGGCTGTTCGTGTGACGGAAACGGAGCCGGGGCGGCGCAGCCGTATGGATGGTCTGATTTGCCTGCGCGGACAGGCGGACATTCAGGCAGGAGGGAGGAGCGAATGTTTTACAGAAAATTTGGAAAAAGAGCGCTGGATATTCTTTTATCCGGCTGCGCGATCCTGGCGCTCTCGCCCGTGCTTCTGATCGTGGCCGTTCTGGTGCGGACGAAGCTGGGAAGCCCGGTGCTGTTCCATCAGGAGAGGCCGGGACGGAATGAGAGGATTTTTACTTTGTGCAAATTCCGGACCATGACGGACGCGCGGGATGAGAACGGACAGCTCCTTCCGGATTCAGAACGGCTGACCTCCTTCGGAAAGTTCCTTCGTTCCACCAGTCTGGACGAACTTCCGGAGCTGTTCAATATTTTTAAGGGAGATATGAGCATCATCGGCCCCAGGCCGCTGCTGGTTGCCTATCTGCCCTGGTACACCGAAGAGGAGAGGCTGCGCCACACGGTGCGGCCCGGTCTCACCGGTCTTGCCCAGGCTTCCGGGCGGAATTACCTGGACTGGGACAGACGGCTTGCGAAGGATGTGGAGTATGTGAAGAATCTGTCCTTCGCCATGGACGTGAAGGTGCTCGTCATGACGGTGAAGGCGGTTTTCGACCGTTCCGGCGTGGCGGAGGATACGTCGGCTTCCGAAGGAAACCTGGCCCAGATCCGAAAGGCCAGGGCGGAGGCGGAAGGAAGGCTGTGAGACAGCGTCAGGGAGGTAATTATGGAAATCAATCTTCTGATTTTGAGCGCGGGCACCCGCAACAAGGTGGTGCAGTATTTTAAGAAGGAGCTGGCGGGAAAAGGGAAGGTGTACGCCACGGACTGCAGCAGCCTCGCCCCCGCCCTGTATGAGGCGGATGAGGCCATCCTTGTTCCGCGGATCACGGAGCCGGGCTATCTGGAAAAAATCCTTTCCATCTGCAGGGAAAAGAAGATCACCGGCGTGTTTTCCCTGATCGATCCGGAGCTGACCCTTCTGGCCCGCCATCGGGAGGAGTTCCTCGCGGCGGGGACCACGCCTGTGATTTCTTCCCTGGATGCGGTGGAAACCTCCTTTGATAAGTTCCGGATGTATCAGAAGCTGTGTGAGCTGCAGATTCCCACGGGCCGCTGCTTCATGGATCTTTCCGCCTTTGAGGAGGCGCTTCATGCGGGAGAGGTGAAGCTTCCCGTCTTTGTGAAGCCCGCGAAGGGAAGCGCCAGCATCGGCATCAGCCGGGCGGACAGTCTGGAGGCGGTGCGGTTCCTGCACGGCTGCCAGGAGGATATGATGATCCAGGAGTACATGGACGGCACGGAGTACGGCGCGGACGTGTATGTGGACATGATCACGAAGAAGGTGACCTCCATTTTCGTGAAGGAGAAGCTGAAGATGCGGGCCGGAGAAACGGACAAGTCCGTTTCCGTAAAGGACGAAAGGCTGTTTTCCCTGATCAAAAAATTCGTTGAAACTGTCGGTTTTTGTGGTATCATTGACATAGATATTTTCCGGCGCGGGGACGAATACTGTATTTCAGAGGTGAATCCCCGGTTCGGCGGCGGTTATCCGCATGCGTATGAATGCGGGGTGAATGTGCCCGCGCAGATCATCCGGAATCTGGAAGGAAAGGCAAACGAGGAGAACATCGGAGCCTATGAGGAAGGGATCTGCATGATGAAGTACAACGAGATCATGATCCGAAGGCAGGAGGATTGATAGAAAGCATGAAACCCTGCGTACTGATTTTATCCAACAGCGATTCCGGCCTGTACGACTTCCGCAGGGAGGTGTTGCAGGCGCTTCTGGACGAAGGAAAACGGGTGCTGGTTTCCGTCCCGGATACCGGCTATGTGCAGCGTATCCGTCAGCTCGGCTGTGAATACCTGCCCACCTCCTTTGAACGGCGGGGCATGAACCCGGCAAAGGATCTGAAGCTCCTGCTTTTTTACAGAGGGCTGATGAAGCGTTACCGGCCAGAAGCGGTGTTTACCTATACCATCAAGCCCAATGTCTACGGCGGACTGGCGGCCTCCTGGACGAAAACGCCGTATCTGGCCAACGTCACGGGGCTGGGCACCACTCTGGAGCATGAAGGGCTTCTGCAGAAGCTGATTGTGCTTCTGTACCGCCTGGGGCTGAAAAAGGCTTCCTGCGTGTTCTTCCAGAACCGGGGAAACCGCGATTTCATGCAGAAAAAGGGCTGCCTTTCCGGAAAAAGCCGGATCATTCCCGGCTCCGGCGTAAACCTGTCCGCGCACCTGCCGCAGGAATATCCGCCGGAGACGGCGCCGGACGGAAGAAAAAGAACCGTGTTTCTTTCCATCCTCCGTCTGATGGAGGATAAAGGGATCGGAGAGCTTCTGGAGGCGGCGCAGCGGATCCACGCGCGGCATCCGGAAACGGTGTTCCGCCTGCTGGGCGCTTACGAGGAGGAGACCAGGGCGCGCTATGAGCCTCTTGTGGAGAAGCTGCAGAAGGAGGGCGTTCTGGAGTACTACGGCTACCGGGACGATGTTCCCGCATTCCTGGCACAGTGTCATGCGCTGATTCATCCCTCCTATCATGAGGGAATGAGCAATGTGCTCCTGGAGGCGGCGGCCACGGCGAGGCCGGTTCTTGCCAGCGCGGTGGAGGGCTGTCTGGACACCTTTGAGGACGGCGTAAGCGGCATTTCCTTTGCGCCGAAGGACGCGGAGAGCCTGGAGAAGGCCGCGGAAGCCTTTCTCGCCCTTCCTTATGAGAAAAAGAGGGAGATGGGACAGAAGGGCCGGGAATACGTGGAAAAACGCTTTGACAGAAACCTGGTCGTAAACGCCTATCTGGAGGAGCTGAAAGCGGCGGAAACGCCTGGAAAACACGGATGAAGGATCCGCGGACAGGCTTTGGCATAGATGGAAAACAAAAGGAAAGATGTGCCCTGCGCACAGGAAACGAGGTTGATATGGGATTATATGAGAAGCTGGTAAACGGAGAAGAGAAGCTTTCCCTGGTGGGACTTGGCTATGTGGGCATGCCCATCGCGGTGGCCTTCGGCAGGAAGATCAACGTCATCGGCTACGATCTGAATGAAAAAAAGATCGGGCTGTACAGGTCCGGCATCGATCCCACCAGAGAGGTGGGAGACGACGTGATAAAGACCGCGAAGGTGGACTTTACCGCGGATGAGACGAAGCTGAGAGAGGCGAAGTTTCATATCGTGGCGGTGCCCACGCCGGTAAACGCCGACCATACGCCGGATCTGACCCCGGTGGAGGGCGCGAGCCGCACGGTGGGAAGAAACCTGACGAAGGGCAGCATCGTGGTCTTTGAGTCCACCGTATACCCCGGCGTGACGGAGGAGATCTGCGTGCCCATCATGGAGAAGGAGTCCGGCCTGAAATGCGGCGTGGACTTCAAGGTAGGCTATTCTCCGGAGCGCATCAACCCCGGCGACAAGGTACACCGCCTGGAAACCATCGTAAAGATCGTTTCCGGTATGGATGAGGAGACCCTGGACACCATCGCGAAGGTCTACGAGCTGGTGGTGGAAGCGGGCGTATACCGGGCGGAATCCATCAAGGTGGCGGAGGCCGCGAAGGTCATCGAGAACAGCCAGCGGGATATCAACATCGCCTTCATGAACGAGCTTTCCATCATTTTCAATAAGATGGGCATCGATACCAAATCCGTGCTGGAGGCTGCGGGAACCAAGTGGAACTTCCTGAAATTCTTCCCCGGCCTGGTGGGTGGCCACTGCATCGGCGTGGATCCCTACTATCTGACCTACCGCGCGGAAATGATGGGCTATCACAGCCAGATCATCCTCGCCGGCCGCCGGATCAACGACGATATGGGAAAATATGTGGCGGAGAACGTGGTGAAGAACCTGATCAGGGCCGACATCCCGGTGAAGACCGCCAGAGTGGCGATCCTTGGTTTTACCTTCAAGGAGAACTGCCCGGACACCAGAAATACCAAGGTCATCGATATCGTGCATGAGCTGCGCGAATACGGCATTGAGCCGGTGATCGTGGACGAGACCGCGGACGCGGACGAGGCGAACCGCCTGTACGGCATCACCCTCGCGGACAGAAGCGAGATCAAAGAGGTGGACGCCCTCATCATCGCTGTGGCTCATGAGGAATTCAGCCACCTTGACAAGACGCAGATCTCCGGCTTCTTCCGTCCGGAGAATCCCAGGAAGGTGCTGGTGGATATCAAGGGCATTCTGGACCGGAAGGAATACCAGACGGAGGATTATATTTACTGGAGACTGTAAGACGGCCTGTTCGCTGCGGACTGTGCCATACCGCACCGCGCGGGGAATCTGTGCGGGCGGTTCTGCGGTTTTCAAATCATATTCTGACAGGAGAACACAATGGGATACAAACATCTGAAATTTGACGAAAATTCTGTATTTCTCGTAACGGGCGGAGCTGGCTTCATCGGCTCCAACCTGTGCGAGGCGATCCTGGACATGGGATACAGGGTGAGGTGTCTGGACGATCTGTCCACCGGAAAGCAGGAAAATGTGGACATGTTCCTGGACCGGGAGGGCTATACCTTCATCAGGGGAGATATCAAGGATCTGGATACCTGCCGTCGCGCCTGCGAGGGTGTGGACTACGTGCTGAACCAGGCGGCCTGGGGCAGCGTCCCGAGAAGCATTGAGATGCCCATTTTCTATGAACAGAACAACATCGGCGGAACGCTGAACATGATGGAGGCGGCCAGACAGAGCGGCGTGAAGAAATTTGTCTACGCGTCCAGCTCCTCCGTATACGGCGACCATCCCGCCCTTCCCAAAAAGGAAGGGATCGAGGGCGAGGTGCTTTCTCCCTACGCGCTGACCAAGCGCACCAACGAGGAATACGGAAAGCTGTACAAGAAGCTGTACGGCCTGGATACCTACGGCCTGCGCTATTTCAACGTGTTCGGCCGCAGACAGAATCCGGACGGCATGTACGCGGCGGTGATCCCGAAGTTTTTAAAGCAGCTTCTGCATGACGAGGTCTGCACCATTAACGGAGACGGCAGACAGTCCCGCGACTTCACCTATATCGACAACGTGATCGAGGCGAACCTGAAGGCCTGCCTGGCTTCCGGCGACGCCGCGGGAGAGGCCTACAACATCGGCTCCGGCGGAAGGGAATTTCTGATCGATATCTACTACGACCTGTGTAAGGCGCTCGGCAAGAATATCGAGCCCAAGTTCGGGCCTCCGAGAAAGGGAGACGTGCGCGATTCCAACGCGGACATCACCAAGGCCAGGGAAAAGCTGGGGTATGATCCGGACTATGATTTCGCCTCCGGCATCCAGCTCGCCATCGACTGGTATAAGGAAAACCTGAAATAAGCCGGATCGCGAAGAAAATCATCAGAAAGAAGAACCAGAAAAAAGAAACCAGAAAAGGAAACCGGGGGCGGCGTCCCACGAGGTGCAGAAGGCAGGCGCTTCGCGAACAGGGGCGCAGCCTCCGGTTTTTCAGCAGGGAGGCAGAGATGAAATACAGAGTGGTTGTTTTTGGGGTGAAGGATACGACGGCGGAGATCGTGTCCTATATACAGGAAAAGCTGCATCCGGTGGATCTGGTGGTGACGATCCACAGCGACGTGCTTTCCGGCAATCAGGTGTCCGGCTATAAGGGGCTTTCCTACCTGACGGATCAGTATGGAATCCCGGTGTTCGAGACCCATTCCTACGGACTGAAGGATGAGGAGACCTCCCGCTTTTTTGCGGAAAATGAATTTGAGATCGGCATTTCCATGGGCTGGCAGCGGCTGATCCCGCAGGCGGTTCTGGACCGCTTCCGGTACGGGATCTTCGGCTTTCACGGAAGCTGCGGATACCTTCCCTACGGCAGAGGGCGCTCGCCCTTAAACTGGTCCGTGATCAACGGGGATACCCGTTTTATCCTGAACCTGTTTCAGTATGACGCAAAGGCGGACAGCCCCAACGTGTTTGCCAACGAAATGTTTGCCATCAATCCCCATGACACCATCCGCACGCTGCAGTACAAGAATATCCTTGTGTCAAAAAGACTGATCGGGAGACTTCTGAGCGCCTGGCAGGAGGGAACCGTGAAGGTGAACCGGCAGTCGAAGGACTTTGACGGCTGGTATGAGAAGCGGACTGCGGCGGACGGAAAGCTGGATTTTCACCATAAGACCAGAGACCTGTACAACCTGATCCGCGGCGTCACCAGGCCCTTCCCCGGCGCTTTTGCCTTCTGCGGGGAAGCGAAGGTGACTGTCTGGAGCGCCCGTCCCTTTGATGAGATGCTGGACTTTTCCGATTATGCGCCGGGAGAGGTGATCGATGTGTTTGACAAAAAGCCCATTGTGCGGACGGTGGACGGGTCGCTTCTTCTGGATGAATACGAGTGTGAACGGGAGCTGGAGAGCGGGGATGTGCTGAGCTGAGAAAGGAAGTCTGACATGAAGATCGCGCTTCGGATGGATGATATTACGGCTGATATGAACTGGGACAATTTTTTCCGGCTGAAGGAGCTTTTCGATAAGGCGGGGATTCAGCCTCTGCTTGGCGTGGTTCCGGACAACCGGGATCCGTCGCTTTCCTGCATGCAGGAAAGGGCGGATTTCTGGGAGGTTCTGCTGGAGCTGCAGGAGGCGGGCTGGCTGATGGCGCAGCACGGCTGCCGGCATGTGTATACCACGAAGAGGGGCGGCCTTTTTCCGCTGAACCGGTTTTCCGAGTTCGCAGGGCTGCCTTACGAGCGGCAGAAAAAGCTGATCGCCCATGGAAAGCGCTTGCTGGAGGATCAGGGGATCGTGACGGATATCTTTATGGCGCCCGGCCACTCCTTTGATGAAAACACCCTGCGGGCGCTGAAGGAATGCGGCTTTTCCTATGTGACGGACGGCTTCGGCCCAGGGCCTTATCGACGGGGCGGACTCACCTTTCTTCCCATCGCGAAGAAAAAATCTCTCTGCTTCGGCGGACAGGAAGGCTATACCACCCTGGTGATCCATGCCAACGGCATGAACGACGGAGAAATCGCCTGGTATGAAAGAATGCTTGCAGAACACGCAGGGGATTTTATCTCATATGGACGGCTGCTGGAGGTTCCTGCAGAAGAACGCGGTTTTGCAGGAAATCTTGCAGAATACGCGCAGGCAGGCGGCAAACGGATGGCGGTGAAGGCGCTTTCGGCGGTGCGAAGAAAGTGAGAGGCATCAAAGAGACATCAGAGCGGCATCAGAGATGCCGGCCGCAGGGGGACGCGCGGCGGCAGAACGGGAAAGGGAACCGGGAAAAGATGAACAGAGAAATGGAACAGAGGAAGCCGGAGAAAAAGCCGGAGAAAAAAACGGCGGGGAAAACGGGGGCCGGGCAGCAGAAGGATTTCCGCCGGCAGCAGGCGCCGGTTCAGGCGCAGCCGACGTCGATCCAGGCGCAGCAGGCGCCGGTCCGGGTGCAGCCGACGTCGGTCCAGGCGCAGCGGGCGCCGGTCCGGGTGCTGCAGGTGCTGGGCGGGACCGGCCTCGGCGGCGCGGAAAGCCGGGTGATGGACAGCTACCGGCATCTGGACAGGAGCCGGATCCAGTTTGACTTCTGCGTCCACACGCAGGAGGAAGGCTTTTTTGACAAAGAAATCGAAAGCCTTGGCGGTCATATCTACCGGGTTCCGCGCTTCCGGGCGGTAAACTGGCTGGAATACCGGAAGGCGTGGAAGGACTTTTTCCGGATGCACTCGATCCAGGGGCGTCCGGTCTATGCGGCAGTACATGGACATATGACGAGCACCGCCTCCATTTACCTGCCCATTGCAAAAGCCGCCGGCGTACCCCTCACCATCGCCCACGCCAGGAGCGCCGGGGTGGATCCCGGCCTGAAGGGCATGCTGACCCGCTTCCTGCGCAGGAACCTGGGGAAAAAGGCGGACGTCTGCCTGACCTGTTCCCGCCTCGCGGGCGAAGCCGTATTCGGGAAAAAAATGGAGGACGCGGGAAGGGTGACCACCGTTCCCAACGCCATTGACGCTTCCGGGTTTTCGTTCTGTGCGCGGACAAGGGCGCGGAAACGCTCGGAGCTTGGAATTGGGGAGCGTGAGTTTGTCATCGGTCACGTGGGCCGCTTCGGCCATATGAAAAATCACGCCTTTCTGCTGGACGTGTTCGCGCAGATTCAGAAGAAAATCCCCGCCTCCCGCCTCCTTCTGGTGGGCGAGGGCGGACTGATGGAGTCCGTGCGGGAAAAGGCCGCGTCCCTCGGCCTTTCTGACCGAGTGATCTTTGCGGGAAATCAGGCGCAGGTGGCGGATTACTATATGGCCATGGATTTTTTCGTCTTTCCCTCCATTTTTGAGGGCCTGCCCGGCTCCGTGATCGAGGCGCAGGCTGCCGGCCTTCGCTGCCTGGTGTCGGACAGCGTGACGGACGAGGTGCTGATCACGCCGCTGGCTGAGGCGCTGCCCCTTTCGCAGGGAGCCGCCGCCTGGGCGCAGAGGGTGCTCGCGCGCAGGGATTACGAGAGAGAACAGATGGCGCAGGCCATAAAAGACGCCGGATTCGACGTGTCGGATCAGGTGAGATTCCTGGAAAGACTTTATCTGGGAGAAGGAAACTGAGAGAAAAGCAGGAGAATTCCATATGAAAAAAAAGATCATGCTCATCGTGCCCATGCTGCACCAGGGCGGTTTTGAACGGGTATGCGTTGCCACGGCCCGGCTTCTGGAGCCATACTATGAGGTCTATATCGTAATTTTCAGCGCCATGGACATCGCCTATGATATCCGCGGCCTTCATGTGATGGATATCCACATGAAGAGCGTGGAAGGGAAGGCGGGAAAGGTGCTCAATGTATTCCGGCGGGCAAAAAGAGTGGCTGCCCTGAAAGCGGAATACGGCATCGATATCGCCTACAGCTTCGGTCCCACCGCCAACCTGGTGAACGTGTTTTCCGGAATGCGTCCGTTCCGAAGGAACGCGGCAAAGCGGGAGGGAACAAAGCGGGCGGAAATCTGGTGCGGCGTGCGCAGCTACATGGATATGGGAAATCCCGGCCTTCTGCGCCTGTTCTGCCGCTGTTCGGACCGGGTGGTTTCCTGCTCCAGGCTGATCCAGCGGGAGCTGGAGGAGCGTTTTTCCTGTCGGAAGGTATGCACTCTGTACAATCCCTTTGATCTGGCCGGCATCCAGGCTCAGGCGAAAGAGGCGGGGGAGAAGGATCGGCTTCCCTTTGCGGGCTGCGGCCGGGTGATCGTCTCCATGGGACGCCAGGATGACGTGAAGGGCTTCTGGCATCTGCTCAAAAGTTTTTCCCTGCTTCACCGGAAATACGGGGATGCGAGACTTTTGATCGTGGGCGAGGGCGATTTTAAGGAATACTGGAAGCTTGCGGAGGATCTGGGGATTTCTGACGCGGTGAGCTTCCCCGGCGTGAAGAAGAACCCCTTCCCTTACCTGGCTCTCGGCCGCATGTATGTGATGACCTCCATCAACGAAGGCTTTCCCAACGTGCTGGTGGAGGCCATGTCCCTCGGTATCCCCGTCATATCCGCCAACTGCATGACCGGCCCTGCCGAGATCCTTTCTGACGATTTTGACGCGGTTTCCCGCCGCCAGGAATATCTGGATGCGGACTATGGGATTCTGGTTCCGGTGATGGAGGAAAAGAAGAATCTGGACGCGTCCGTGATCACGGAGGAGGAGAGAAAGCTTGCCGGGCAGATGGAGCGGCTCCTTTCTGATGAGGCGCTGTATGAGAAATACAGCCGGGCGGCGGCGGCGCGCGCCGCGCAGTTTTCCGGGGAGGCCTATGTGGAGCGGATCCGGGAGATGGCGGAGGAGGCAAAGGAGCAGAAATAGAATTGATCGCATACATTTCTCTTATCTCTGGCATGCTCATGCTGCCGGTTCTGTATTCGCTGCTTTTTCTGTGGTACCGGCGGGAGTTTAAAAAAGAGGAAAATCAGAGGGCGAGGCCGTTTGCACGGAAGGACGAACGGGCGGCCCTGTGCATCGGAGAACTTGCCCTGGTCAGATTCTGGTCTCTTCAGGGAAGGTGCGGCTTCGCCGATCTGCGGTTCGCGCTGGTATATCTGATGCTTGCCGGGATGCTGTTCTTCTGTATCTCCGATCTGCGGGAAAGGGTGGTGCCGAATAAGCTTCTGCTCGGATTTTTCTTTCTGTTTCCGGCTGCGGCGGGCCTGTATGGTTTGGCCGGAAGGGAGACGATGGGGGAGCTGCTGCCTTCCGCTGTGTCCGGCATGGCTTTCAGCGCGCTGTGCTTCGGGGCGGGATATCTGCTCGGCAGAGGCAGAATGGGCGCCGGGGATGTGAAGCTGTCTCTGGTCATGGGGCTGTATCTTACGGCGGAGTATGTGACGGGCGCGATTCTGTACGGCTGTATTGTGGGAGCCGCATATTCCGCATTCCGTCTGATCCGTACCAAAGGAACGGAAAAAGCGGGCATGCCGCTTGTCCCGTTCCTTTATATCGGGATGATCGTCAGGCTTTTCATGGGATAAGGCAGAAAACCCTTCCCGGTTTTAACCTGACTTCACCATGCACTCTTTTTTGTAAAAGGCAACGCCGTATTTCATAATATTCTGATACCCTTCCCGGCGAAGCTCCGCCTCGTAATCTTTTTCTTCGATCTGCTTCAGGGCCTCTGTGCATTTTTTCTTCAGTTCTTTCCAGGAGCCGGCGACCTTGATTTCGATAATGACAGCCTTCCCGCGTATGCTGGGATATTTAAGGACAATATCCGGCCGTCCGTTTCCTGCTTCCCGGTTGGAAAGAACGATGTAATTTCCGATGTTTTTCAGCATTCCGGCCAGAAAGCCGTGGTAATAGCTTTCCTGATAATCATAGAAGCTGATGGTTTCCATCAGGTTTTCGGAAAGGATTTCAGCCATTTTTCCGGCATCGCCGTTCAGAATGCTCTCGTACAGAGGCGACAGCTCTTTCTTTTCGGTTTTTTCTTCAAACCAGTGCAGAACGGTATTTTTATAGATATAACGGACTTCCCGGTTGGGGATCGTCATTTCGATATAGATATTTTCTTCTTCCTGAAATTCCCGCAGCTTTTTCAGATAACCTGTGAAAAACAGAAAGTTCCAGAGATTATCCTGCGTGGACTGCATATCTTCATAGGTGATGTCTTCGTGAACCGGTTTCGTAATGGAACTGCCTTCAATGAGCGTTTCAATCTCCCGGCGGACGGAAAGATCCGATTTTTCCACAAGAATGCGGACAATGTCATTGGAGCTGGTATTGGACCAGTAGGGCCTGGGCAGAGCGTTTCTGTTTCTGCGGCAGGAGGATACGAAGTTTATGACGCTCCAGGGGTTATAAACCTCTGTATTGCCGAAACAGTATCCGTCGTACCATTGTTTTACCGTTTCCGTGCGGTCAGACAGATCATAAAAAGCAAGCATCTGATCCACATCCTGCTGCGTAAAGCCGAAATACTCAGAGCAGGAATCATCGGTGACGGACAGGATCCTGAGATTGTTCAATCCGGTAAAAATGGATTCTCTGCTGATCCGCAGGCAGCCGGTAACCACCGCAAAAGCCAGATTGTCATTTGTCTTGAGGGCGGACTCAAACAGGGAGCGGACCGGAAAGAGAACGTCATCATAGAATCCATGAAACCAGGCGTTTTCCAGCGGAACATCATATTCATCGATCAGGATCATGGCCTTTTCTCCGAAACAGGCATGCAGACATTCAGAGAGGTATTTAAGGGCGTCTGCATAATCCGCATCGGATCCATTCAGATCCCGGAGCCGGACATAGCGTTCCAGTGCGGCTCCTGTCAGCTTCCCGCTGTCATGCACGGCCTGCCAGTGGCGGGAAAATTCTGCGCCGACCGCTTTTTTGAGCATGGCAAGAGAAAGCTCCAGGGAGGGCTGTTTCATGGATTTCAGAGAGAGGCTGATCACCGGATATCGTCCCATATGGGACAGATACTGTTCTCCGGCTTCCAGGATTTTCGTGCCGGAAAAGAGAACGGCAGGATCTTCCCCGCTTTTTTCAAAAAAACAGCGGAGCATGCTCATGTTTAGGGTTTTCCCAAAACGGCGGGGACGGGTGAAGAGGTTCACTTCTCCCTTCATATCCAGAAGTTCCCGGATAAAAAGGGTCTTGTCTGCAAAATAGTAACCGTTTCTGATCAGATTTTCAAAATTATCCACACCGATCGGCAGTGGCTTCCAGGACATAAAATCGCCTCCCTTCCCAATGCAGTATTATTTTACCGCATAAGGAAGGCAGGCGCAAGGCATGGGAAACGGCGTTTATTACAGCTTCAGTCCCCGGTACCGGTTGAAGCAGGCGAAGATCTCCTGCCGTCTGGGCATGGCCAGGTCGGAGAGAAGGCTTCCGCCGGATGAAAGGCCGGCAAGCCCTTTTTCTTCCATCAGGGCGCAGACGGCGTCCACCACCTGGGTCAGGGTCTTCCGGCCGTCCAGCAGGTTCTTTTCCGCCAGAGCGAGGATCCGGGAGAGGGCGGCGGTCTGTTCGTGGTCCGCAAGCTGCTCCAGATAACGGAGGTCGATGTTTTCATGGCCCAGCTGAACGTCGTCGGTGCCGCGGTTTCTGGTCTTCAGGCGGTCGTCCTTTCGCAGGGCCATGTTGCAGGAGGGAACGCGGTGGAAGGAGGGCAGGGCAGGATCGGGCAGCTGCTGGACGGCGGGCCGGGCCGGCACGGCGCTGCGGCCATTTCCGGCAGTGCGGTCCTGTGCGCCGGCGGCTTCGGGCACGGCGTTCTGCCTCCGGGCGGCGTATTCCGCCGCTTCTTTTCGGGCAAATTCCGTGATGTCCTTCGGCACGTAGCGGTCCATCTGAAGGACGGTGTCCGCGATGTAGAAGTACGCGCCGGAGCTTCCGGCGACCAGAACGGAGGAAATGCCGCATTTTTCATAGAGGAAGCGGGCCCGCTCGATGAAGGGGGTGATGGGCTCCTCCTCCCGGCAGACCACCCGCTGCATCAGCTCGTCCCGGATCATGAAATTGGTGGCGCAGGTGTCTTCGTCGATGAGAAAGACCTTCGCGCCGCTCTCCATGCCCTCGATCACGTTGGCCGCCTGGGAGGTGCTTCCGCTGGCGTCCTCGGAGTAAAAGGCCTTTGTGTCCTTTTTGTTGGGCAGGTTGTTGATGAACATGGAAATGTCCGTTTTTTTGATGCTGCGGCCGTCCTCGGCGCGGATTTTGAGCGCGGTGCCGTCGGTGATCACATATTCCCTGCCGTCGCCCGCGATGTGGTCGTAGACGCCCAGCTCCAGCGCCTCCAGGAGGGTGGACTTGCCGTGATAGCCGCCGCCTACGATGAGGGTGATGCCTTTTCGGATGGCCATGCCGGAAAGGGGGCCGCGGTGGGGAAGATTCAGGGTGATCTCCATGGATTTCGGGGAAACGAAGGGGATGCCGTCCTTCATGGGCCGGTCGGAGACGCCGGACTGGCGGGGAAGGACGGAGCCGTTCGCCACGAAGGCGCACAGGCCCAGGGGCTCCAGCTGAGAGCGGATGAACTGCTGGTCCTCGGCCAGATGGATGACGGCCTGAACCTTCGCCGCGGGAAGCCTGCGGTAAAACAGCGTCGCCTGGACGCAGGAGGGCAGGAATTCAAAGAGGATGCGCTCCAGCTGGGAGGCGTTGATGGTGCGGCCGTTTGCGGGAAAGCCCACGGAAAAACGCACCAGAAGCTGGCCGTCCGCCGGACGGATGGTGACGGCGGAGCGCTCCAGCACCTCCTGGCCGCAGCGGCTGACCGCGATCAGGCCGCTCTTGCCGGAGCCTTTGGCCTGGAAGGTATATTTTTCGATCTCCTTAAAAAACAGCCGGTTCAGGTGATCCTGCAGGGCGATGCGGCAGTGCTTTTCCTTATAATAAGCGGGCGGAAAGGCGGCCTTCGCGCCGTCCACCTGGACGCTGAGCCGGGACGGGGAGGCAAAGGGATCTCCCTGGACATGGTCGATGCCAAGGACGAAGCTTCCGAAGGAATAGAGTCCCTTCAGGTCCTTGTAGGCCGGGTAGCTTTTATGATCCACCGCGCGCAGCAGGCGTCTTAAATCTTCTGAGCTTTTCATGATGCAGATCCTTTCTTTTTTTGAAGTGGCTGCAGCCCGCTTCGGGGCTGTAACTGTAATCTACCACAAAAGTCAGGGAGATACAATCCCGCTTGACACGGGCCGGGCGGGGGAGTATCATCAGGACATAATAATCCTACTGGAATAGTGTGAATTAAGGAGGGCGGGATGGAGATTCGGAAAAATGTGACGGAGCTGATCGGGCGGACGCCTCTGATGGAGCTGGGAAATTATGCCGGACAGGCGGGGATCGAAGGCGTGCGGCTTCTGGCAAAGCTGGAATATCTGAACCCCACCGGAAGCGTGAAGGACCGGGCGGCGCTCCGGATGATCCTGGACGCGGAGGCGGACGGGAGCCTGAAGCCGGGAGCGGCGGTCATCGAGCCCACCAGCGGAAATACGGGGATCGGCCTGGCGGCGATCGCGGCCGTCCGGGGATACCGGGTGATCCTGACCATGCCGGAAACCATGAGCGAAGAGCGTCGGAAGCTGCTGGCCGCCTATGGGGCGGATATCGTTCTGACGCCGGGAGAGGAAGGCATGGCGGGGGCGATCCGGAAGGCGCAGGAGCTGAAGGAGCAGATCCCGGGTGCGTTCATTCCGGGGCAGTTTGACAATCCTTCCAACGCGAAGGCCCATTATCTGACCACGGGGCCGGAGATCTGGGAGGATACGGACGGAAGGGTGGATCTTTTTGTGGCGGGCGTCGGCTCGGGCGGCACCATTACGGGCGTGGGGAGATATCTGAAGGAGAAAGCTCCGGCGGTCCGGGTGGTCGCTGTGGAGCCGGCGGGCTCGGCTGTGCTTTCCGGCGGGAAGGCGGGAGCGCACGGCCTGCAGGGGATCGGCGCGGGCTTCGTGCCGTCGGTGCTGGATACCGGGATCTGCGACGAGGTGATCCCGGTATGGGAAGAGGATGCCTACGCCGCCGGGCGCAGGCTGGCGGCGCAGGAGGGGATCCTGGCGGGCATCTCCTCGGGCGCGGCCCTGCATGCGGCGCAGATCCTCGCCGGGCGGCCGGAAAATCAGGGAAAAACGATCGTGGTTCTGCTTCCGGACTCCGGGGACCGGTACCTGTCCACGCCGCTTTTTTGATCCTGGGGTTACCATTCAGCCGGAGGCTGAACGGTACGCGCCTATTTACAGAGCCGGCCGGATTGTGGTATGATTGGTTCAATTTACGAAAGCAGAAGGAGCGGACGGGAATGGAAACACCTGTGATTCAGATCCGGAACGTGTCGAAGACCTTCCGGACGAAGGATGGAGAGATCGAAGCTCTGAAAAACATCAGCCTGGATATCGGCAAAGGAGATATCTACGGCATCATCGGCATGTCCGGAGCGGGCAAGAGCACGCTGGTGAGATGCCTGAATTTTCTGGAAAGGCCCACGGAAGGAACCGTGCTGATCGACGGCGTGGATCTGGCGGGCTGCAGCGATAAGGAGCTGAGAAAGGTCAGGAACAGCGTGGCGATGATCTTCCAGCATTTCAATCTGCTGATGCAGCGGACGGTGCTGGACAACGTGTGCTTCGCACTGGAGATCCTGGGAGAAAAGAAGAAGGAAGCCAGGAAAAAGGCCGGGGAGCTTCTGAAGATCGTGGAGCTGGAGGAAAAGGCGGACGCCTATCCGGCACAGCTTTCCGGAGGACAGAAGCAGAGGGTGGCCATCGCCCGCGCCCTTGCCATGAACCCGAGGATCCTTCTGTGCGACGAGGCGACCAGCGCCCTGGATCCCAGGACCACCCGCTCCATCCTGGAGCTTCTGTCCAGGATCAATAAAGAGTACGGCATCACCATCGTGATCATCACCCATGAGATGAGCGTGGTGCAGGAGATCTGCAGCCATGTGGCCATCATCGACAGCGGAAGCCTGGTGGAGACCGGGACCGTGGAGGAGGTCTTCACTTCGCCGAAGTCGAAGGCGGCGAAGAAGCTGGTCTTCCAGGGAGAGAAGAGGACGCCGATCATGACCAGCAAGCGGTGCATCCGCATCGTTTTCACGGAAAATTCCTCCTTCGAGCCGGTGATCGCCAACATGGTACTGGAATGCAGGGCGTCGGTGAACATCCTGCTTGCGGATACCCAGGATGTGGGAGGCATCGCCAGAGGGCAGATGATCCTGCAGCTTCCGGAGGACGAACAGACGGCGGAGAAGATGATACAATATCTGAAGGACAGAAAATTAACGGTGGAGGAGCTGGACGATTATGTGGAATAGCGCAACGGTAATGATGATCGTGGAGGGCACGTTTGCCACCATTTACATGACGCTCCTCTCCACCCTTATGGCATATGTGATCGGGCTCCCCGTGGGCGTGGCCCTGGTGGTGACGGGGCGCGAGGGGCTTAAACCCAACGCGGCGGTGAACCGGGTGCTGGATGTGATCGTGAACATCACCCGAAGCATCCCCTTCCTGATCCTTCTGATCCTGGTGATCCCGCTCACCAGGGCTATCGTGGGAAAAAGCTACGGCCCCAGCGCAACGGTGGTTCCGCTGACGCTTGCGGCGGCTCCCTTTGTGGCGAGGCTGGTGGAATCCTCCCTGCTTGAGGTGGACCGGGGCGTGGTCGAAGCGGCGAAGAGCATGGGCGCGGGAATCCCCACCATCGTGACGAAGGTGATGCTTCTGGAGGCCCGTTCCTCTCTGCTTTCCAACCTGGCGATCGCTCTCGGGACAATCCTGGGCTATTCGGCCATGGCCGGAGCGGTGGGCGGCGGCGGACTTGGCGATATCGCCATCCGTTACGGCTACAACCGTTATGAATTTGATATCATGATCGTCACCGTGATCCTTCTGGTGGTCCTGGTACAGATCATGCAGGCGATCTGCATGAAGCTGGCGAGGAAGCTGGACCGGCGGATCACGCTCTGACGGCCGATGATAGACCGGCGGATCACGTTCCGATGGCCAATGACAGGCCGGCGGTCTTCTGCCGGGAAGGCTGCGGCCATTTCCTTTCTGCCGGAAAAAAGAAACGGCGTCGGGAGGGCTGCAAAAGACATGCCGGGGAAAAAGCCCCGGCGGAATGGAGGAGATTATGAAAAAGAAAGCATTGTCACTGATCACAGCGGCGCTTCTGACCGCCGGCCTGCTGGCGGGCTGCGGCTCGGACGCGGCGCAGGGAACGGGCGCGGAGAGCGCGGCTTCCGCAGAAAGCACGGCGGTTGCGGAGACGGCGGCCGCAGAAGCGGAAAGCGTGCAGGAGAGCGCCGCGGCTGAGACCGGCGCTTCCGAAACAGAGGCGGCTGAGAGCGATGCGGCGGAAACCCAGGCCGTAGAGTCCAAAGGAACCATCACTGTGGCGGCCACCAGCGTGCCTCACGCGGAGATCCTTGCCGCTGCGGCTCCCCTTCTGGCTGAGCAGGGCTGGACGCTGGAGGTGACGGAGTTCACCGATTATATCATGCCCAATGAGGTTGTGGAGAGCGACGAGATCGACGCCAACTATTTCCAGCACATCACCTATCTGGAAAGCTTTAACGAGGAAAGAGGAACCCATCTGGTGAGCGCCGGAAGCATCCACTATGAGCCTCTCGGAATCTATCCCGGAAAGCAGAGCGACCTTGCGGCCATCACGGACGGCGCGGAGATCGCGGTTCCCAATGATACCACCAACGAGGCGAGAGCGCTCCTTCTTCTGCAGGAGCAGGGCCTGATCACCCTGAACGCGGATGCTGGCATCAACGCCACGGTGAATGATATTACCGACAACCCGCACAACATTTCCTTTATCGAGCTGGCTGCGGAGCAGATCCCGAGAAGCCTTCCAGACTTTGACTTCGCGGTGATCAACGGAAACTACGCGCTGCAGGCGGGACTGAACGCTTCCACGGACGCGCTGGCTGTGGAGACCTCCGATTCCGAGGCGGTACAGAAATATGTGAACGTTGTGGCGGTAAAAGAAGGAAATGAAAACAGCGAAGGGATCCAGGCTCTGGTATCCGTGCTGAAATCCGATGAGATCAGACAGTACATCGAGGACACCTATCAGGGCTCCGTGGTTCCCTTTGAGGGATGACCAAAACAGCTCCCTTCGAGGGGGGACCGAAACGGCTCCCTGCAAGGGGATGACCGGAACGGTTCTCTGAGGGCCTGACCTGCTGCGGACAGTATCCGGGTACGGTCCGCCGTACCCGGATATGAAAGGAACGAGAACGGAATGAGTGCCATGAGAATTTCCACCAAAGGCAGATATGCGGTCCGCGTCATGCTGGATCTGGCGCTGTACGGCCGGAAAGAGTATGTGAAGGCAAGGCAGATCGCAGAGCGCCAGGGGATATCGGAAAAATATCTGGAACAGATCATAGCGGTCCTGAACCGGGCAGGTTTTGTCCGCAGCGTCAGAGGCGCCCAGGGCGGTTACTGCCTTGCCGGAAACCCCGAAGACTATACGGTGGGGCAGATCCTGCGCCTGACGGAGGGCTCATTAAGTCCCGCTCCCTGTCTGGAGGAATGCGGAGAGGACGGCGGCTGCGGCCGGCAGTCCTTCTGTGAGGCGGCCGGCGTCTGGCGGCAGCTGGCGGATGCGGTGAACGGGGTCGTGGATCATGTGACCATCGCGGACCTGGTCCGGCGGCATATGGAAAACGCTCCGGACAGACCGGAGGAAGCCGGAGCGGACGCACGGAAAGAAAAGCGCGAAGGAGAAGGAAAATGAAAAAACTGCTGCAGCCCGTGATCAAAAAATGGTACTGGTTCCTGCTGGGAGCCGCCGTTCTGGGAGAGGCGGCGGTTTTTCTTTTTGTCGGAGAAAACAGTTACATCGCCGTCCATGACAATCTGGACCTGTTCATGGGGCATTTCATGGCGATGAAGCATTCCGGCACCTTTTTTGCCCATGACGCCGTGGTCCCTATTCTGGGCGGCATCACCAGGGATTACCTGAGCTCGGAGTTTTCCCTGTATAATATTCTTTTTTTTCTGCTCCCGCCCTTTGCCGCCTATCTGTGCGGCTATTTCCTGAAGATCCTGACCGCGGTCTTTTCCGTGTACGTGCTGGCGAAGGATATTTATGATACGAACGGACGGTCTTCCGCCGGCAGCCTGCCGGCGGGGCAGGATGCTGCGACGGGGCAGTGCGCTGCCGCCGGACAGAATGCTGCGGGGGTACAAAGCGCCGCTTCGGGCCGGGAAAACGCCTGGGAAAAGTACCGTCCCATCGCGGTGGTCTGCGGGCTGATCTACGGTCTGCTGCCGCTGTTTCCTACCTACGGGATCGCCTTTTCTTCCATTCCCCTTGTGATCTTCCTGCTTCGCAGGATCTACCGGGGCGAAGCTCCCTGGAATGGGAGAAGGCCGAAGCCGGAGCATGGCGGCCGGACAGAGACTGCCGTCAGACCGCAGGAAAGGAAAACGCGCGGCTGGCTGTTCAGCCTGCTGCTTCTGTTTTTCTATCCGCTGCTTTCCTATTTTTCCTATTTCGGCATTTTCATTCTGGGCTATCTGCTCCTCGCGATTCTGATCCTGTGGGTGAGGGACGGCCTGCGGGGGAGAAAGCGCGGAATATTCCGTTTTTTCAGCTGGCGGCTTCTGGCGGCGCTGATCGTCCTGTCTCTGGGGTATATCGTGTTTGAATACCGGCTGTTCGGAGAAATGCTGTTTCCCAGTGTGGAGACCATGCGGGGGAGCATGGCGGAGGATAATTTCACGGCGGGACAGATCGTGAAGACCATCTGGGAGGTCTTTTCCCAGGCGATCTTCCATGCCCAGCCCTCCCATACCCGGTTCCTGCTGCCGCTCTGCCTGCTGTTTTTCCTGTTCCGGGCGGCCTGCTTCCTGCGCCAGGGGCTGCCGAAACGGCTCCTGACGGACAGCTTCTGCTTGGTGCTATATTTTATCGTGGGAAACTGCCTGATCTACGGCTTCTACTACTGGGGCGGCCTGCGGGAGCTGTTTGAGACGCTGATCCCGCCTCTGGAGGGCTTTCAGTTCAACCGGACCGTATTTTTCAATCCCTTCCTGTGGTACGCGGCCCTGTTTCTGCTGGTGAAATATCTCTATGACAGAAGAAAGAAATGGCTGGGGAACGCGCTTCTTCTCATCAGCCTTGCCGTGGTGGTGCTGACCCCTGCGGTATACAACGATTTTTATTACACCCTCTATTACCATGCTTACCGGCTGGTGAGGGGCGTGGAAGTGGAAAATCTGAACTACCGGGAGTTTTTCTCGGAAGAGCTGTTCGATGAGATCAAAGAGGACATCGGCTATGACGGGGAGTATGGCATCGCCTACGGCATGCATCCGGCGGTCCTGTCCTATAACGGGATCTCCACCCTGGACGGCTATCTGGGCTTTTATCCCCAGGAATACAAGGAAAAATTCGGCGCCATGATCGCTCCCGCCACCGAACGGGTACAGGAATGGGATACCTATTTCTGGGACTGGGGAGCCAGAGCCTATATCTTCTCCGGCTCCGGCGAGAACACCTGGAATCCGGTGCGCACCATGCGGGTGGCGGACGATGCGCTCTATATTGACGCAGATATGTTCCGGGAGCTTGGCGGAAAATATCTGTTTTCCCGGATCGAGATCGGGAATGCGCCGGAGCTTGGGTTCACGCTGATTGGGACATACAGCGGGGAAGGGTCGCCTTATACGATCTATGTGTATGGGCAGGAATGAGGCGAAAGCTGCTGTAGATGCCAAAACACCGAAAAGTATAATGCCAAAATGCCGAAAAATATAACGCCAAAACACCGAATAATATAACGCCATAATGCCGAAAAATTATTTGCCAAAATGCCGAAAAGAAGGTATGATTTTAACAGAATGGGGGAAATCTTAGGATATCATATGGCAGGAGGCTCGGGTGAAATGAGAAAATATAAAGCAAGGATTGCGGATAAAATATTAGAAAAACGTCTCCTTGGAAAAGGCGCTGTTTTGATTGAAGGTCCCAAATGGTGCGGAAAAACAACAACGGCGGAGCAGATTGCCGGGAGTATTCTTTATATGGCAGATCCGGAAAAAGAAAAACAAAACCTGGCGATGGCAGAAATCAGTCCGGGGAGGCTCCTGAAGGGAAAAATTCCGCGGCTGATCGATGAATGGCAGATTGCTCCAAAACTGTGGGATGCTGTCAGATTTGAGGTCGATCACAGGGATGAACTGGGGCAGTTCATTCTGACAGGGTCTGCGGTTCCTGCCTCCTATGAGCATATCCATCATACAGGGACAGGACGTTTTTCATGGATATTGATGCGGCCAATGAGTTTATATGAATCTCTGGATTCAACTGGCGAGGTAAGTTTAAAAGAGCTTTTTGAAACGCCGGATCAGATCGAAGGAGAAAATTCGCTTGACCTGAATCAACTGGCATTTCTGGTGTGCCGCGGCGGCTGGCCAAGGGCAACCGACCTGAAAGGAGACATTGCTCTTGAGCAGGCATTTGACTATTATGATGCTGTCGTGAGATCAGATATCTCCCGCGCAGATGGCGTGACAAGAAACCCGGAACGGGTAAAACGTCTTATGCGCTCTTACGCAAGAAATCAGGGTTCGCAGGCAACGAATACGCTGCTTAGGGATGATATTATGGCGAACGACGCGGAATCTTTTGATACAGACACGGTATATTCCTATATCAATGCATTGCAGAAAATATTCGTAATTGAGGAAATGGAGGCATGGAATCCAAATCTTCGTTCCAAAACAGCAATCAGGACTTCGAATACCCGCTATTTTGTCGATCCTTCCATTGCTGTTGCCGCCCTGGGATTAGGCCCCCAGGATTTGATTGGGGATTTGAATACCTTTGGTCTGTTCTTTGAAACAATGTGTATCAGAGATTTGAGGGTATTTGCTGATGCGCTGAATGGGAAAATATATCATTTCCGGGATAAAACAGGATTGGAATGTGATGCGGTGGTTCACCTGAGAAACGGTTCTTATGGATTGGTTGAAGTGAAGCTTGGCGGAGAGAGACTGATTGAGGAAGGGGCGGAAAATCTCAGGACTCTGAAGGAAAAAATTGATACAACAAAGATGAAAGCCCCCTCCTTTTTAATGGTCCTTATTGGAGTGGGAGATTATGCATACAGACGGCAGGATGGAGTTTACGTAGTTCCAATTGGTTGCCTGAAAGATTAATGGAATGAAAAAGGAAGTGTGAAAAAATCCCACGGGGAGATGCTCAGGTTCCCCAATTTCAGGTTCCCCGCCGGAATTGACAGAAAAGCCCCCCGGTGCTATGATGATAACGCACGAACGAGCCGTTCTGGCCGAAAAGCAAAGGATAAAGGAGATAGCGCAATGCCGATCAGAGTTCACAACTACGCCGGAAAATTCGGCTGGAACATGAGAAAATATTTCCCGAAGCTGGCGAGCGAGGGATATCTGACCCTGCAGTTTCTGACGAGAGGAAAATCTCAGAGAGAATATATCAAATATTTCATGGAGAGCGATCCGATCCCGCACCCCAATGTGGTGAACCTGGAGACGATCAACCGCTGCAACAGCACCTGTGAATTCTGCACCGCGAACAAGAACGCGGAAAAGCGTCCCTATGCCAGGATGTCGGACGAGCTGTACTACAGCATCATCGATCAGCTCCGCGACTGGGGCTATAAGGGCCATCTGACTTTGTATGGAAACAACGAACCCTGGCTGGATACCCGGATCGTGGAGTTTCACAAGTACGCCAGGGAGCAGCTCCCGGATGTGTTCATCTTCATGTCCACCAACGGCCTGCTTCTGACCGTGGACAAGGTGAAGGCCATCGTCCCTTTCGTGAATCAGCTCATCATCAACAATTACTGCCTGGACATGAAGTTCCATGACAACATCCAGGAGATCTATGAATATGTGAAAAGCCATCCGGACGAGTTCAAGGATGTGGACATCCTGATCCAGATGCGCTATCTGAAGGAGGTCCTGACCAACCGGGCCGGAAGCGCGCCGAACAAGGCGGCTACGGAGAAGGTCATTAAGGAAACCTGCCTGATGCCCTACACGGATATGTGGATCACCCCGAACGGCAAGCTGGGAATCTGCTGTTGCGACAACTTTGAGGTGACGGATATGGGCGATCTGACGAAGACACCCCTGAAGGATGCCTGGAACAGCCCGGCCTATCAGAAGCTGAGAGAGGCCGTGAAGGACGGCAGACAGAATTATCCCTTCTGCAAGCACTGCGATTTCATCGACGCGGGGCTGCGGATGGATATTGTGAACGACATTCTGAAGAAGAACAGGAAAAAATAAACGGGCAAAATTATGACTGCCGCACGGGGAAACCTGTGCGGCAGTTTTGGAGTGAAACAATGGAAGGAATAAAATGGCTCTTTTTTGATATGGGTTCCACCCTGATTGATGAGCGCATTCCTTATGAGTACAGGCTAAGGAAGATCGCTGCACTGTCCGGGGTTTCTTATGAGAACGTCTATGAAGGCGCGATGGAGCTTTACAGACAGAATCGGAAGGGAGATCTGGAGATCGCGAAGAAATATGGTGTTCCTGTACCCGCTTGGAATCCGGAAGGAGAGATTTTGTATACTGATGCCGCCAAATGCCTGGGTATTTTGAGTAGAAAATATCGTTTGGGTATTATAGCAAATCAGCGCCCCGGAACTGAGGAGCGACTGAAGAACTATGGAGTTCTGAAGTATCTGGATCTGGTGGTAGCTTCTGCAGAGGAAGGAGTATCAAAGCCGGATCGGAGGATTTTTGATATGGCACTGCAGCGAAGCCAATGTAAGCCGCAGCAGGCAGTCATGATAGGAGACAGGATCGATAACGATATTGTTCCTGCCAGGTTGCTCGGTATGTATACAATCTGGATAAGGCAGGGGTTCGGTCAGTACTGGAGGATAGAAAGAGAAATTGAAAGGCCGGATTATGCT
>DXDD01000035.1 GCA_019115665.1 Candidatus Eisenbergiella pullistercoris | reverse complement strand
AAGCCCGGAGAGCAGCCGCATGGATGGGCAGGCGTGCCTGCACAGACATGCGGATATTCGACGGGCAACGGACAGGGAGCAGCGGAGCTGCGAGCTGGCCCCGGAGAGCAGCCGCATGGATGGGCAGGCGTGCCTGCACAGACATGCGGATATTCGACGGGCAACGGACAGGGAGCAGCGGAGCTGCGAGCTGGCCCCGGAGAAAAGGAGAGAATGAGGACTTTATGCTGAAGGAATGTCTGGAAAATGTGAGGCGGACGGCGCCGCTGATCCACTGCATCACCAACTATGTGACCATCAATGATGTGGCGAATGTGCTGCTGGCCTGCGGGGCGAGTCCGATCATGGCGGATGCGGCGGAGGACGCGGCGCAGATCACCTCGGGCTGTGCGGGACTGGATCTGAATCTGGGCCAGCTGCACCGAACGGGCCTGGAAGCGATGCTTCTGGCAGGAAGGAAGGCAAACGAGCTGGGCCATCCGGTAGTCCTGGACCCGGTGGGCGTGGGCGCAAGCGACTTCCGCAGAGAAGCGGCGCTGCAGCTGATGGAGGAGATCCGTTTCACCGCGATACGGGGAAACGCTTCGGAGATCCGGGCTCTGGCCGCAGAGCGGCATACGGAGGGCGGCGTGGATGCGGATGCGGCGGATGCGGTGACGGGAACCGGACTGGAACGGGACGCGGCCTTTGTGAGGGCATTTTCTGCCCGGATCGGGTGCATCGTCGCCATGACGGGCAGCCTGGATTTGGTGGCGGATGCAAAGCGGTGTTATCTGGTCGAAAACGGAAGGCCCGAGATGAGCCGGGTGACCGGAACCGGCTGCCAGCTTTCTGGATTGATGGCGGCTTACCTTGCCGCCAGTCCGGAAAGGGCTCTGGAAGCAGCCGTCAGCGCGGTCTGCGCCATGGGAGCCGCCGGGGAGCTGGCCTGGGAGCGGATGCGGGAAGGCGAGGGAAATGCGGCCTACCGGAACCGGATCATCGACGCCGTATTCCTGATGAGCGGGGAAGAGCTGGAGCAGAGGGCGCGGTTTCGGGCTCTGTGAGGGAAAAACCTGGCAATAACGGCTTTGGAAGGGAGGTGAAGAAGGCATGGAAAGAGAACGGACAGGAAACCTGGAAAGAGAAGCTCTGCTGCTGTATGCCATAACAGATTCCGGCGCGGAGAGGGACCGGCCGCTTGCCGTGCGGGTGGAGGATGCCCTGAAGGGCGGCGCGACCTGCGTTCAGCTTCGGGAAAAGAAGCTGATAGGAGAGGCCCTTTACCGGGAGGCGGAGCAGGTTCTTGCGGTCTGCCGGAGCTATCATGTACCGCTCATCATCAACGATGATGTGGAGCTGGCGCTTCGGCTCGATGCGGACGGCGTGCATGTGGGCCAGAAGGATATGGAGGCAAAAGAGGCCAGAAGACGGCTTGGGCCGGGAAAGATCGTCGGCGTTTCCACCAGAACGGCGGAGCAGGCGGTAAAGGCCTGGGAGGACGGAGCGGATTATCTCGGCGTGGGAGCTGTGTTCCCCACCGGATCCAAGGCGGATGCGAGGCAGATTGATCACGAAACGCTTCGCCGGGTCTGCGCTGCGGTTCCCATTCCGGCGGTCGCCATCGGCGGCATTACGGAGGAGAATGCGCTGCAGCTTGCGGGCAGCGGCATCAGCGGGATCGCTGTGATCAGCGCCATTTTCGCGAAACCGGATGTACAGGCGGCTGCCGCGAGGCTGCGCGCGCTTGCCGGACAGGTCGCCGGAGCGCCGCAGAGGTGAAGAACGGCGGGATTTTTTCAGCGGCAGACCGGGGGCACCACCTTCTGTCGCTTAACAAAATTAGTGCGGGATTCTGTAAAAGGAAAAAAGACAAAGGAGAAATTGCAGATGAAAACAGCATTAACGATCGCTGGAAGCGATTCCAGCGGAGGCGCCGGGATTCAGGCAGATATCAAGACCATGACCGCAAACGGCGTGTTTGCCATGAGTGCGGTTACGGCCCTGACAGCGCAGAATACGACCGGCGTAACAGGAATTATGGAGGTATCTCCTGAATTTTTGAAGCAGCAGCTGGACTGTGTTTTTACGGATATCCGTCCGGATGCCGTAAAGATCGGAATGGTTTCTTCGCCCGGCCTGATCGAAGCGATCGCGGATAAGCTGGAGGAATACCACGCGGAAAATATCGTAGTCGATCCGGTCATGGTGGCGACCAGCGGAGCCAGGCTGATCAGCGAAGACGCGGTGGAGACGCTGAAAAAGAGGCTGCTTCCCATGGCGGATGTGCTGACGCCGAACATTCCGGAGACGGAGGTCCTTTCAGGCATGCAGGTACGCACCCCGGAGGACATGGAGCGGGCGGCTGCCCGGATCGGGGAAGCCTGCCGCTGCGCAGTCCTGGTAAAGGGCGGCCACCAGCACAATGACGCCAACGATCTTCTGTACCGGGACGGAGATCTGAAGTGGTTTTACGGAAAGCGGATCGATAATCCCAATACCCACGGAACCGGCTGCACCCTGTCCAGCGCCATTGCCTCCAATCTGGCGAAGGGCTTCTGTCTGGAGGAAGCGGTGGAGCGGGCGAAGGCCTATCTTTCCGGCGCGCTTGCGGCCATGCTGGATCTGGGAAAGGGAAGCGGGCCCATGGCGCACGGCTTTGACATCAGAAGCAGGTATATGGAGGGACCGGAGAGATGAGCGCAGAAGGAAAAAACGGACTGACGAAGAAAATCTCCGTCTTTGAAAACGGCCTGATCTGGTTCGGCGCGGGCGTTTCCATCGCGGAGATCCTGACAGGGACCTATCTGGCTCCCCTGGGGATGGCAAAGGGCGTCGCGGCGATCCTTCTGGGCCACCTGATCGGCTGCTGCATGATGTTCGCCGCCGGACTGATCGGCGCGCGGACAGGAAAAAGCGCCATGGAAACCGTAAAAATGAGCTTTGGAAAGAAGGGAGGACTTCTGTTTTCCTTTCTGAACGTGCTCCAGCTGGTGGGCTGGACGGGCATCATGATCTATGACGGCGCGCTTGCGGCAAACGGAACCGTGAATACGGGAGCGTGGGTATGGTGCTTGGTGATCGGCGCGCTGATCGTTCTGTGGATCGCCATCGGCGTTACCAACCTTGGAAAGCTCAATACGGTGGCAATGGCGGCCCTTTTCCTTCTTACCATCGTCCTGAGCGCCGTGATCTTCGGAAACGGCATGGGACAGACCGCGGCAGGGGAAGCCATGACCTTCGGCGCGGCGGTGGAGCTGTCCGTGGCAATGCCCCTTTCCTGGCTTCCCGTGATCAGCGACTATACCCGTGAGGCCCAAAAGCCCGTGAAGGCTACGGCTGCCAGCGTGATCGTTTACGGCCTGGTGAGCTGCTGGATGTATATCATCGGAATGGGAGCCGCGCTTTTCACCGGGGAGACGGATATCGCCGCGATCATGGTGAAGGCCGGCCTGGGGATCGCCGCCCTGCTGATCATCATTTTTTCCACGGTGACCACCACCTTTCTGGATGCCTATTCCGCCGGCGTGTCCTGGGAATCCATTTTCCCGAAAATGAAGGGAAAGCAGGTGGGGATCGCGGTCACGGTGATCGGCACCCTGGCGGCCATCCTCTTCCCCATGGATGATATCACGGATTTCCTTTATCTGATCGGCTCCGTATTCGCGCCCATGATCGCTGTCCAGATCGCGGATGTCTTCCTTCTGAAGAAGGAAGAGGAAAGGAAGGACTTCGGCTGGAAAAACCTGCTGATTTGGCTGATCGGCTTTGTGATCTACCGCTTCCTGATGACCGTGGACATTCCGGTGGGGAATACGCTTCCGGATATGGCCGTAGTGATCCTGATCTGCCTGATCGTGCACGCGTTTGCCGGGAGGAAGGGCGCGAAAGCCTGAGCGGCTGCCGGCATCGGTCGCATATCGGAGAGAAAGTAAGAGATTTTGCAGAGAAAGGCCCATTTGAATTCCCGGCCAGCCGGCGTGCCGCGGGAGAAATCTCCCGGCAGCACGCAGGCTGGCCGGACAGCTGCCCGGAAACCCTGGGGACGGCTCTCGTTAAAACTCTCCGGACAGCTTCCGGGAAAACTCTCCGGAAAGCCGCGCAGAACAGAGGAAACAATGAAAAAGTCGCTTCTTTAATTTGAGAACATACGGTATAACTATCCCAATCCTTTGCTTGACCCGTACGAATAAAGGACTCTCTACGGTACAAAAAAGGAAATTAGCGATATTACCCGTAGAGAATGGGTACCATATCAGAAACATCAAATTCTACGGTACAAAAAGGGAAAATCGCAATACCGCCCGTAGAAGCAGCTCGAAGTGGGTTCAGTATTATCATAGGATGCCGGGAGAAAAGGGCAAAGGAAAATATATTCCGGGATCTGATAAGGAACTGATCCGCAGGCTTGCACAGAAGTCCTATGATGAAAAGGTCGCGAAGCTTGCCGGGAGAAGGCTGTCGCAGATCAGAAGAATCGCGGAGGAATATGCAGACGAAGAGATGGAGGAGATTTTTTTAAAAGAACACAGGGAAAAGCAGAAAATGATCCGGCCCGTAGAGACGACCTGGGAGGAGCTGCTGGGAAGATGGATGGCAGAGGACTGTAAGAGAAAGGAATTCCGGGAGGATACGCCGGTTATCCTGACGGAACAGGGGGAACGTGTGCGATCAAAATCGGAAAAAATTCTGGCGGATTATTTTTTCCGAAATCGAATTCCATATAAATATGAGAAACCACTGGAACTGAAGGGATATGGTACCGTCCATCCGGATTTTACATTTCTGTCCAAAGGAACGAAACAGGAAATTTACTGGGAGCATAACGGGAAAATGGATGATCCGGAATATGCGCGGAATGCGGTCAGAAAAATATGTGCGTATGAAAACAACGGCATTCTCCAGGGGGAACGGCTGATCCTTACCTTTGAAACAGAGAAAAATGTCCTGGATACACGAACGGTCGAGAGACTTGCGGACAGGTATCTGCTGTAGGGTATCTACAGCAGGAGGAAGCCTGAACAGGCCCTCCGACCCGAACAGCCCCTGGCTTGAACAGGCCCTCTGACCCGAACAGAAACCCTGCTCAGTCCTCCGCTCCAACCGCAGGTTGATTTCCCATTGCAAAATAGAAAGAAATCGTATATAGTAAGGAAGAAGCAATACAACTGACAGACCGGTGGCCGGCAATCTGCCGGAGATCCGTATCGCAGCGGACGACAGACCGGCAAAAGACCGCGGCCTGTACATACCTTTATGAGGAACGAGGAGGTAACTCATCATGAAACTGAAGTTTGGAATCAAGGAAGTCGTCGCAATCGGTATCGGAACCGCGCTCTTTGTGGTTTTGACGAACGCGCAGGTTCCGTTCATGGTCATCCCCAATACGGCTCTGCAGTCCAGAGTGGCTGTTCTGACCTTCTTTGCGGCGGTATTCGGACCCATCGTAGGGGGGGCGATCGGAATCATCGGACATGCGCTGGGAGATGCGCTGTTCTATGGAAGCGTGTGGTGGAGCTGGGTATTCCCGGACGGACTGTTCGGCATCATCGTGGGCCTGTTCGCTGCCAAGTATGCGATTAAGGAAGGCGGATTCTCCGGAAAGGCCATCGTTCTGTTCAACGTGGTTCAGGTAGTCGCCAATGCGCTTGCATGGATCCTGCTGGCTCCCGTGCTTGACATTCTGGTTTACGCAGAGCCTGCCAACAAGGTATTTACCCAGGGCGTTCTCGCTTTCGTGGGAAATATCGTGGTTGCCGGCGTTCTGGGTTCCCTGCTGGCCTACGCCTATTCCAAGATCGGAGCCAAATCCTCCAGCCTTTCCAAAGAGGACTGAGAAGATTCGGCCGGATAAGCGAAGAAGCGGTGCGGCAGTATCCGACGGACAAATTTTCGGCCGGCCCATTATGGGCCGGCTGTCCTTTTTATACGGCAGGAATCCTGGTTCCCGCCGTATAAAAAGGACGCTTTGCTGCGGATGCGCATTCGCGCGAAAGGAATATATTGCCTGACGGCAATCGCGTTCAGCGCGGGCGGCGCGCATGATGCGTGCCGCATCGCGGCGCACACTATTTATGAGAGGTAAGCGATGACCCCTATTATCGAATTCAAGGATTATACATTTAAATACCGCTCTCAGGTGGAACCGACCCTGCGTCATGTGAATCTGACGATCCATGCCGGGGAGAAGGTTCTGATCGTGGGACCGTCCGGCTCCGGAAAATCGACTCTGGCGCACTGCATCAACGGACTGGTCCCTTTTTCCTTTCCGGGAGAGAGCACGGGAAGCCTTTCCGTAAAGGGAAAGGATCCGGCAAAGGAAGGGATCTTCGGGATGTCCAAGCTGGTGGGGACCGTGCTGCAGGATACGGACGGGCAGTTCATCGGGCTGACGGTAGCGGAGGATATCGCCTTTGCGCTGGAGAACGACTGCGTTCCGCAGGAGGAGCTGTTCCCCAGGGTGGACGAGGTGGCGGAAACGGTGGATGTGAAATCCCTTCTGGATCATGCGCCCACGGAGCTGTCCGGCGGACAGAAGCAGAGGGTTTCCATGGCGGGCGTGATGATCGACGATGTGGATATCCTTCTGTTTGACGAGCCCCTGGCGAATCTGGACCCGGCCACCGGAAAACGGGCGATCGACCTGATCGATAAGATCAGCAAAACCACCGGAAAAACGGTGCTGATCATCGAGCATCGTCTGGAGGACGCGCTTTACCGGGATGTGGACCGTATCGTGGTGGTGGGAGACGGAGAGATCGTCGCCGACAGGAAGCCGGACGAGCTTCTCTGCACGGATGTGCTGGAGAAGGAGGGCATCCGCGAGCCTCTTTATATCACGGCGCTGAAGCATGCGGGCTGCACGGTAAAGGCGGAGAGCCTGCCGCAGCATATCGAATCCATGGATCTTGCACCGTACCGGGAAAAGGTGCAGGGCTGGTATCAGAAGGCCCAGCTTCCGCCGGAAAGAAAGCCGACGGAGCCTGTGCTTGAGGTGAAGGATCTCGGATTTTCCTATGTTCCCGGGAAAAAAGTGCTGCAGGATATTCATTTCCGGATTGAAAAGGGAGAGATGCTCAGCATCGTGGGAAAGAACGGAGCGGGAAAGAGCACGCTTTCCAACCTGATCTGCGGCTTTATCAATCCGGATCAAGGGGAGATCCTGCTGGAGGGCTCCGATATCTCCGGACTTTCCATCAAGGAACGGGGAGAGGTGATCGGCCTGGTGATGCAGAACCCCAATCAGATGATCAGCAAGCCTATGATCTTCGACGAGGTGGCGCTGGGCCTTACGGTGCGCGGCGTGCCGGAGGAGGAGATCAGGGAGCGGGTCAATGAGACGCTGAAGATCTGCGGCCTGTATCCGTTCCGGAACTGGCCGGTATCCGCCCTGAGCTTCGGACAGAAAAAGCGCGTGACCATCGCCTCCATTCTGGTGATGAATCCCAGAGTGCTGATCCTGGACGAGCCGACGGCGGGGCAGGATTTCCGTCATTATACGGAGATCATGGAGTTTCTGAAGGACATCAACGAGCGCCTGGGCATCACCATCATCATGATCACCCATGACATGCACCTGATGCTGGAATATACGGACAGGGCCATCGTGATCGCGGACGGCCGCATGATCGCGGACGATGCGCCGGCCAGGGTGCTGACGGACCGGGACATTGCGGACAGGGCCTATCTGAAGGAAACATCCCTGTACGAGCTTGCCGTGAAGTGCGGCATTTCCGACGCTTCCGGCTTCGTGGAACGATTTATCCATTTTGAAAGGGAGGAGAGGGCAAATGGCTAGACTGCTTACCTATGCGGAGAAGGATACCTGGATCCACCGGCTGTCCGGCGTGACGAAGATGCTGTTTTTTATCCTGTGGTCCGTGGCCGGCATGCTGACCTATGACACCAGGATCCTGATCGTCATGCTGATTTTCAGTCTGGTGATCTTTAAGATCTCCAAAACGGAATGGAAGCAGGTGGGAACGGTTTTCAAGTTCATCCTCCTGTTCCTCTGCCTCAACATCGTGATCGTTTATCTGTTTTCTCCCTTTGAGGGCTGTTCGATTTACGGCTCCAGGACGGAGCTTTTCCATATCGCGGGACGCTACACCATGACGGCGGAGCAGCTTTTTTATGAGTTCAATATCATGCTGAAGTACCTGACCGTGGTGCCGGTGGTGCTGATGTTCATGGTGACCACCAATCCCAGCGAGTTCGCGGCCAGCCTGAACCGCCTTGGCGTCAGCTACAAGGTGGGCTACGCCATGGCCATCGCCCTGCGCTATGTGCCGGACGTGCAGGCGGATTTCACCAAGATCAAGCATGCCCAGGAGGCAAGAGGGATCGAGATGTCCGGAAAGGCGTCCCTGTTTAAGCGGCTGAAAAGCATGGCAAGCATCATTTTCCCGCTGATCTTTTCCAGCATGGACCGGATCGACGTGGTCAGCAACGCCATGGAGCTGAGGGGCTTCGGCAAGAAAAAGACCAGGACCTGGTACATGGGAAAGCCTCTTTCCAGAAACGACTATCTGGCCCTGGCCTTTGTGATCGTGTTCGTGATCGCAGCGATGGTGATCACCTTCCACGACGGAAACCGTTTCTATAATCCGTTTCTGTAAAAAAGCGAGGTTAATATGAATAAGGAATATTCTCTGGACAACGGCGTCCTTTCCGTGCGGGTCAGCTCCATCGGCGGGCAGCTGCTGTCCGTGAAAAAGGACGGAAAGGAATATCTCTGGCAGGGGGATCCCGCCTTCTGGGAGGACCGGGCGCCCAACCTGTTTCCCTATATCGCCAGGCTGACGAAGGGAACGTACACGGTCCATGGAAAGGAGTATCACCTGCCCATCCACGGCTTCCTGCCGGCGGCGGAAATGAAGGCGGAGGCGCAGGAGGAGAGCCTGCTGGTGCTCCGGCTGGACGCGGATGAAAGCACGCTCGCCTGCTATCCCTTCGTCTTCACCCTGCGGATCCGCTATGAGCTGAATCAGGATACGCTGCGGATCGCCTATGAGGTGGAAAACGGCGGAACGGAAGACATGTATTTCGGGATCGGCGGCCATCCGGGCTTTCAGGCGCCGCTGGAGGAAGGGCTTTCCTTTGAAGATTATTTTCTGGAATTTGAATCGGAAGGTCAGAGCGGGACAGATGCGCAGCCTCCGGTCCGCATCGGCTTTTCTCCGACGTGCTTTCTGAACGGAAAGGACGAGCCCTGGCCGCTGGAAAAGGGCTGCCGGATTCCGCTGCGGCACGATCTGTTCGACGACGACGCCATCGTGCTTTCCCATACGCCTAAGACGGTGGTCCTGCGTTCGGAAAAGGGCGGCCGCGGCGTGCGCGTGCGTTTTCCGCAGATGCCCTACATCGGCTTCTGGCATGCGGTGAAGAAGCCCGCGCCCTACGTGTGCATCGAGCCCTGGTCCTCCCTGCCGTCCAGACAGGACGTGGTGGAGGAGCTGTCGGAGCAGCCGGGCCTGATCCATCTGGAAGGAAAGGGCGTTTACCGCAATCTGTGGAGCATACAGCTCATCTGACGAAAGAAAAAAAGGTACAAGGAGGCGTGTCCTATGACTGCGGCACAGATTTTGGCCGTGATATTGTTCGCGGCGATGTTTCTTTTGATTGTCAGTGAAAAGATCGAGAGGCATGTTGTATCCCTCGTCTGCGGGCTTCTGATGCTGGTGCTGGTATTCGGCGTCTGCATGAAAAGCCCCGCGGCGATCTGGAATACCCTCAGCCTGCAGAATTTTTTCTCCGTCAGCTTCTGGTATGAGGCGGGAGAAGCCGGGGAGTCCTCCTCCGGGATCAACTGGTCCACCATCCTGTTCATCGCGGGCATGATGCTGATGGTGGAGGGAATGGGAAAGGCCGGCTTTTTCCGCTGGCTCTGCCTGGAGCTCGCCAGACTGGTGAAATACCGGACGGTCCCGCTCTTCATCGTTTTCATGGTGATGAGCAGCATCCTTGCCATGTTCATCGACAGCATCACGGTGATCCTGTTCCTGGCGGCGGCCACGGTGGAGCTCGGCAGGCTTCTGAAGTTCAATCCGGTGCCGATGATCATAGCGGAGATCTTCTGCGCCAACCTGGGAGGCTCGGCCACCATGTGCGGAGATCCGCCGAACATCATCATCGGAACCTCTTTGGGATATTCCTTCGCGGATTTCATCACCAATACGGGAGTGATCGCCGGTTTTTCCCTGATCCTGGTGATCCTTTACTTCTTCTTCTGCTTCCGCAGGGAGCTGGAAAAGAGCGTGGCCGAAAGAGGGGAGGTCTCCTATCCCAACCCGAAGGACGCGATTGAGAACAGGAAGGATTTTGCGGTCAGCAGCGCGATCTTCGCGGCGGCTGTCGTCCTGCTCGTGACCCATGCCCAGACCGGCCTGACCGTGGCGGCCATCGGCGTTTTCATCGGCGCGGTGACGCTTGTAACGGCGGGAAAGGACGCTCTGTGGCTTCTGAAAAAAGTGGATTATAAGACCCTTCTGTTTTTCATCGGGCTGTTCGTGGTGGTGGGCGGCCTGGAGCAGACCGGGATCCTGGAGCTCATCGCCGGCTTTATTGCCCGGGTGAGCGGAGACAACGCCATGATCATGGTGGCGATCGTGCTCTGGATCTCCGCGGTGGCCAGCGCGTTTGTGGACAACATCCCCTTCGCGGCTACGATGATCCCCGTGATCCAGTCCCTTTCCGCCGCGCAGGGCGTCAATCTGTCCGTGCTGGCCTGGGCGCTGTCCATGGGGACGGATATCGGCGGCAGCGCAACGCCCATCGGAGCGTCCGCCAACGTGGTGGGCATTTCCGTGGCGGCCAAGGAGGGCCATGTGATCGGCTGGGGAAAATACTGCAGATACGCGGCGCCCGCCACGGTGCTGGTGGTGCTGTTTTCCATGATCGCGATTTACGTCAGATATTTCTGAGAAAGGGGTGTACCTATGGGGAAACGGTTGATTCTTTCCGTAAGCAGGGAGTTCGGAAGCGGGGGACATGTGATCGCGGAGGCGCTCGCGCGCAGGTTTGAGCTGGATCTGTATGACAACAACCTGCTGGAGCACATCGCGGCGGAAAAAGACGTGGGCGGCGATACCCTCAAAAAATATGACGAGCGCCCGAAAAACCGCCTGTTTTCCAGAACGGTGCGGGGCTATTCCAACTCCATCCAGGAAAATGTCGCCAACATGCAGTTCGATTATCTGAAAAAAATGGCGCAGGAGGGGAAATCCTTCGTGGTGGTGGGCCGCTGCTCGGAAACGATCCTGAAGGGAAACGAGGGCTTTGTGTCGATCTTCGTCCTGGGAGACTGGGAAGTGAAGCGGGAGCGCATCATGCGTCTCTACCGTCTGTCGGAGGACGAAGCGGAACACATGATGTCCCGGAAGGACTGGGAGCGCAAGTCCTACCACAACTACTACTGCAAGGGAAAATGGGGCGATTCCAGGAACTATGACCTGTCCATCAACAGCAGCAGGCTGGGCATCGACCGGACGGTGGATCTTCTGGAAACCTACATCAGAGCCCGCATGGAGGGCTGAGCCGGACACAGCGGTTCAGAGAAAAGGCAGAGCCCGCACGGAGGGCGGAACCGGACACGGAAGTCCGGAGAAAAACACATACGGCAGGAAAAGGCGGAGACGGCGGCTGTTCTGAAAACAAAGGGACGGCCGCCGTCTCCGGCTGTCCCGGGCTGTCTCCAGCTGTCCCGGGCTGTCCCCGGCGCGCTTCCGGCTGTCTCCGGGCTGCCCCGGCGCGCTTCCGGCTGTCTCCGACTGTCCCCGGCGCGCTTCCGGCCCGGCGCGCGGCCTGGCTTCTTGACGGCTTTTCCGGCGCAATTTTGTCGAAGCGGGAATATACTGAAAGAAAAAGGTAAAAAATTCATGCTTCAGGCGATTCTGTTCTGTCTTGCCCTGTGTACGGATACGTTTGTGGCGGGCATGGCGTACGGGGCGGACGGCGTGGACATAGACGGAAGGAAGATGGCGCTGATGAGCGCTGTCAGCACCGCCTGCCTGGGAGCGGCGCTCGGCTTCGGGACGCTGCTGCGGACGCTTGTGCCGGAGGCTCTGGTGCGTCTCGTCGCCTTTGTCAGCCTTTTTCTTATCGGCTGTATCCGGCTTTCCGACTCCCTGATCAAAAACTACATCAACCGCCGCTGCGGCGTGCGTAAGGACATTCATTTTTCCTTCTCCAGGCTCCGCTTCATTCTGAGCATATACGGAAATCCAACGGAGGCGGATGCGGACAGGAACCGCATTCTTTCCATGAAGGAAGCCGTTTTTTTCGGCCTTGCCATGTCCATAGACAGCCTGGCGGCCGGGACCTTCGCCGCGTTTCTGCATATTCCCGTCGGTTTTACCCTGGCCGTCTGCTTTCTCTCCGGCCTGGCGGCGCAGGCAGGCGGACAGGGGCTGGGAAGAATGCTCGCTTCCCGCAGCCGCCGGGATTTTTCCTGGGCCGGCGGCCTGATCTTTCTGGCGCTTGCCTTCGGACGGCTTTTGAAATGAAAAAATCATTTTCCGGTTGAAGCATTCCGGAAAGTGTAATATACTGTTTGGAGAAATGCAAGGAGGAAACTTACATGTCTAAGGAAAAGCAGACAGAGGAACAGAGCGACAAGGTCGTAACCCGCTACGACCGTCGTATGGAAAAAAGAAAAAAAGAAGAGGAAAAGGAACGCAGATCCTGGCTGCGCTTCCGGATCATCAGCAGCGTGATTCTGGCAGCGATCGCCGTTGCGATCATTTTTTCTCTTGCCACATCGTTTTACAGCAGATACCAGGTGCTGAACCAGACTTATTTCAAGGTCGGGGAGCATGACGTGACCAGGCTGGAGTACAATTATTATTTCAACAATTCCTACAATAATTATCTCAGCATGTACGGCTCCTATGCGTCCATCATGGGACTGGACACCGCAACGCCCCTGGATGAGCAGACCTATCCCGGCAATGAGAACATGACCTGGAAGGATTACTTTGACCAGGCGGCCGTGACGCAGCTGCAGCAGGTCAAGGCCATGGCGGACGAGGCGAAGGAAAACGGTTTTGAATATGATGATTCGGAGGATCTTGCCTCCTATGAATCGGAGATCGCGGCCCAGGCGGAGTCCTCTTCGGTGACTGAAAACGATTATTACACCCTGCTGTACGGCGAGTACGCGACGAAGTCCAGAGTGGAGCCCATCATTCAGGAAAACCTTCTCGCCACCGCCTACTACGCTCATCTGGTGGAGGAAAACCAGCCTCCGGCGGAAGAGATCGCTTCCTATTATGAAGAAAACAAGACCACCTATGATACGGTAACCTACAGAAGCTTCTATTTTGAAGTGGAGGAGGAAGAGGAGACCGCGGCTGAAGAAACTTCCGCCGCTGAAGAGACCGCTGCGGAGGAAACCGCTGCCGCCGCAGAGGAGTCCGCTTCTGACGAAACGGAAGCCGCCGAAGAGGAGGCCGGCATGACGGAGGAGGAGATCGCCGCTGCCATGGACGAGCTGAAGATCCGTGCGGATGAGATGGCGGCCCGTCTGGATGCGGGTGAGGACTTTGAGGAGCTCTGCGTGGAATACGCGAACGAAGCCCAGCAGGATACCTACGGCGGAGAAGAGGAAGGAAGCCTGACTGAGGAGGGAACCTACTACGGAGCGCCCACGGCCATCGCGGACTGGCTGTTCGACGAGAGCCGTCAGGAGGGCGAGATCGCCGTTCTGGAGTCGGAGAGCCTGAACCGGTATTATGTGGTGCAGTTCCTTTCCAGACAGAACGATGAGGAAGCCACCAACGAATCCATCGGAAACCTCCTTTCCAGCGAGATCGTGAACGAACATGTGACGGAGATCTCCGCCGCTTACACGGTAACGGATGTGGCCGGAGAGCTTCACTATCTGACCGTGCCGGAGGAGACGGAGACCGCGGCTGAGACCACTGAAGCGGAAAGCTCTGAGACGGAAAGTGCGGAAGCCGAGAGTACTGCGGCAGAGACCGCTGAGACGGAAACCGGAACCGCTGCCGAAGCTGCGGAGTGACCGGAAACAGAATACGGAAAGCAGAAGGCTCCCGCTCCTGCCGGATGATCCGGCGGAGACGGGAGCCTTTTTATCGCTGAAGCGGCAGCCCTTCTATCTGTCAGGATGAGAAAAAATCCGGAAAAGCCTGCAGATACCTGGATCTCGTTATCGAACCTTTAAACAGCCGATCAGCTCCTGTACCGCCTCGTCGGTCAGCCGGGACATGGAATAGTCCTGGACGCCCACCACATGATGGTTGCAGCGGTTGACCGGGAGCAGGATCTTCTGCGCAGGACTGCTTCCCACGGCGACCGCCATGGCGGGAGTGACCTCTCCCATCAGCGAATCCGCCGCGATGATGCCAAGAGGGCCGATGATGAAGTCGGCGTCCCGGCAGGCTACCAGAACGGGGTTTTCCCCGGTGGCTCCGCAGTCCGCCCCGGCCTTGAGCATGGCCGCCGTGGCCGCGCTGTTTGTGCCGATGGCGGTAAGAAGCGTTCCGTCGGGAAGCTCCTTCCAGTTTTTTTTCAGCTTTTCACAGAGCAGAGCGCCCATCCGGCCGCCCTGCCCGTCCATCACTACGATTTTCATTCCGCTTCTCCTCCGGCCTGCATGGCAAACTCCACGATCACAGAGGCTTCGATGTCAAGCTCGCCGGGCATGATGCTGACGCTTTCCTCGGCGGCAGCGTTCGACAGGGCTGCCTGGGCCAGCGCGCCGTCATTGTAGCGGGCTTCCGTGTAGCCGCTGGTCTCCTGAATGGAAAGGATCTCCCCGACGGAGCAGCCCTCCGCCTGGGCCAGCGCCATCGCTTTTTCCCGGGCTGCGGCGACAGCAAGGGAGAGGGCCTCCTGATAGGCGTCGTCATACTCGCTGGACAGATAGGAAATGGACTGAATGTTATTGACGCCGGCATCCACGGACCGGGTCAGGACTTCGCCTACCTGATCCATGGAAAGATCGGAAATGGTCAGCGTTGTCACCGCTTCATAGCCGGTCAGCACCTGCATGCTTCCGCTCCAGTCGTAGAGCGGGTTCAGATAGTATCCTGTGGTGCGGATGGAATTTTCCTCCACACCCAGCTGAGCGAGCAGAGCAACGACCTGATCGGCGGCCGCGCTGTTGTCCGCCTGGCAGGTCTGCGCGTCCGCTCCCTGTGTCTGGATGGAGTAGACGATCTCCGCAATATCCGGCACTACGGAAACCTGCTCCGTGCTGTTGACCGTGACGCTTTTCTGAGAAGCCGCATCCGCCGCGGCCTCCGGCCCGGCAGCAGGCTGGGACTGACAGGCGGCAAGCGCAAGGAGCGGGCAGAATAACAGTGCTGCAATCCTTTTTTTCATAGCTTTTTCCTCCTCCAAAAGGACGGCGTATGCCGGAACAGACGCCTGCATATGCCGTTTTTTATGAGCCGATTCCGGAAAACCGGCCTTTCCTTCCTTCCAATATACCAGAAACAGGCGGAAGAGAACAGATGGGAGGGAAGGAATTAAAGGAATTTTAAGATATCCGAAGCATGAAGGTGAACTTACGCTCCTGTCAAAGGATCACAATGAATTTTTCAGAAGATTCGATACCACGGATTTTTTATTTCCGGTAGAATGGATAAGGAAAAAGTAAAACTGCGAAAGGAGAGACAGGATTTATTGGGAAAGAAGAAAATACGGAATCTTTTGATAGAAACTGACCATTTTCTCCACAAGGAAAACGGTCGCGGCTGTATCATGTTTCATTGAAATTGAGAATTTCCATCATTTCCCGTGGCGTTACCACGAAGGATTTTGCCGGAAAGTGCCGGATGTTTCCAGTTACAAGATAGGCATTTTCTGTTTTGCGTACATTCATGACTACCTGATAAAAAACAACGTCTTTCGGGTCGGGAAGTTCTGCTTCTATCGGTTCCGCATCAACAAAAATTCCCCGTTTTATGATTCCATTCAGAAGAACATCTACGGCATCTGGTGGGAAATGGAATTTTGGCCTGCTTAATACATTCCGGTATTCGGTCAGAATCTCAGTGTTAAGTAGAGGTATAATCCGTCCAGTCAAAGATTCTGCCGTAACCATTCCAGGCAGGGATTCCCGTCGGAGCAAAGCGGAAACTAATACATTGGTATCAATGGCTGCGTAATATTTCATTTAGTCGTACCACCTGTGGAATTTTGGCCGTTTCTTACGGCATTGATTTCAGCGTTGATTTCATCCAGTGTCATATCGGAAACGCCTGCGGCGCTGGCGGCCTCACTGATTTCCTGCATGGCCTGCAGCGCGCGTGTTGCTTTATATTCATTTACAGGAAGCGTCATGCTGAATGGAATGCCATTTACCATGACAGAACGCTTGATAAACATTCTGATTGCGGTAGGCAGGTCAAGTCCCAGTGCATCATATAAGGCACTGGCTTCTGCCTTGAGGTCGTCATCCAGTCTGATTTGAACCAGAGAACTTGCCATATTATCTTTCTCCTTTCGACAAATGTATTTGTTTGTAATTCAATTATATATTATAATATGCCTGATTACAAGCATTTATCCAAAAGGAGGCTCGGGAAAGTTTCGTCAAAAACAGGTGACTGCTTTTTTCAATGCGTGTATAATATAAAATCGGATAAAAAAACGGGCAATGAGGTAAGGCAATGAATTTGATCAATATGGAAAAAATCACCAAATCCTTCACCGATTACAAATTGTTCGACAACGCGTCCTTTTCCCTGCAGGAAGGAGAAAAGGTGGGCGTCATCGGCATCAACGGAACCGGAAAGACCACGCTTTTAAAAATGATGGCCGGTCTGGAGGAGCCGGATGAGGGAACCATCACGACGGCCAATCATGCGGTGATCCGCTACCTCCCCCAGCATCCGGAATTTGCCCCGGAGATGTCCTGCCTGGACTGCGTGCTGGCGGGCAATGTGACGGAGGAGAACCGGTGGACTATTGAGAGCGACGCGAAGGCGATGATGACCCGGCTTGGGATCCGGGATTTTTCCCAGCCTGCGGGCCAGCTTTCCGGCGGCCAGAGAAAACGGCTGGCGCTGATCTCGGCGCTCCTGGCCCCGGCGGACATTCTGCTGCTGGACGAGCCCACCAACCATCTGGACAATGAGATGGCCGACTGGCTGGAGGATTATCTTAAAAAATGGAAGGGAGCTCTGGTCATGGTAACGCATGACCGGTATTTTCTGGACAGCGTGACCAGCCGGATTGCGGAGATCGACAAGGGCGCAATCTACAGCTATCAGTCCAACTATTCCGGTTTCCTGGAGCTGAAGACGCAGCGGGAGGAAATGGAGGACGCCAGCGAGCGCAAGCGCCAGTCCATCCTGCGCGTGGAGCTGGAATGGATCCGCCGGGGAGCCAGGGCCCGTTCCACTAAGCAGAAGGCGCATATTCAGAGGTTTGAGGAGCTGCGGGACCGGCAGGCCCCCGTACGGGATTCCAGTGTGGAGCTTGGTTCCATTTCTTCGAGAATGGGGAGAACCACGGTGGAGCTTATCTCTGTCTGCAAAAGCTACGGAGAAAAGAAGCTGATCGACGATTTCAGCTATATTTTCCTGAAAGGGGACCGGGTGGGATTTATCGGCCCCAACGGCTGCGGAAAAACCACTCTGATGAAGATCATCGCCGGTCTCCTTCCGCCGGATTCCGGCCAGGTGGTGGTTGGCCAGACCGTAAAAATGGGATATTACGCTCAGGAGATCGCTTCCAGGAAGCAGCAGGCGGACGTTTCCGGAGGGCAGAGCGTGGATGCTTTCAGAGGGCAGAGTACGGATGCGCCGGGAGCGATGACCGATCTTTCTTATATGGATCCGAAGCAGAGGGTTATCGATTATGTGAAGGACACCGCAGAATATATACAGACGACGGACGGCGTACTGTCCGCGTCGGCCATGCTGGAACGATTCCTTTTTCCGCCGGATAAGCAGTACAGCCCCATCGGAAAGCTTTCCGGCGGGGAGAAAAAGCGCCTGAACCTTCTGCGCGTGCTGGCGTCCTCCCCCAATTTTCTGCTGCTGGACGAGCCCACCAACAATCTGGACATCGCCACGCTGACGATCCTGGAGGACTACCTGGATCGTTTTGAAGGAATCGTGGTGACCGTCTCCCACGACCGTTATTTCCTGGACCGTACGATGAAGCGGATCTTCGCCTTTGAGGAGGGCGGCAGGCTGCGTCAGTATGAGGGCGGATATACGGACTATGCGGCGCGAAAGGCAGCGGAGGAAGAGGAGAAGGAGAGTCAGGAAGAAAAGCGCGGGAGCTGCGGGAAGCCGGATATTCCTGCGGCGGAAAAGGGACAGCGTGTCCGCGGGCCGCAGAAGCTGAAGTTCTCCTATAAGGAGCAGAAGGACTACGAGACCATCGAGACCGATATGGCGGCGCTGGAGGAGAGGATCAGCACCCTTGAACAGGATATCGAGGCTTCTGCCAGCGACTTCGTGAAGCTGAATCAGCTCATGGCGGAGAAGGCGGAGCTGGAGGCCGCTCTGGAGGAAAAAATGGAACGGTGGATGTATCTGGAGGAGCTGGCGGCGAAGATCGCGGAGCAGGGGAAGGGATGACGGCATACATAAACCGTTAAGGCAGAAAGGAAAGGACGACAAAAATGGAAAAACTGGGAAGAAACGATCACTGCTGGTGCGGAAGCGGCAGAAAATACAAGCAGTGCCATGAAGCGTTTGACGAAAAGATTCATCATTTTGAACTGGAGGGCCACATGGTGCCCACCCATGACATGATTAAAAACCCGGAGCAGATCGTGGGCATCCGGGAGAGCGGCAGGATCAACACGCTGGTGCTGGATTATGTGGCGGAGCACATCCGGGAGGGGATGACCACGGCGGAAATCGACCGGCTGGTGGATACGAAGACCAGAGAGCTTGGAGGCATTCCGGCGCCGTTGGGGTATGAGGGCTTTCCGAAAAGCGTGTGTACCTCCATCAACAGCCAGGTGTGCCACGGCATCCCCAGCGAAACGGATGTGCTGAAGAACGGAGACATCATCAATGTGGATGTTTCCACGATTTATAACGGCTATTACGGGGATTCCTCCCGCATGTTCTGCATCGGAAATGTGTCGGAGGAAAATCTCCGGCTGGTGCGGGTGGCAAAGGAGTGCATGGAGAAGGGAATCGAGCAGGTGAAGCCCTGGCGGTTTCTGGGAGATATGGCGGACGCGGTGAACCGTCACGCGAAGGCAAACGGCTACAGCGTGGTCATCGACATCGGCGGCCACGGAGTGGGACTGGAATTTCATGAGGATCCTTTTGTCAGCTACGTGGCTCCGGCCGGGACAGAAACGCTGATGGTTCCGGGCATGATTTTTACCATCGAGCCCATGATCAACATGGGGACCCCGGAGATTTATGTGGATGACAGCAACGGATGGACCATCTATACGGAGGATGGAAAGCCCTCCGCGCAGTGGGAAACCATGGTCCTCGTCACGGAGGACGGATGTGAGATCCTGGCCCGTTAAGTCCGGGACGGTCCGCGGGGGCCGGAGCCAAATATCAGGGGGCAGACTGTCTGACGGCAGCCTGCCCCCTGATGCGCTGCAGATGTTGGAATCCGTCTGCCTAGATGCGCTCCGGCACCTTCGCTTCCAGCGCTTCTGTCAGCTCTCTGATTTTAGCAAGGACGCTGTCCACGGCGGTCTCTTCCGGAAGCTTCACCGCGCTGGCCCTGTCGCCCCGCAGGGACAGCTCCACGCAGCCTTCCTTCCGATTCCTGGGGCTTGCCACCAGACGGACGGGAACGCCGAGCAGGTCCGCGTCGGAGAACATGACGCCCGCGCTCACATTTCTGTCGTCGTAGAGCACCTCCACGCCGGCCTTTTGCAGCGCCTCATACAGGCGGTCCGCCTGGGCGCGCACCTCGGCGTTGTCCCCTCTCATGCAGCACAGATGCACCTGCCAGGGCGCAATGCTGATGGGCCAGACGGGACCGTAATCATCGTGTTTTGCCTCGCAGACGGAGGCGGCAAGCCTGCCTACGCCGATGCCGTAGCAGCCCATGATGGGAGTGTGGCTGTTTCCCTTTTCATCCACATACTGCATGTGCATGGAACGGGTATACTTGTCGCCCAGCTGAAAAATGTTTCCCACCTCGATGCCTCGGGAAATGGTCAGGCTCCGCCTGCCGCAGACCGGGCAGATGCCGCCGGCAGAGGCTTTGGCAAAATCCCGATAGACAGCGTCCGGGCAGTCCCGTTTCAGATCCAGCCCGGTCATGTGCCAGCCCTCTCTGTTCGCGCCGCAGGCAAGGCCGGAAAGTCCCTCCAGGGAGCGGTCGAACAGAACCGTGGTTCCTTCCGGCCCCCGCAGAGAAACCGGCCCGATGAATCCGGCCTGCAGTCCGCTTTCTTCCGTGATGACGGCCGGATGGATGTCTTCTCCGAGAAAGGAGGTCAGCTTTGCCTCGTTCACCTCAAGGTCGCCGCGCAGGAACAGAACCACATAGGAATCGTCCCGGTTTTTCTGATAGACTACGGCCTTGCAGGTAGAAGAAGGCGCGATGTGCAGGAAATTCGCAAGCTCCTCTATGGTGTGCACGCCGGGCGTTTCCACGGGAAGAAGAGCGGAAGGCGCGGAGCCGGAGCCGGCGCTGCCGCATGAGCCATCCTCCCGGCCCGCAGCCTGCTGCGGCCCGTCCGACGCGGCCTCCGGCCCGTCCGCGCTTCCTTCCTCCGTATGATAAATGCACTCCGCCGCTTCCATGTTCGCGCTGTAGCCGCATTCCGGGCACAGGACGATGGAATCCTCTCCGGCAGGGGTCAGCAGCATGAATTCATGAGACAGATTTCCTCCCATCATGCCGGAATCCGAGGCCACGCAGACCACCTCCGGAATGCCGGCCCGGGCGAAGATACGCTGATAGGCCCGCAGGCAGCGCGCATAGTAATTCTCCAGATCCTCCTGAGAGGTGTGGAAGGAATAGGCATCCTTCATGGTGAATTCACGGACGCGGATCAGTCCGGCGCGGGGACGGGCCTCATCCCGGAATTTGGTCTGAATCTGATAGATCATGAAGGGATAGCGGCTGTAGGTGGAGGCGTATTCCCGAACGAGCTGGACGGCGGCCTCCTCATGGGTCATTCCCAGCACCATTTTCGCGCCGTTTCGGTCCGTGAACCGCAGAAGCTCACTGCCGACGGACGCATACCTGCCGGATTCCTCCCAGAGGGAAGCGGGCAGCGCCACGGGAAAGGAAACCTCCTGCCCGTCCAGGGCGTCCATTTCCTCCCGGATGATCTCCTCGATTTTCTTTGTGATCCGCTTCAGCGGCGGGAGAGAAGAATAGATGCCGTTTGCCACATATTTCATGTAGCCTCCCCGCAGCATGAGCGCGTGGCTTGCAACCACGCAGTCCGACGGCGTCTCTTTGAAACGGTCGCCAACCAGTTTTGAAAGCTTCATAAAATTTTCTCCTTTCCGGAGCGTCGCAAAGAGGAGCCGGAATACGGCTTCCTCCTGTCAAAAGGGGCGGCTGTGACGCTCCGGCGCAGACGGCCCTGTAAAAGTGGAAAATAAGGTTATGATTCACAGCCACCCCACCCTCATTCGTGCCCGTCGCCTCTTCGAGACTCCAGTCCCGCGCCTTGCGGCGCTGAGGCTGCTCATGAGGGTGGGGTGACTGCTTCGCAGTCTTGATTCAGAATGGATAACATGTGCTTGCGTGCAAGCACGACGCGCGTGTTGTCCATTCTGAATCGGCTGTGAATCGTAACAAAATAAGAAACAAAAAACGCCCTGAACCTCTCTTCCCTGAAGCTCAGGGACGGACATGTTCAGGGCGGACTGGACGATCCGCGGTACCACCTGAATTCGGAAACATTCCATGGAAGTATTCCCCGGAACCTTTCCGCGCTCATGGTACAGGACTTTGGGGTCCGATACCGTTCTCTGTGACGGGAGAACCCGGTGAAGCTTACTTTCCGTCCGGGGACGGTTTCGGCCCACGGCTCCGGGAGGGGTTCGGCACTTCTTCGGCAAAGGCTTTCACCGGCCGCCTTCTCTCTGCAGCTTCCGAAATGCTTACTGTTTCCTTTCAACGCCTTTTCGTGAAAAAAGAATAGCACAGCAAAAACAGTGCGTCAAGGGAAAAACGGTGCTATAATGAGGGAAAAAGACGGCAGAAAAGAACGAGGAGGAGAGAAAAGCTGATGAAAAACGGAATAGACAAAAGAGAAATTTTTTCCATTCCCAACCTCATGGGATATTTCCGGATCCTGCTGATTCCGGTGTTTTCGTGGATGTACTGCACGGCGGACAGCACAGGAGACTATTACGCGGCGGCCGTTGTGGTCGGCGTCTCCGGGCTGACGGACATGTTTGACGGCAAGATCGCCAGGCGGTTCAACATGATTACGGAACTCGGAAAATTCATCGATCCTCTGGCGGACAAGCTCACCCAGGCGGCGCTGCTTCTCTGTCTGGCGGTCCGCTACCCGCTGATGCGGGCGGTGCTGGCGCTGTTCGTGATTAAGGAGGGCTTCATGCTGGTGATGGGGGCGCTGCTTCTGCCCCGCGGGAGGAAGCTGGACGGGGCCATGTGGTTCGGCAAGGTCTGCACGGCGGTTCTGTATGCGGTGCTGTTTCTGCTGCTTTTGCTTCCCGGCATCGGGACCGCGGCGGCCAATGTGCTGATCGGGATCTGCGGCGTGTTCCTGCTGTTTTCCTTTGGGATGTATATTCCGGTTTTCAGGAGGATGTGGAAGGAGAGCGGGAGGAAAAAAGAATAAAGCCTTCGTCCGATTGTCAGGCTGCGGCTCTTTTTTTGAGTCCTGTTTTGTGCCATTTCGTACTGTCCGGTATCCAGTTTGCGGCAGAAAATGGAATCGCACCGGCTGCTGTGGTAAACTGGGAGGCAGAAGCAGACAGGAAGCGTTCCTTCCCGGAGCTTCAGAAAGGAGAGTATGATGGATCATCTGTTCGATCCGGAAAACGCCTTTTTTTCGGCGGTTTCCCGCATTATGGATCTGGTCCTGCTGAGCGTTCTGTGGGCGGCTGTCAGCATTCCGGTGGTAACGGCCGGGGCCGCGTCGGCAGGGCTTTATTATGCTGTGACGAAGTCGGTGCGCAGTCAGAGAAGCTATCCTGCCAGAGAATTCTTCAGGGGATTCCGGGAGAACTTTAAAAAAGCGACGGCGATATGGCTCTGTCTGATCGCGATCGGGATCATGTTCTTCTTTTCGGATTTTCCTCTGGCGGTATCCTTTCTGTCAGGGGAAAAGGGGGCGGATATGCTGCTTTTGATTCTTTTTATGCTGAAGGCCCTTCTGTTTCTGGGAGTGTCCTGTCTTATTTTTCCGCTCCTTTCCCGGTTTCAGGGCTCGGTCCTGCGGCTTTTTGAGAATACGGTGCGGCTGATCGCGGGACATCCGGTGCGCGTGCTTCTTTCCGTTTTGCTGCTTTGCGCCTGCCTGATCCTGGTCTGTGCGGAGGTGTTCTTTCTCGCCCTCCTGCCGGCGGCCTTTGTATGGCTGCTTTCCTTCCTGTGGGAGCCGGTGTTCTGCCGCATGGCGCTGCAGCTGGAAGAAGGGAAGGCGGAGACGGACGGCATGCAGGGCCAAAAAGAGGAAAATGACAGGTGGTATATGGAACTGGGAGACAGGGGGCCGCAGGTCAGCTCAGAACGGGAAAACTGAGGATGAAGACGGAGCCCTCCCCTTTTCTGCTTTCGATCTTGAGAGAAAAGCCGTCCCCGTAGAGAAGCTGCATCCGCGCCACCACATTTTTCAGACCGATGCTTCCGCGGGGAGGCGTCGGTTCATTCAGGATCCCGCGAAGCCGCTCCAGGGTTTCCGGATCCATGCCTACGCCGTTGTCTCCCACTGAAACAACGCAGCGTCCGTTCAGCAGCCCGCAGTGAATGGTCAGGCAGCTGTTCTCATCTACTTTTCTGGAAAGACCGTGAAAAACGGCGTTTTCAATCAGCGGCTGAATGAAAAGCTTGGGCACCCTGCATCGGTAAGCCTGCGGATCGATGCGGGTGTCGATCTTCAGAAGGCCGTCATATCTGCGGTTCAGGATGGAAAGATAGATTTCCGTGTATTCCAGCTCTGTTTTTAAGGAAACCAGATCTGTGGATTCTATGGCGTAGCGGGTCAGCCTGCTCAGCCCCAGAGTGATCTTCGGAAGCGGGTGGTCATAGCCCAGTTCTTCGCATTCCAGAATGTGTATCATATTCAGCGTGTTAAACAGAAAATGAGGATTGATCTGGGACTGAAGCGCCAGGATCCTTGTCTGGTTCAGCGTGTTCAGACGCTCCTCCAGCTCCATGGAAAGCGCCTGGTTGGTCTGGACATAGCTGGCGATCTTGTCAGCGATATATTTCAGCTCCTGCGTGCTGTAGTGATCCTGTCCGGTCATGACCGGATCATTCAGAAAATCCATGATGCTCTGCAGAGGGCGGAAGGAGTGAAGGCTGAAGAACAGGGCGATCAGCAGCGCCGCGGCGAAGAGAGCGAAAACAAGGGCGATGAAGATGGCCCGGCTGCTGCTCAGCCTGCCGCTGTAGTCTGTCAGATAAGTCACGCAGACATAGTACCAGGGATACTGTTCGGATCTGACCTGAGTAAAGGTGTATGTCCGATCCCGGCTTCCCCGCAGGGAGGAGGCCCGGGTCAGTCCGGGATCGAAGTCGGCCGCAAGCTCCGGCACCGTTTCCAGCGGTTCAAAAAGCTCTCTCTGTCCTCTCCGGTACAGAATGCGGCCGTCGTCCGATATCATATAGATCTTCTGATCGGGATTGCCTTCCAGCTCGTTCAGGGAGGCCAGCCTGGAAAGATCGATATTGATGACGATGGCGGAATCGATCCCGTCGATCTGTACCTGCTTCATCATGCAGAGAAGATAGGGGAATATGTCGTTTTTGGAACGCATGAAGATGGTATATTTTTCCGGGTTGTCCGTGAAATGCTCCATCCAGTTCAGATCGCTGAAATACCGGACGGATTCCTGCGTCTGGGCCGTAAGGATGTTTCCGGTTTTTCCGGAATACAGGTAGATGGAATCGACGGAAGGGAAGCTGTTCACATAGGTTTTCAGGGTTTCCTGAAGGCTTCCGTGAATGTTTGTGATCAGCTCCTGCGGCTTTTCAGAAGAAAAGAAGATCTGTACCATCTGGCTGGTGTCCAGCGTGGCGGCGATATAGCGCATGTCTTCCAGATAATTTTCCACGTTCTGGACAGCCAGCCGGATGTTGTAGTCGCCTGCGGAGAGCGCCTCCTGTTCCAGAATGTTCTCCGTCTTCCGATAGGAATAGAGAGAGAAGAACAGAAAAAAGAAGGTCATGATCCCGGTCAGCATCAGGAAGGTGGTAAGAAAATATTTGCTCTGGAACAAATGGAAAAAATCAGCTGTTGTCCGTTTCATTATTGTCCTCGCTGTCTTCCGGAAAGCTTTCCATCCGCAGGATCTGCCTTCGGTACTCGGTGGGCGTGTAAGAAGTAAACTGACGGAAATTGATGAAAAAACGGTTCCGGCTCTGGTATCCCACCCTCCTGGCGATATCGTTGATCTTCATTTTCGTGCTCAGAAGCTCTATCGCTTTCTGCATCCGGACGGTGGTAAGGTAATCGGAGAAGCTCATGCCGGTCTTCTGCTTGAAGAAGCGGCTGAAATAGGCGGAGGAAAGGAATACGGCCCCCGCCACATCCTCTCTTGTCAGATCCATGGCATAGTTGGCGTTGATGTAATCCATCGCCTTTCGGATCACCACATCGTCTCCCGCCGGGATTTTTTTCTCCCTGTCTGAAATGGAGAGGGGCGAGAGAACGCGCTCCGGAAGCTGATGCGCCGCGAAATCATACAGGCCGGAAAAACGGTAGCGGAAATCCGCGCTGCAGGAAAGCCCCAGATTGGCAAGGACGGCCTCCTGAACGCGGGCCGGCTGAAGCGTCACCTCCTGGCCGTCCTTCCCGAACAGGATAAAATAAAAATGGGTTTCCGTCCGGGTGGCGAGATAAACGTCATACATGGTAAAGCTCATGCGCAGCGTGTTCAGAACCGCGGTGGAAAGACGCTCTCTTCCATATTTCCAGGAGGAACGTCCGCCGGAGAATTCCAGATGCAGGACCGCCCCGGGCAGGGCATCCAGACCGGAGGGGAGGCGGAGAGAGGAGAGGCGGCGCCGCAGCTCCTCCTTTTCATGCAGATTTCCCATCATCAGGTCGATGAAGAACAGCTCCGTGTCTTCCAGAGAGGTATCGGCTTCTTCCTGCACCAGATCTATTTTTTCTCTGGAGCTGTTCAGAAATTCAAGCAGCTCGTCAAAATCGATGGGTTTGAGCAGATAGTTGGATACGCCGTAATGGATGGCCTTTTTGGCGTATTCAAAATCGCCGTAACCGCTGATGATGATCAGGATACAGTTGCAGAAGCGCTGATGGATCTCCCGGCACAATGCGAGCCCGTCCATGACCGGCATCCGGATATCGGTGATCACCATATCCGCGGGGTGGCGGAGCAGGAAATCGAGAGCCTGCCTGCCGTCGGAGAAGACGCCGGAGACCGTGTAGTCAGGGCAGTTCTGGGAAATGAAATTTTTCAGGGCATTTCTTGTAATAGGTTCATCGTCTACGATAACCAGACGGTACATATGGAATCATTCCTTTGCAAAAGCGCTGTATCTGTACGTGGGTTCTCTGAAATTCTATCATATTTTCCTTATTTTAAAAGGGGGACAGAGGGAAAAAGGGCACCAGAAAAGACAAAGGGCACAAAAGGGGACATTCTTCCGGACTGCAGTGCGCGACAGGTAACAAAACGTCATATAAAGTCACAAAGCGACACTGGATGGAAGGAAAGGGATCTTTATATAATTGGGGCAACAGGAAAGACAAATAAGCGAACAAGGAGGCGGACGCAGTGAAAAAAGCAGACTCCCGAAAAGCTTCAAGCGCAGTGCGGGCAAAGGAAAACCTGAATCTGTCGCTGATGGCGATCCCGGGAACCATCTTACTTCTGATCTTTAATTATTTCCCCATGCTGGGTATTGTGATCGCGTTTAAGGATTACAATCCCAATCTGGGCATTGCCGGAAGTCCCTGGTCTGGACTGGAAAATTTTGAGTTCTTTTTCACCTCCCAGGATGCGTTCCGCGTGATCCGCAATACGCTGGGCTACAGCTCGACCTTTCTGGTGGTGGATCTGGTGGCCGGCGTGGGGCTGGCGCTGATGTTTTACAATCTCCGCTCCAGAAAGGCCCTGAAGTTTTACAATACGGTTGTGATCCTGCCGAAATTCATGTCAACGGTCATCATTTCCTTCCTGGTCTACACGCTGCTGAATCCTTCCTACGGAATCATCAACATGGCGATCACGGCCCTGGGAGGAAGCAAGATCCAGTGGTATATGAAGCCGGAATACTGGCCGGTCATTCTGACCCTTACGCACCTGTGGCAGACGGTGGGCATGAACAGCATCATCTACTATGCCTCCCTGATGGGACTGGACGAATCCCTGCTGGAAGCGGCGGCGCTTGACGGCGCGAACAAGAGGCAGCAGACCTGGCATGTGGTTCTGCCGCATCTGATCCCGGTCATGGTGATCACTACGATCCTGGCGATCGGCCATATTTTTTCCGGAGATTTCGGCCTGTTCTACCAGGTGCCCAAGAACGTGGGACTTCTGTATCCGACGACGGATATCATCAATACCTATACCTTCCGTGCGCTGCAGGAGGGCGCTCTGGAGAAATCTACGGCAGTGGGACTGTTCCAGTCGCTCACCGGACTGATCATGGTGCTGATCACCAACGGGATCGTCCGGAAGGTGAGTCCTGAAAACAGCCTGTTCTAGGAGGTTGACATGAAAAAAAAGAAAAAACTGGGAAAGGGACAGATCGTCCTTCATGCGGCTTTCATCCTTCTGGTCCTGATGTATGTCGTGCCTTTTGTACTGACCATTTCCATTTCCTTCTCCGATGAAACCTCGCTGATTCGGAACGGCTATTCGCTGATCCCGCACGAGTTTTCACTGGAGGCCTATAAAATGGTATTCCGCAATCCGGGCCAGATCCTTCAATCCTATAAGGTCACCATCCTGTTTACCGTGGTGGCTACGGCGCTTGCGGTGCTGGTGATGGGCGTGATGGCCTATCCGCTGTCCAGACCGACCTTCCGGTTCCGGGGGCCGCTGTCCTTCTTCGTGCTGTTTACCATGCTGTTTTCCGGAGGTATGGTGCCTACCTACCTGCTGATCGTCAAATATCTGCACATGGATAATACCATCTGGGTATATATCCTGCCGGGGCTGGTATCCGCCTATAATCTGATCATCATCCGGACCAACTACCGGAGCCTGCCGGAGGAACTGATCGAGGCGGCGAAGATAGACGGGGCGAGGGAGCTGTACATCTGCTTTAAGATCGTAATGCCTCTCTGCAAACCGGTTCTCGCAAGCGTGGGCTTCCTGTTCTTTGTGGCGAAGTGGAACGACTGGAACACGGCGCTGCTGTATATCACGGATCCCAAGCTCTATTCCCTTCAGTATCTTCTGCAGAAAATACTGAACGAGGCGGAATTTCTGAAGCAGCTGGCGGAGGCCGGCGAGCTGATGGGCGGGGAGGTATTCCCTTCGGAAAGCTACCGGTACGCGATGGCTCTCGTGGCCGCAGGGCCCGTGCTGTGCGTATTCCCTTTCTTCCAGAAATACTTTGCCAGGGGCATGACGCTGGGAGGCGTAAAGGGCTGAAAAAAGAATATCTTTGAAAACAAAAGATAGAGGAAATCAAATGAAGGAGGAAGTTATGATGAAGATGAAAAAACTTGGCGCTCTTGGACTTGCCGTGATCATGGCGGCCAGCCTCGCCGGATGCGGCGCTTCCACAGACACGGCGGAAACGGGAGCGGCGGCGGAAACCGCGCAGGCTCAGACCGAAGCCGCAGACGCGGCGGAAACGGAAGCGGCTGCGGAGGAAGCTGCGGCGCAGACGGAGGACGGCGAAGCGGTGACGCTGGAATGGTATTACCGCGGCAACGGCATCCAGAAGGATACCGAGATGGTGGAGGAGGCTTTCAACGAACTCTTAAAGACCTATCCCGGAATGGAGAACGTGTCGGTGAATTTCAACTGCTATACGGGCGATGAATACAGCAATGCGGTAATCCTTGCGCAGTCCGCGGACAAGCAGATCGATATCCTGAACACGGTGGGCCTTGATTTCGCGGAAGAGGTGGAAAAAGGAACCTATCTTCCTCTGAACGACATGCTCGCGGAGAATGAAACGCTTGTCTCCACGCTCCCTGACTGGCTCTGGGATCTTGGCAGCATCGGCGGAAATATTTACATCGTTCCCAACTACCAGAGAGCGGCAAACCTGATGTATCTCACGACTCCCAAGGCGTATCTGGATCAGTACGGCGACAAGGAAAAAATGGAAACCGTATTCCAGGATCCTGACAGCACGGTAGAGGATATCGCGGCCGTCCTTGAGGAGTACTGCCAGGCGGTTCAGGCCGGAGAAGGCGCGACCAAGTATATGCCTCCGCTTGCGACCATGTACTATTCCCAGTACGGCTTCATGGACAACTTCGACAAGATCAACGGAGAATTCATCGCCTTCAATAAGGACAACAAGGTGGTTAACCAGTACCTGTACGATGAGGTGAAGGAGGCCTACCGGATTTCCGGAGAATGGTATGAAAAGGGTTATATCCATCCGGATATCATGACCATCTCCGCCAGCGATTTCCAGGCCGGGAACATGATGAACGAGGTTTCCTATATCTTCTGCATCAACAACCAGGCGGGAGACGAGGAAAAGGTATCCGAATATTATTCTCAGTCCTACGGATTTGACACCTATGCGATTCCGATCAAGACCAATTACTATATCACCAATACCTGGTCTGCGGGCGGAAACGGCGTGACTGCAAAGTGCGAGCATCCGGACAAGGCGCTCCGCCTGATCGAGCTGATGACCACGGAAGAGGGCAAGGATCTGTATAATCTGATGGTATACGGCATCGAAGGCGTACATTATGAAAAGATCGACGATACCCACATCACCACGCTGGAATATGACGGCACCCAGGGCGGAGTTGATACCTCCTATGCGGGAATCAAGTGGATCATCGGAAACACCTTCAACGCATATCTGAATCAGGGCTGTGTGGACGGCGACAACGAACTGGCGCTTGAGATCAACAATGCGGAAGATAATGAGATCTCCAATCTGATGGGCTTCAACGCGTCTGTGGAAAGCATCTCCACGCAGCTGGAGCAGATCAGCGCGGTATCTCAGGAATATGCTTCCTCCCTGTACAACGGCGCGCTCGGCAGCGGCTGGGAGGATCAGTACAACGCTTATGTGGAAAAGCTGGAAAATGCCGGACTGAACGAAGTGCTCACCGAGCTGCAGAGCCAGGTGGATGAGTTCCTTGCCGGACAGACAGAATAAACATACGGTCATAACGGCCAGATGGCAGAAGAAGGGCCCGGCATATGCTGCCGGGCCCTTCCCGCAGTGCGGGAAACGGACGAAAGGGAGGCAAGATGGACAGACAGGGGATGACAGACAGACTGCTGAGACCGATTCACGGGCGATATGACGCAGAGGAACGCCTGGTAACGGTATTCAATGAAAACTGGGTGGGCGGGTATCATACCCGCAGGAAAGGGCTGGTACATAATATACGGGATTCCGCGGACTACGCTGCGTCCGTCCTGATCCTGGAAAAGGAAGAATGGTATCAGGAAGCGCTTCAGATTCTTGAACGGGTATGCAGCCTGCAGGATACCGATCCGGAAAGCAAAACCTATGGCCTGTGGTCCTATTATCTGGAAGAGGATCTGAAGACCATGCTGGCTCCGGATTACAACTGGGCGGATTTTATTTCCAAAAATCTGATCGGGGCGTTGATCCTGAAGGAGGATCTGATCCCGCAGCCGCTTCAGAAGAAAATGAAGGCCGCCGTTCGGGCGGCTGCGGCATGCAGCATCAAAAGAAACGTGGCGCCGGACTATACCAACATGAGCGTCATGAGTTCCATGACGCTGATCTCTGCGGGCGAGCTTCTTGAAGATAGGAAGATCTTTGAAGAGGGACGAAAACGCCTGAGAAAGCTCTGCCGTTATACGGCTCTGAGCGGGACCTTCAGCGAATACAACAGCTCTGCGTACGTGCTGGTCGCCATGCATGAGATCGACCGGATGCGCCTGTTCTTCAAAGATGAGGAGTGCAGGGAAATGGCGGAGTTTTTGAACCGGACCGCCTGGAACATGCTTGCGGAGCACTATAATCTCTCTCTGATGCAGCTGGCCCCGCCGCAGGCAAGAGCGTACCGGAATCTGGAGAACGGTTCCCTGGCCTTTGCCATCTGGCAGGGAACGGACGGAAAATACGGGAGCGCTTCCGGAAAAGAGGAGATCTCCCTGGAGGCGGTCTGCTTTCCGCCGCACTGTCCGGAGGACATACAGGAAAAATTCGGCCGGAAGGAAAGATGGCTTTCCGAGTTTTATTACCGGAAAAATTCTCTCAGGACAGGGGATGAGGATACGGTGATCATCCGGGAGCTGGACAGCCCCGACCGGCTTGCCTGGTCCTTTCTGACGGAGCGTTTTTGCCTGGGAGCGTTCCGGATCTGCGACTGCTGGGCGCAGCGCAGAAACTGTATGGTGGTGTGGGACCGGAAGGACCCCAAATATTTCCGGCTGCGTGCGCTGGACGGGCAGTACGATTTCTGTTCCGCCATGGTTTATGCGGATCAGTACAGAAACCGGATTCTGGGACAGCTCGGCCTCGTAACCGACAGAGGAAGCTTTCATTATATCCTGGATCAGAGAAAGGACGGCGCTTATCAGACCTCTTTTCTGGGATACCGTTTTGAGCTGGGAGACGACAGTAATACGGTTTCCGTGAAGCGGACGGGAAATACCTTCCTTTATGAGGGCGGCGGCCTGTGCATCCGTCTGACGATCGACCGGTGGGTCTGGGACGGAAGAGAAGGGGAGATCCGTCTGGACAGGGATGGAAGATCTGTGCTCCTGGTGGGTTATGAAGGAGAAGAGAGACTGGTGGATACGGCGGCATTTGGAGAAACCTGGGGTATCTTCCGTCTGGAGGTATGGGATCCGGAAACGGAGAAGACGCCGGATGAGGGCGTGCTGATTACGAAAAAGGAGGATGGAATGCTGGTGAGCAGGCTTTGCAGTGACGGAGAAAAGGGACAGTCAGGAAGCGGGAGGATCGCGCTTACGGCGGCGTCTCCGCTTCGTCCGGCCCCCTACGCGGCCGCGGTAGAGCGCGCTGCGGCGGCCTGGGAGGAAACCCATCGGAAGGAAGCTCTGATCCAAAAGCTTATGGAACAGATAAAGGGAATGAAGAATGAGGGCGCTGTCCGGGAAGTATGTCCCATCAGCATCATTTCCATGGATTCCTGGGAATGGCCGCAGGGCGTGGCGCTCTTTGCCCTGTATCAGTATTATATGGCGTCGGGAGATCAGGATACGCTTTCCTGGCTGTGCGGCTGGTTTGACGCGAGGATTCAGGAGGGGCTTCCGCCGCAGAATATCAATACGACCTGCCCCATGCTGACGCTTGCCTGCATTTATGAAGAAACCGGGCTGGAGCGTTACCGGAGCATTCTGGAGAAGTGGCTGCACGGCGCCATGAAAGAGCTTCCGAGAACAGAGGAGGGCGGTCTGCAGCATGTGGTGAGCGGCAATCGGAACGAGGGGCAGCTCTGGGACGACACCCTCTACATGACGGTTCTGTTCATCGCGAAGATGGGGCGGATTCTGCATGACGACACCTGCATCCAGGAGAGCGTCCGGCAGTTCCTGGTCCATATCAAATATCTGACGGACAGAAAAACAGGCCTCTTTTTCCATGGCTGGACCTTCGACGGGAATCATAATTTTGCGGAGGCCCTGTGGGGAAGAGGAAATTCCTGGTATACGGCCGGCCTCGTGGATTATCTGGATATCCTTCCGGAAGGAATGGAAGGCGTGAAGGAATTTCTCCTTTCCACGCTTGACAGACAGGCGCGGGCGCTTGCGGCCTGCCAGGATGAATCCGGGCTCTGGCATACGCTGCTGGACGATCCGTCCTCTTACCTGGAAACCTCCGCGAGCTGCGCGTTTGCCTATGGGCTGTTAAAGGCTGTGCGTCTGGGCTATCTGGACGCGTCTTTTGCGGATATTGCGCAGAAGGCGGTCAGAGGCGTTCTTGAGAAGATCGATGAAACAGGCATGGTTCACGGCGTTTCCTATGGAACTCCCGTTTTTGAACGAAAGGAGGACTATAAGAAAATCGAGATCTGCCCCATGCCCTACGGACAGTCCATGGCGCTGATGATGCTTGTGGAAGCGGGCAGGGAAACTGCCGGGAAATAAGGACAGGACGGCTGGAAAGGAGAAATACGGATGGAAGAAAAGCTGTATCCGGAACATACAAAGATGGGGGACCGGAAACGGATTCAGGATGCGATAGACCGGGTGAGCGTCTCCGGAGGCGGAAGGGTGATCCTGACCGCGGGGACGTATCTGACGGGAACCCTGCGCCTGAAGGACGGCGTTACGCTTTATCTGGAGAAAGGAGCGCTCCTTCTGGGAAGCGACAGGATAGAGGATTATCCGGACAACGAAACCTGCTTTGTGGATGCGGTCGGCCATAAACGGGGCAGGGCGCTGATCTATGCCTTTCAGGCAAACCGGGTGGGGATAGAAGGAGAAGGGGTGATCTGCGGAAGAGGGGAATGCTTTCCGCAGGAGCATCCGGATCATCTGATACGGCCTTTCCTCATCCGATTCGCAGGCTGCAGACAGGTAACGGTAAAAGGCGTAGCCCTGTGGAGATCCGCAGCCTGGTGCCTGCATCTTCTGAACTGCGAAGAGGTACGGATCCAGGATGCGGAAATTGTCAGCCGGTGCAACAAGAACAACGACGGGATCGATATCGACGGCTGCAGAGATGTGGCGGTTTCCGGCTGCCGCATCGACAGCGGGGACGATGCGCTGTGCCTGAAATCCACGGCGGGACGCGCCTGCAGGAATATAAGGATCTCAGACTGCACGGTGACTTCTGACTGGGCGGCCTTCAAGATCGGCACGGAGTCTGCGGGCGATTTTGAAAATGTGGAAGTGGAAAACTGCACTTTTTTTGATGTGAACGGCTGCGGGATCAAGGTGGTGCCGACGGACGGCGGGAGCGTGGACGGACTGTATCTCCATGATATCCGCATGGTGCGCTGTACCGGCCCCGTTTTTATCGCGGCGGGCAGACGAATGAGAACCTACTTCCCGGAGCTTCCGGACGCCGGTCTGGGAAGAGAGAAAACGGCGGATGGCAAAGCGGGAGCCAAAAGCTGCCCGGATTCCATCCGGAATGTGAGGATCGTCCGCGTGACGGCGGATGTGGTGACGGCGAAAGGCAGCATATACCAGGGAAAACAATGGGGAAACGCGAAGGGCTGCGTCGTGCTGTCCGGCCTGAGGGAGCATCCGCTGGAAAATATCGAGATCAGCGACTGCCGCTTCGACATGCCGGGAGGCGCTGAAGAGATTCCGGAAGGGCCGGTTCCGGAGCTTGGGGAGGAATATCCGGAGTTTCATCTGTTCGATCCTCTGCCCGCGTCCGGCATCTATGTGCGCCATGCCGAAAACGTAACGCTCCGGAAGAATACGCTGACATGGAAACTGCCGGATGCAAGGCAGGAAACGGTACTGGAGGACGTGCGGGAGAAAACGGCGGCGCATGCGCAGAAAGGAGAGAACCGGTGAGAAAAGAAGACAGGCCGGAAGCCTACTATCAGTTTGACGATGAAAACAGGGAGATCCGCTTCCTGCGGTACGATATGCCGACGCCGTGGATGAACTATCTGTCCAACGGAACCTTCCATGTCATGATGTCCCATGCGGGAGGAGGGGTCGCGTTTTACCGGTCTCCGCAGATCTGGAGGATCAATCATTACCGCTTTTTCCATCTTCCCACTGACAGAAGCGGTTTTTATACCTATATCAAAGACGGAGATACGATATGGTGTCCTACCAACATGCCGGTGCCGGAAAGACCGGATGCCTGGGAGTCTGCCCACGGGCTCGGGTATACCCGTTTTACAGCCCGCAAAAACGGAGTACAGGCGGAGGCTCTTTATTTTGTCGGCCCGAAGGAAAACGCGCTGATCTGGGAGCTGACGCTCACCGCCGATCAGGATAAGACGCTTCAGATCTATCCCTTTGTGGAGCTGGGGATGATGGAATTCATGCGGGAGCTTCAGTGGCAGTGCTACAACAAGCACCAGCTCTGTGTTTCCAGCATGGAGGAGGGACAGATCCTGGTCTATCGGTACGGCGTGGAAACCCAGCCTAAGCCGGAAGAAACGCCCCTGGTCTACTTCGCGGCGGACGTTCCGGCGGCATCCTTTGAAGGAGACAGGGATGAATTCATCGGCCCCTACAGGAGTGAGGAATGTCCCTGGGGGCTTGAACAGGAAAGCCTGGGAAATTCTCTTCTCATGGGAGGAGATCCCTGCTTTGCTTTCCAGATCCCCCTGGAGCTGAGAGCGGGGGAGAGCAGGACGATCCACATTTACCTCGGAACGGCGATGACGCCGGAGGAGATTGGGGAAGCTGTGAGGCGGCTGAGAAGAAACGCTGCGTCCTGGGAAGCGTTTTCTCAGCTTGGAAGGAGCTGGACGGAGTATCTGTCCCATTTTCAGGCCAGTCTTCCGGACGCTGAGACAGAACGGATGGTAAACTGCTGGAATCTCTATCAGGCGCAGCGGAATTTCCTGTTTTCCAGAAACCTTTCCTATTATGCCACGGGCACGTTCCGGGGCGTAGGCTACAGAGATACGGCGCAGGATATCCTTGCCATGATTCCCTTTGATGCGGAGGCGGCGAAGGAGAAGATCCGGCTTCTTCTGACCCAGCAATATCAGGACGGCCATGTGAACCATTACTTTTTCCCGGTGGAAGGCTACGAGCCGGTGACAAGCGTCCATTCCGACGATCATCTCTGGACGATCCTGACCGTCTGGCAGCTGATCCAGGAGGAGGGACAGCCGGACTTTTTAAGGGAATCGGTCAGCTTCTATGACGGCGGCAGGGCGACGGTGTATGAGCACCTGAAAAGAGCGGCGGAGTTTACGCAGGCCCATCTGGGAGCGGAGGGCTTTCCGCTGATGCTGCGTTCGGACTGGAACGACGCTTTGTTTCGCGTGTGCAGGGAAGGAAAAGGAGAAAGCATCTGGACCGCCATGCAGCTGGGATGCGCGCTGCGCTGTCTGAAGGAGCTGGCGTTGCTTGCGGGAGAAGCGGATACCGCTGCCTGGTGCGCGCGGTTTTACGAGGAACAGAAGAGGCTGGTCAATGAAAAGGCCTGGGATGGGAAATGGTACCGCAGGGCTATCATGGACAATGGGGAATATGTGGGGAAGGCGGAGAGCAGCGAAGCGAAAATATGGCTGAACGCGCAGACCTGGTCGGTGCTTTCCGGAATGGGGGAAAAGGACAGGACGGATACGGCCATGGAATCCGTGCACGAGATCCTGAATACGCCCCTCGGCATCAAAAAGATCCATCCGCCCATCGTCAGCTTCCCGGATCCCAAAGAGCCGCTTACCAATTATAATCCGGGAACCGGAGAAAACGGCTCCGTTTTCTGCCATGCCAATACCTGGGCGGTGATCGCGGAATGCATGCTTGGCCATGCGGACCGGGCATACGAATACTATCATCAGCTGATCCCGGCCGTCGCCATGGAAAAGGCCGGCGTATGGAGATACAAAGCCGAACCCTATGTATACGCGAGCAATATCTTCGGACCGGACAGCATGCGCTTCGGCCTCGCGAACGTTTCCTGGCTCACCGGAACCGCAGCCTGGATGTATGTAGCGGTGACACAGTACATCCTCGGGATCAGAGCGTCCTTCGACGGCCTGATCGTGGATCCCGTGCTGCCCTCTGCCTGGGATGGACAGACGATCCGCATCACCAGGAAATTCCGAAAAAAGACGTATCACATATCCATTGTGCCGGGCCGGGAAGCCGCAGGGCATCTCAGCGTGAACGGTCAAAAAGCAGAAGGGAAAAAGATCCCTTACCGGGACCAGGATCCCGAAACGGTGGAGGTCGTGTATCACATGCCGCGAAGAGCGGACGGAAGTCCGATACCGCAGATGGAAAACACAGTTGCCGTGAAGTGACGGCCGGGAGGAGATCATGCTGAGACGGTTTAAAAAAGCAGTGGAAAAAAAGAAGGCCTGCGTCGTATGGCTGGGAGGCTCGCTCACGGAGGGAGAGGGAGCTTCGGCTCCCTGCTTCTGCTGGCAGGCGCTCCTGGCTGGATGGATGAAGGAAGTCTTTCCGAAGTGCAGCTTTGACTTCCATAATAAAGGGATCGGGGGAACCAATTCGGAATTTGGTCTGTACCGCCTGAAAAGGGATGTGTTGCAGTACCGGCCGGATCTGGTGTTCGTGGAATTTGCCGTGAACGATTATGCCGGGGATCCGGAAAGGATCCGGGAGGATATGGAAGGCATTGTGGAGAACATCCGGGAAGCGCTTCCGGAGACCGATATCGTCCTGGTGCTGAATACGACAGTGAAGATGGCAGAGGAGAACTACGACAAAGGACAGATCCCGGAATCCGTCCGCGTTCATCAGGAAACGGCTGAAAAATACGGCCTTCCCGTTATCCGCGTGGGAGAAGCCTTCCTTGCCTTTGTCAGAGAAAACGGACGGCAGAGGACGGATTTTCTTCCGGATCAGGTTCATCCCAACGACCAGGGCTACCGGATTTATTTTTCCATCATCCGGAAAGCCATGGAAGAGCTTCTGAACGCTCCCTGCGACCCGCAGAGGCACGCGTGCCGGAGACTTTCGCCGCCGGGGGGCCTTTCAGAGGGAAGTGCGCCGCAGAACCACGCTGCAAAGAGACTCTGCCCCAAGCGCCGGCTGAAGGACTCCAGACTTGTTCATGCGCTGGAAGAGGAGGCGGAAGGCTTTCGCCTGCTTGCAGCAGAGGGCTTCAGGAAGGAAAGGATCGCTCTGTGCGGGCGGGAGCAGGGATATCTGAGCAGCGACATTCCGGGCAGCAGGCTGGAGATTTCCTTTTCCGGCACCAGCTTCGGCCTTGTCTGGATGATCGCGCCGGATTCCGGGCGGATATCCGTTTCCATTGACGCAGGAGAGAAACAGGTTTTCTCCTCCTGGGATTCCTACGCGCCGCGAAGAGAGCGGATCAATCACAAAATGCTCGCGGATAACCTGCCCGCAGGCATGCATACCGTCCGGATTGAGGTGGAGCCGGAACACGACGGGCAGTCTTTGGGTACGTTTATCCGGATCGGAGACTGGCTGATCGGATGAGGGTTCGAGCAGAACCTTATATAAAAGTCAGGAAAGGAAGCAGAAGCCCCCGGCGCACGAAAGCACCTTCGGCTTCTGCTTCCCGAATATTTTTTTAGGTATGCTGATGAAGATACTTCTCCCTCGTCGCCATGCCGCCCCGGATATGCCGCTCGGACTTGTTCACATCCAGAACCTTCCTGGCCTCCTTTGCCAGGATCGGATTGATCTGCTCCATTCTTTCCGTAATGTCCTTGTGAACCGTAGACTTACTGATCCCAAACCGCTTCGCAGTCTGGCGCACAGTGGCGCTGCTTTCAATGATATAGTTGGCAATGTTGATTGCCCGCTCCTCGATATAATCCTTCACGGAGTTCCCCCGGATATCTGTTTTTACAGGATATGCGGGGGACGGGTCATTTTATACCGGTTCCCGGCGATATCCGGCCGGAACTCCGCTCTGAATTTCCGGATTCCGGTCCGCCCGGCCGCGGCCCTGCCGCCGTTCAGCCTCCGGCAGAACGATAACGGCATCCGGCCCGTCGCGAGGCGATGTGCCGATACTTCCTTCGCAGGCGTTTTCGTACGGCCAGCGCGGCAGATGCGCAGACCTGGCTGAGCGGTAACGCGGCCTTCGCCCCGGAACGAGAAAGGTATTTACATCGGCTGAAAAACGGAATAGAATAGGGAAAAACACAAGAAAAAAGGCGGATGGAAAAATGCGGGACACAAAGGTGCAGAGCGAAAAAATGCTGTATTCCAACGGGGATCTGAAGAAGCTGATCATCCCCCTGATCATCGAGCAGACGCTGGCGATCGCCGTCGGCATGGCGGATACGATCATGGTATCCGCGGCGGGAGAGGCCGCGGTTTCCGGCGTATCGCTGGTGGATACGGTAAACATCCTGCTCATCAATGTTTTCTCCGCCCTGGCGACGGGCGGGGCCGTGGTCGCCGGGCATTATCTGGGGCAGAAGCATAAGGAGGAGGCCAGCAGGGTGGCCTGGCAGATCCTGATGTTCGCATCCAGCCTTGCTCTGGTGATCACGGTGGTTTTCATCGCCTTCCATGACGGGCTGCTGCGGCTGATGTTCGGCCAGATCGAGGACGATGTGATGCAGGCGGCCAAAACCTACCTGATCATCACGGCCATTTCCTTCACCGGCCTTGCCGTATACAATTCCTGCGCCGCCGTATTCCGCGCCATGAACAACGCGCGGGTCACCATGTGGGTTTCCCTGCTGATCAATGCGGTCAACCTGATCGGAAACACCATCTGCATCTACGGCCTGAAATGGGGCGTGGCGGGCGCGGCCATTCCCACCACCATCTCCCGTTACGTGGGCGCTGTGGTGATCATGGTGATGATGTTCAATTCCTCCCGGGACATCAATTTCTGCGGACAGGTGCGCTTCCGCTTCAATCCGGTCCTGATCAAAAGGATCCTTTATATCGCCGTGCCAAACGGCCTGGAAAACAGCATGTTCCAGCTGGGCAAGATCATGGTGCTCAGCGTGGTGTCCACCATGGGCACCTCCGCCATCGCGGCGAACGCGGTGGGCAATACCCTGGCGAGCTGGAACATTCTTTTCGGCTCCGCCATCAACCTGGGGCTGGTGAGCGTTTCCGCCGTCTGCATCGGCGCGGGCGAGATCTCACAGGCCCGATATTATACCAGAAAAATGATGAAGCTCGCCATTGCCCTGACGACGGCCATGTCCCTTGTGCTGTTCGTCAGCGTTCCGTTCCTGGTGAAGCTGTATAACCTGGGGCCGGAGGCGTCGCAGATGGCGGTCGAGGTGATGCGTTTCCATAATATTATGGCGATCCTGTTCTGGGTGCCGTCCTTTACCATTCCCAATACCCTGCGTTCCGCAGGCGATGTGATCTGGACGATGGTGCTGGCGATCTGCTCCATGTGGATCTTCCGCATCGGAGCGGCCTACCTGTTCACCTATGTATTCCACCTCGGACTGCTGGGCGTATGGGCCGCGATGATCGTGGACTGGATCTTCCGGGCGATCTGCTACTCCCTGCGCTACCGCGGACATAAATGGGAAACCGCCATGCACCGGCAGAGGGCATGACGGCCGGATAAGAGGGCTGTGTGAAAGGCCGGATAGAAGGCTGTGTGAAAGGCCGGATGCGAAAACGTTGACAGGATCAGCGCTTCTATTTTATAATAGGTCGTATTTCCGGCGGGCAGCAGGAAAGCGAGGATAATGGCAGAGAACGGAAGAACGGAGGAAAACATGGATAGAGAAATGGTGATCGTTCTGGACTTCGGCGGACAGTACAATCAGCTGATCGCACGAAGAGTCCGGGAATGCAGCGTTTACTGCGAAGTGCACCCCCATACAATGAGCATAGACAGGATCCGGGAAATGAAGCCCAGGGGCATCATTTTTACGGGCGGTCCCAACAGCGTCTACGGCGAGGACTCCCCGACCTGCAGCAGCGAGATCTACGAGCTCGGGATTCCGATTCTCGGCATCTGCTACGGCTCCCAGCTCATGGCGCACATGAACGGCGGAACCGTTACCACCGCGCCCGTGAGCGAATACGGCAAGACGGAGGTCGAAGTGGACAATTCTTCCGTGCTGTTTGAGGGAGTATCCGCGAGAACCATCTGCTGGATGAGCCATACGGATTATATTGAAAAGACGCCTGAAAATTTCCGTGTGACGGCGCACACTCCGGTCTGCCCGGTAGCCGCCATGGAAAACGCGGAAAGGAAGCTGTACGCGGTACAGTTTCATCCTGAGGTGATGCACACCAGAGAAGGCATGAAAATGCTTTCCAATTTTGTATACAAGGTCTGCGGCTGCACCGGAGACTGGAAGATGGATTCCTTTGTGGAGACCGCCATCGCCCGGATCCGCAGCGAGGTGGGAAGCGGAAAGGTCCTCTGCGCCCTTTCCGGCGGAGTGGATTCCTCTGTGGCGGCGGTGCTCCTTTCCAAAGCCGTGGGAAAACAGCTCACCTGCGTTTTCGTGGATCACGGCCTGCTGCGCAAAAACGAGGGCGACGAGGTGGAGGCGATCTTCGGACCAGACGGACAGTACGACCTGAACTTTATCCGCGTCAACGCCCAGGAGCGTTTTTATGAAAAGCTTGCCGGCCAGACCGAGCCGGAGGCGAAGCGCAAGATCATCGGCGAGGAATTCATCCGCGTGTTTGAGGAGGAAGCGAAGAAGATCGGAAAGGTGGATTTCCTGGTACAGGGAACGATCTACCCGGATGTGATCGAGAGCGGCCTCGGCAAGTCCGCCGTGATCAAATCCCATCACAACGTGGGCGGCCTTCCCGACTATGTGGATTTCAAGGAGATCATCGAGCCGCTGCGCATGCTGTTCAAGGACGAAGTGCGCCGTGCAGGCCTGGAGCTCGGCCTGCCCGAGTATCTGGTGTACCGTCAGCCCTTCCCCGGCCCCGGCCTGGGCGTGCGCATCGTGGGCGAGGTGACTGCGGACAAGGTCCGCATGGTGCAGGACGCCGACGCCATCTACCGGGAGGAGCTTGCAAAGGCCGGCATCGACAAGAACCTGGGACAGTATTTCGCGGCCCTCACCAACATGCGCTCCGTGGGCGTGATGGGAGATGAGCGGACCTACGATTATGCCGTCGCCCTGAGAGCGGTGATCACCTCCGATTTCATGACCGCGGAGGCGGCGGAGATCCCCTTCGAGGTGCTTTCCCGGGTGATGAACCGGATCATCAATGAGGTGAAGGGAGTGAACCGGGTCATGTATGACCTGACTTCCAAGCCGCCGGGAACGATTGAGTTCGAATAATTGCATTTTTACACAGATTACATCAAATGGCAGATATTCTACGGGTATCTGCCATTTGATATATTGCATATAATTGTAGTTTTAAAAGATTTTTTGTTGCCAGTGAGGATGAATTGATGCGTATCTGCTCTTTATCGAGAGATCTGCACTAATGGTGATGCATCAGAGGAAATACAAGAAGGGGCAATAATGCAAGATCATGATTTAATCACCGGAATAATACCATCAGAGAAAAAGACAATTTTTTTCGCTTTAAAAGAATCTGAACATCTTTTTTGTTTTACAACTAATAATGAAGTTTATTCTTTGGAAAATGTGAATAAGTCTATTGAACTTCAGACAGAGGACGGTTTTCTTATTGGAAAAACTCATA